>DBAV01000115.1 GCA_002291875.1 Hyphomonadaceae bacterium UBA1001
GCGAACCGGTATCCGGGACCTATCCTCAAAGGTTGGTTGCCGGGTGCCGGCGCGGCCATGCGCTGTAGCGGGGATGACGGGGAATTACGCGGCGGCTTTTTCGACGTCGGGCGTCCAGCGGCCGAGGCTGGCCAGGCCGTTCATCCGGGCGCGGTGCAGGAAGGCACGCTGGGCGGCGGCGACATTCTCGGGGCGGCCCGACCAGGCCTTCTGCGGCGCGGCCTGCAGGGCGCGGCCATAGGAGAAGGTCATCTTCCACGGAAAACCGCCGATCTGGTTCATGCGGTTCAGGTGGGCGGTGGCGTCCTCGTCGGACTGGCCTCCCGAGAGATAGGCGATGCCCGGCACCGCCGAAGGCACGGTGATCTTGAGGCAGGTGATGGTCTTTTCGGCCACCTCGTCGACACCGGCCTGACGCGGGGCCTTCTTGCCAGCCACGACCATGTTCGGCTTCAGGACGATGCCCTCGAGCTGGACCCGCTGTTCGAACAGCGCGTCGAACGTGGCCTTCAGCACCGCCTCGGTCACCTCGAAACAGCGGTCGATCGAATGCGCGCCGTCCATCAGCACTTCGGGCTCGACGATCGGGACGATGCCATTGGCCTGGCACAGGCCGGCATAGCGCGCCAGCGCATGGGCATTGGCTGCGATCGCGCCGCGGGTGGGCATGGCGTCTGCGATGTCGATGACCGCGCGCCACTTGGCAAAGCGTGCGCCGCGCGCGTGGTATTTGGGCAGCCGGGCGGACAGCCCGTCGAGGCCGCGCGTGACGGTCTCGCCGGGAAAGCCGGGCAGCGCCTCGATCCCCTCATCGACCTTGATGCCCGGGATCGAGCCCGCGTCCTCGATCAGCCTGACCAGCGGGGTGCCGTCCGCGGCGTCCTGCCAGATCGTCTCATCGAACAGGATGACACCCGAGACATAGTCCATCGCGGGTTTGGCGCGGAACATCAGCTCGCGATAGTCGCGGCGATTGGTCTCGGTGTTCTGGACCCCGATCGCCTCGAAGCGGCGGGCGATGGTGCCGGTGCTCTCGTCGGCCGCCAGGATGCCGCGGCCGGGCGCGACCATGGCTTCGGCGATCCGGTTCAGTTCGGCGAGATTCATGGTCCGGGCTCCTGACGGTGTGGCACGGGCGCGGGCCCGGCAGCGCGTGATGGGTTGCGCGCGGTAAAGCGAACGGCCGCGCCGCGGTCAATGGTCGCGCCCATCACGCTGTCTCCAGGGGTGCACGCACAAGATGGAATGGGAAAAGCGGACCAGGTGCACTAGCTGCACCGGATGACCGACCGACCCGCCCTGGCCGACCAGGCCCTCGACACCATCCTGCGCACCGCGCGCAGCCACAATGGCTTTACCCCCGACAGCGTGCCCGAGGCGCTGATCCGCGCGGTCTATGACCTGGCGAAGATGGGACCGACCAGCGCCAACTGCTCGCCCGCGCGCTTTGTCTGGGTGGGCACACCAGAGGGCAAGGCGCGCCTGCTGCCGCTGATGTCCGAGGGCAACCGGGCCAAGACCGCCTCGGCCCCCTGGACGGTGATCGTGGCATGGGACGAAACGTTTTATGACCAGGTGCCGAGGCTGTTTCCCCATGCGCCCGAGGCGCGCGAATGGTTCACCGGCTCGCCCGAGATCACCTTCGATGCCGCCTTCCGCAATGGCACGCTGCAGGGGGCCTATCTGATGATCGCGGCGCGTGCGCTGGGGCTGGATGTCGGGCCGATGTCGGGCTTCGACCGGGCGGGCGTCGACCGGGAATTCCTGGCCCCGCTGGGCTGGCGGTCGAACTTTCTGGTGAATGTCGGGCATGGCGACGCCGAGAGGCTTTTCCCGCGCCTGCCGCGGCTGGACTTCGACGAGGCGTGCCAGATCGCCTGAGATGCTGTTCGCGCTGGACACCTCGATCGACGGCATGGCGGCAGGCATTTTCAGCCGCGACGGCACGCCTGTGGCGCTGGTCGAGGACCGCCAGCGCACCGGCCAGGCCGAACGCATTGCGCGCCTTGTGGAGGCGCTGATGGCGCGCGCGCAGGTGCGCTTCGACCAGCTCGAACGGATCGCGGTGACCACCGGGCCCGGCAGTTTCAACGGCGTGCGGATCGGGCTGGCATTTGCGCGCGGTCTGGCGCTGGCGCGGTCGGTGGCCTGCGTTGGCGTCAGCACGCTCGAGGTTCTGGCCGCCGCCTCGCCGGGCCGGCCGCGCGGGGCGATCGTGGTGGCGGGCGCAGCAGCATTTGCGGGTGGATGGGACGGCGAAGACGCCTGTGTCCTGGCGCCTGCGGCGTTCGCCGACATCCCCGCAGCGCTGGGTGCGCTGGAGAACGCGCTGGGCCCCGGAGCATCCGTCCATGCCGCGCCCTTTCAGGGGGCCGAGGATGTGCCGGCGCGCCTTTGCATCCGGGCGCCCGACGTCACGCTGCTGGCGCGGCTTGCCGGCGGCCGCGACCCCGCCACCCATCCGCCGAACGCGCTTTATCTGCGTGCGCCCTATGCCCCTCCCCCCTGACGGCCTGTCGCCGGCGCTGCCGCTCCTGCGTCCGGCCCGGCCCGACGACGCCATCGCCTTGACCGAACTGTACGCCAGCGCCTTCGAGGTGCCCTGGACGGCACTGGCCATGCTGGCGACGCTGATGGCCGACACGACCCTGGGCGTGGTGGCCGAGGTCGAAGGGCGGCCTGTCGGCTTTGTGCTGGCCCAGTGTGCCGCCGACGAGGGCCAGGTGCTGACCCTGGCCGTCCACCCGGCCCACCGCGCGGTCGGTGTCGGCGGGGTGCTGGTGCGCACCTTGCTGCAGACGGCGCGGGCGCAGGGGGTGCACAGGATGACCCTGGAGGTGGCCGTCGACAATGCGCCGGCGCTGGCGCTCTATCGTCGGCTGGGCTTCGCCCCGGTCGGGATGCGACGTGGTTATTACCCCGCGCCGGACGGCGGGGCGCGCGATGCGCTCGTGATGGCGGCATCCACCCTCGCGGACGAATGACCCCTCGACTCGTGCGTCCTGTCGCCACATATCCGGTCGGGAATCATGTTTCCGGCGCCACGGGAGGGACCGGTGGACCGCATCGAAAAGCTTTGCATCGCCAAGGGCCTGCGCATGACCGACCAGCGCCGTGTGATCGCGCGCGTGCTGTCGGTGTCCAAGGACCACCCCGACGTCGAGGAGCTGCACCGGCGAGCCGCCGCCATCGACCCCGACATCTCGATCGCCACGGTGTATCGCACGGTGCGCCTGCTGACCGAGCACGGCATCCTCGAGAGCCATGATTTCGGTGACGGACGCACCCGCTTCGAGGAGGTCACCGAGCAGCACCACGACCATCTGATCGACACCCGCACCGGCAAGGTGATCGAATTCGTCGATCCCGAGATCGAGCGCCTGCAGGAAGAGATCGCGCGCCGGCTGGGCTATCGCCTGGTCGACCACAGGCTGGAACTGTACGGCGTGCCGCTGGCCGAGGAGAAGCCGGGTTGAGCGACCGGGCCCCGTGCGCCATCGCCATTGCAGGCGTGGCCGGGCGGATGGGTCAGGCGCTGCTGCGCGCCGCCCTGGACGATCCCGCAGGCTTTCAGATCGCCGGCGCCACCGAGCGCCCCGGCTCGCTGACGCTGGGCCGTGATGTGGGCGAGCTGGTGGGCCGCCCGCGCATCGGCGTCACCGCCACCCCCTCGGTCGAGCAGGCCGCTGCCCATGCCGCGGTGTGGGTGGATTTCACCACGCCGCAGGCGCTGTCCGATGCCCTGGCGCGGCTGGACACCACCCCCGTCCGGGCCCTGGTGGTCGGAACGACCGGCCTCGACACCGCCGACGAGGCGGCCCTGGCCGAGGCCGCGCGCCGGGTCGTGGTCGTGCGGTCGGGCAATTTCTCGATGGGCGTGAACGTGCTGGCGGGGCTGGTGCGGCGCGCCGCGCGGGCCCTTGGTCCCGACTGGGACATCGAAATTCTCGAGACCCATCACCGGCGCAAGGTGGATGCGCCTTCGGGCACGGCTTTGCTGCTGGCCCGCGCGGCGGCCGAGGGGCGCGGAGGCGGCGCCCTTGCGCATGAGGGCCCGGGACGCACCGGCGCGCGGGGCGAGGGCTCGATCGGGTTCGCCGTGCGGCGTGGCGGCGGGGTGGTGGGCGAGCACGAGGTGGCCTTCCTGGCCGAGGCGGAATCGGTGCGCCTGACTCACATCGCCGCCGACCGGGGCCTGTTCGCCCGGGGGGCGCTCGCAGCCGCCCACTGGGCTCTGGGTGATGTGCCACCTGGCCTTTACGGCATGGACGACGTGCTGTTCGGGCCCGGCGCGGCCTGAGCGCCCCGCGCCCGGGGTCAGGTTGCGCTTGGAGCGCGCACGGCGCGGGTGTAGGGTGGCGCCCGCAGAGGGAGGTCACCATGCCAGAGTCCCGCTCCACCCCTATCGCCAACCTGACCGCCAGGCCCGCCCCGCGCGCCGCGGTCGTCACCGCGCTGGCTGCACTGGCCGCCCTGGGCGCGACCATGCTTGCGACCCCGCCCGCCCGGGCCGCCGTCACCGTCCTGGGATCGGGCCTGGGCGAATCGTGTTTCCGCATGGTCGATGGGGGATCGGATTCGAGCACCACCCTGGACACCTGCAGCCGTGCCCTCGCCGAGGGGCGCCTGGGCAGGGTGGACCGCGCCGCCACCCTGACCAATCGCGGCATCGTCCAGCTTCGCCGCGGCGCGCTGGAGGCGGGCCTTCGCGACTTCGATGCCGCCATCGCGCTGGCACCCGAGCTGGGCGATCCGCATGTCAATCGCGGCGCGGCCCTGCTGCGCCTCGAGCGCCCCGAAGAGGCGCTGGCCGCGCTGGACCTGGGCGTGGCCCGCATGCCCACGCGCCCCGCCGCTGCCCACTTCAACCGCGCCATCGCGCGCGAGACCACGGGCGATGTGCGCGGCGCCTATGCCGACCTGCGCCGGGCCGCCGAGCTGGAACCCGAATGGGCGCTGCCCAGGACCGAGCTGGTGCGCTTCACCATCTTGCGACCCTGAGCCCTGTGGCCATCGAATCGCTGGACACGCGCCCGCGCCGGGTTAGGCTGGCAATGGCGGCACGCAATGGAACCCCTGCCGCCAGGAGGCGGGATGTGCCGGGCGCCCCTCCGGGCGGCCAGGACGGCGCACCCAGCGTGGGAGTGGAACCATGACCTTTCAGAAGTACAAGGACGCGCGCGGCCAGTGGCGCTGGCGCCTGCGGGCCGGCAATCACAAGATCATCGCCACCGCCAGCGAAGGCTATGTGAAAGAGGCCGACTGCGACCACGCCATCAAGCTGGTCAAGGAAAGCGCCGGCGCCAGCATCAAGAAGGACACCTGAACCACCCCAGCGCCCTTCCGCACCTCATAAGACCCGTCATCCCGGAACCGGCGAGCACAGCGAACCTGTATCCGGCACCCATCCCCGGAACGTGGTGGAAGGGGCCCGGCGCGGCCATGCGATGGGGCCGGGGATGCTTGTGATCGCAGGGGTGGGCCACTTGGCAGGGGTGCCGAGGGCGGGCTATCGTTCGCCAAACCGAGGATGACCCATGCCAGACGCTGCACCCCACACCGCCACCCAGGCCTGGACCTGTTTCGATGTGTCCATCGAGGACCACGTCGCCCATGTCCGCCTGAACCGTCCCGACGCCATGAACACCATGACGCGCGCGTTCTGGAACGAGCTGCCGGCCATCATCCGTGACATCGACGACCACGCCCGCGCGCGCGTCATCGTCATCTCGTCCACCGGCAAGCATTTCTCGGCCGGCATGGACCTGGGCGTGTTCACCGACGGCGAGGGCGTGACCGGCGCACCCGGCGGCGATCCGGCCATTCGGGCCGAGGCCTTCCGCCGTCATGTGCATCACCTGCAGGACACCTTCAGCTGTCTGGACCA
Source organism: Hyphomonadaceae bacterium UBA1001 (assembly GCA_002291875.1). GTDB lineage: Bacteria > Pseudomonadota > Alphaproteobacteria > Caulobacterales > Aquidulcibacteraceae > UBA1001. The sequence continues at coordinate 5,888 of DBAV01000115.1, forward strand.
GGCGCGCATGCCGGTGCTGATGGCGATCCAGGGCGGGTGCATTGGCGGGGCGGTGGACTTTGCCAGCGCGTGTGACATCCGCTGGGCCACCGAGGATGCCTTTTTCTGCATCCAGGAGATCAATATCGGCATGACCGCCGATGTCGGCACCTTCCCGCGCCTGTGCAAGCTGATCCCCGAGGGCCATGTGCGCGAGCTGGCCTATACCGGCCGGCGCCTCGATGCCCGCCGCGCGCGCGAGATCGGCCTCGTCAACGAGGTCTATCCCACCCATGAGGCCATGCTGGAGGCGGTGATGGCCACCGCGCGCGAAATCGCCTCGAAAAGCCCCCTCGCCGTGGCGGGGTCCAAGGTGATGATCAACTATGCCCGCGACCACTCGATCCGCGACGCGCTGGACTACATCGCCACCTGGCAGACCGGCATGTTCGCCCCGCCCCACATGATGGAGGCGTTCATGGCCAAAGCCCAGAAACGCGACCCGGTATTCCCCGATCTGCTCCCGGTCAAAAAGCACATGTGAGGGCGCGCCGGAGCGCGGGCCTCCGTGCCCGCATTTTCCCGGTCCGGGTGCGGGCACGGAGGCCCGCGCTCCGGGGGTCGACTCCGCGCGATCGGACCGCCATGTCCTTGACACCGAATCCTTGAGCACGGAGCCACCAATGTCGCAGACCCCGTCGCCCCGCCATGCGCCCATCGTGATCATCGGCTCGGGGCCGGCGGGGTATACGGCGGCGATCTATGCGGCGCGGGCGATGCGCCGGCCGGTGCTGATTGCGGGGCTGCAGCCGGGCGGGCAGCTGACCATCACCACCGA
>DBAV01000047.1:0-5169 GCA_002291875.1 Hyphomonadaceae bacterium UBA1001
GGGACCTATCCACCGAGGGTGGGGTTTGAGAGCAATGGGCCAGCGGCGGTTTCTGCGGTTGCTGGACATATTTGGCGGGCTGGGTCCGGCTCTGCGCTGCGCTCCGGCCGGGATGACGGTGCTTTCCATTGGGCAATCTGCGTCGCGGTCGCAGCGCAGGGGCGGGGCCTGCTGCGGTGGCCCGGGTGACCTTCAGTCGCCATCCTGAAGGCGCATGGCGGCCTTGCCGAGGCCGCGCAGCGCGCGGCGGATCTCGTGGAAGTCGGGTTCGTGCAGTTCGGCGGCCAGGCGCTGCTGCATGTCGCGCCAGACCGGATAGGCCGCCGCCAGCAGGCTCTCGCCGCGCGCGGTGACCGTCAGTCGCTTGGCGATGCCGGGGCCGTCGCTGTGGCTGGCCACCAGCCCCTCGTTTTCCAGCGTCTGGATATTGCGCACCAGGGTCGAGCGCTCGAGGCCCAACCGGTCGGCCAGTTCGACCAGGCTGGACCACTGGCCGCGCCGGATCGCCACCAGCAGGGAAAACTGGGCGGCGTTCGACAGGCCGGCCGCGCGGAACCCTTCGGTATAGAGGCGCGTGACCGCCCGCGCCGTCATGCGCGAGCGATAGAGCAGGCACTGGGTTGCCACCTCGTCGATGGCGCGATCGAGGTCGAGCGGCGGGGCCATCTGGGCCGGACATGCTGCCCCGGCACCGAGCGCCTCTCGCGCGGGGGCGCGACGCCCGGGCCTGTCCAGCATGTCGTGGGTCGTCATCTTGCCTGTCACCGCCCCGTCGGTGCGCCAGCCGCCCAAGACCGACGCCAACCGCCGCGCACGCTGCCACAGCGCACCGGGCTGTCAACACCCGCAGCGGTCATCCTCGGGTCGGGTCAGGGCGCCGCGTTCAGGCCTCGGGACGCGACATCACCGTGCGATTGGTGACCACCGCCTTGTTGGCCTCGTGCTCGGCCGCCGGCAGTGGCACCAGGCCGATATCGGTCAGATAGCCCTGGGGGCCGGTCGCGCGGTCAGAGGCGAACTCCTGCATGAACTCCTGCAGGCCCGGCGTGACGCCCAGGTGCTGGGCCTTCACATAGATGTACATCGAACGCGACACCGGATAGCGCCCGCTGGTGATGTCGGTCGTGGTCGGCGCGACACCGCCGATGGTGGCCCCCTGAAGCCGCTCCATGTTCTCTTCGAGGAACGAGAAGCCGAACACGCCAAAGGCCTGCGGGGTCTTGGTCAGGGTCTGGACGATGGCGTTGTCGTTCTCGCCGGAATTGATCCACACACCGTCGCCGCGGATGGTGCGGGCGACGGTTTCAAAGCGTTCCTCGCCGGCATCGGTGCCGTCGTTCAGCGCCATCACCTCGGGGATGCGCTTGGCACCGGCTTCCATCGCCAGCTCGTTCCAGCTGTCGCGGGTGCCCGAGGTGGGCGGCGGGCCATAGACCAGGATCGGGATGTTGGGCAGCGCCGGGTTGACGTCGCGCCAGGTGCGGTGCGGGTTGGGCACCAGCTGGCCATTGACGAAGACCTCGCGCGCCAGCGCTTTCCAGATGTCCTCGGGGCGCAGCGCCATGGCCGGGCCCTCGCGCGAATTGGCGACCACGATCCCGTCAAAGCCGATCTTGATCTCGATGATGTCATTGACCCCGTTCGATCGGCACAGGTCGAACTCGGAGGCTTTCATCCGGCGCGAGGCATTGACCGCATCGGCGGTCTGCGGGCCGACACCCGAACAGAACTGCGAGATGCCGCCGCCCGTGCCCGTCATCTCGACCACCGGCGTGCGGAAGGCGCCGGCCGAACCAAAGCGTTCGGCCACCACCGAGGTGAAGGGAAACACGGTCGACGAGCCGACGATCTGGATCGCCTCGGCCCCGGCATCGCCGGTCGCACCGCCAGCGGCCTGCGGCGGAGCGGGCTGTCCGCAGGCGGCGAGCGCCAGCAGGCCTGCCAGAAGTCCGGGGGCCACCCAGCCCCGATGTCTTGCGAATGCCATGCGCGTACCCTCCTCGCGGTCACGCCGCTCCGATAGCCAGCCCGCGCCGGCTAATCCAGCACCACGACGCGTCCGTGACAGCAAGCCGGACCGCAAGCGCACGGCCATGGTGTGGCCGGGGTCGAGAACGTCGATTGCGCGTCATGGGCGAACGCACGAAGACGGAACACACAAATCGCGGGAGCAGCCCTTTGACCCTCTGGCGCTGGATTGCGGCATGGCTGCTGATGATGGTCGCGGCGCTGCCCGCCATCGCACAGCAGCAGGCGGAGCTGACACGGCGTGCAGCACTTGGCGTTCAGGCGCAGCCTGTCGAAGGTCCGCCCGGTGTCCTGATCGGGGCCATCACGCCCGGACTGACCGCGGCCGAAGCCGGGCTTCGGGTCGGCGATGTGATCACCGCCCTGAACGGCCAGACGATCACGGACGGGCCCGGCCTGACCCGAGCCGCCTCGACGCTGCGAGCGGGCGCTGGCGTGCGGTTCACCTTTGTGCGTGGCGCTCGGACGCGCGAAGCGCGGACATCGGCGATCGCGCGGCCACCTGAAACGTTCGACGGAGGGACCGTCAGCCTCGGTGCCGTGTCGTTCCGCGGCGGGATGCTGCGCGATATCCTCGTCCGCCCCACCCGGCCCGCTCCAGGCGCCCCCGTCATCTTCCTCATTCAGGGCTATCCGTGCGGAAGTGTCGAGGGGCCCACACCGGCCCACCCCTATCGGGCTCTGGCGCAGAGCCTCATTGCCCAGGGACTGGCAGTCTATCGCATCGAAAAGGCCGGCGTGGGCGACAGCCTCGGCGGACCGGACTGCATGGCGGGCGATTTTGCCGCCGAACTCGACGGGTTCGAGGCGGGCCTCGACGCGCTGGTGTCGCGCCACGGCGTCGCTCCGGGTCGCATCGTGCTGTTTGGGCATTCGATGGGCGGGATTCAGGCCCCGCTGATCGCCGCGCGGCGCGGGGGGCTGGCCGGGGTGGCCGTCATGGGAACCGCCGTGCGCAACTGGCACGACTACATGATCGAACTGTACCGGCTTCAGGGTTTCCCCTCCGCGGCCGCCGACCCGGCCGAAAGCGAGGCGATGTCCGAGGCGCTGCGGCCCGTCTTCGATCGCATCTTCAACGAGGCCACACCGCTGGCCCGGATCGCCGATGACAATGCGGATCATCGGCGCCTGCTGCGCGAGGCGTTGGGATGGAATGGCGAGGAGCAGATCCTTGCCCGGGACATATCCTACTGGCGCCAGATCGCCGACCTGCGGCTTGCGGCTGCGTGGCGTGACACCGAAGTGCCGGTGCTGACGATTTATGGCGAGAGCGATTTTGCCGCGATCGACGACCGGGACCATCGCCTGATCGTCGACATCGTGAACCATTATCGTCCGGGGACGGCACGCTTTGTCCCGCTGGCGCGCACCGGCCATGGCTTCGGGCTGGACGGCACGCGTGACGAAGCCCGCGCGGGCAACATCGCCGCCGGCGGCGGCGCTCCACCTGGCCCGTTCAATCCCGAAATGGGCAAGGTGCTGGCGGCATGGGTCCTTGAACTGCCCTGACACCCATGGACAGGCGCACCGCATTCCGGATCATCGTTTTGAACAGAGCCGGCTTGGACCAAGGTTGGTCCATGCCGATCCATCCATGCCGATCCAGATGAATGTCGCCGAGGCCAAGGCCCGCTTGTCGGAACTGATCGCCGCCGCCGAGCGCGGAGAGGAGGTTGTGATCGCACGCGCGGGCCAGCCCGCGGTGAGGCTGGTCGCCACAGCGCCAACCGGCCGGCGGCGTCCCGGGATCCTGCGGCAAATGGGTTGGACCTGCGACGCCCCCTACGAACTGTTCGAGCCGGACCCTCAAGACGCGATCGAAAGTCGGTTGTTTCCGGATGATCCAGACAGCTGATGCGGCTGCTGCTCGATACGCATGCATTGTTGTGGTTTGTCAGCGCACCCGAACACCTGACTCAGACGGTGATCGATGCTGTCTGCTCGCCCCAGAACGCGGTGGGCGTTTCCGCAGCGTCCGCGTACGAGATCGCACTGAGGGTGGCGCGTGGCAAATTGCCACCGCTTCCGTTGGCATACGACACACTGTGCGGTGCGCTCAGGATTGATGGACTTCCGATCAGACCAGAGCTGGCCGAACGGGCGGGAAGGCTCGACACAGCGATCTCTCGTGACCCGTGGGACCGGATCATCGCCGCCCATGCACTGGTCGATGGGTGGACCGTGGTAACACTGGACCCCGTCATCGCCGCGTTTGGGGCCCGCACCCTCTGGTGACCGGACTGCGGGCCTGCCCGACAGATGTTCGACCGCGCACCATCCGCCGCGACCCGAGGAGCCTCGGACCACGGGCCCGGGCCCGTTCCCGGACCCGTTTCCGTCATTCAGACGTCAGCGCTCCGGTCAGGCCGCTTCGGCGGCCAGCTTGCGAGCCTTTTCGATCGCCTCGTCGATCGAGCCGACCATGTAGAAGGCCTGCTCGGGCAGGTGGTCGTACTCGCCGTCCACCAGGCCCTTGAACCCGCGGATCGTGTCCTCGAGCGCCACCAGCTTGCCGGGCGAGCCGGTGAACACTTCGGCGACATGGAAGGGCTGGGACAGGAAACGCTCAATCTTGCGGGCGCGCTGGACTGTCATCTTGTCCTCTTCGGACAGCTCGTCCATGCCCAGGATCGCGATGATGTCCTGCAGCGCCTTGTAACGCTGCAGCGTCTCCTGCACCCGGCGCGCCACCGTGTAGTGTTCATCACCCACCACCAGCGGGTCGAGAATGCGCGAGGTCGAGTCCAGCGGATCGACCGCCGGATAGATGCCCTTTTCGGCGATCGAGCGGTTCAGCACCGTGGTCGCATCCAGGTGGGCGAACGAGGTGGCGGGGGCCGGGTCGGTCAGGTCGTCGGCGGGCACATAGATGGCCTGGACCGAGGTGATCGAACCCTTGACGGTCGAGGTGATCCGCTCCTGCAGGCCGCCCATGTCGGTGGCCAGGGTCGGCTGATAGCCCACCGCCGAGGGGATGCGGCCCAGGAGCGCCGACACTTCCGAACCGGCTTGGGTAAAGCGGAAGATGTTGTCGACGAAGAACAGCACGTCCTTGCCTTCCTCGTCGCGGAAATACTCGCACTGCGCCAGGCCCGTCAGCGCGACGCGGGCGCGCGCGCCCGGCGGCTCGTTCATCTG
>DBAV01000047.1:5503-9328 GCA_002291875.1 Hyphomonadaceae bacterium UBA1001
GCGGCTCGTTCATCTGGCCATACACCAGGGTGCAGCGCGAACCCTCGGTCGAACCGTTGTTCTCCTTGGGGTCCACGTTCACCTTGGACTCGATCATCTCGTGATAGAGGTCATTGCCCTCGCGCGTGCGTTCGCCCACGCCCGCCAGCACCGAATAGCCGCCATAGGCTTTGGCGATGTTGTTGATCAGTTCCTGGATCAGCACGGTCTTGCCGACGCCGGCGCCGCCGAACAGGCCGATCTTGCCGCCCTTGGCATAGGGGCACAGCAGGTCGACGACCTTGATGCCGGTCACCAGCACCTCGGGTTCGGGCTTCTGGTCGACAAAGGCCGGGGCGGCGCGGTGGATCGAGCGGGCGCCGACCGTCGAGACGATCGGGCCGGCCTCGTCGATCGGTTCGCCGATGACGTTGATGATGCGGCCCAGGGTGGCCGGGCCGACGGGCACCATGATCGGATTGCCGGTGTCGGTCACGGGCTGGCCGCGCACCAGACCCTCGGTGGCGTCCATCGCGATGGCGCGCACGGTCGACTCGCCAAGGTGCTGGGCCACCTCCAGCACCAGCCGGTTGCCATTGTTGTCGGTTTCCAGCGCGTTCAGGATGTCGGGCAGCGTGCCTTCGAACTCGACGTCGACGACGGCGCCGATCACCTGGGCGATACGGCCTTGGACGGGTTTGGTCATGGGTGCTCTCTCTTGCTCAGACGATGGAAAGTTCGACGGGCACATTGCCGCGGGTGGCGTTGGAATAGGGACAGACCTGGTGGGCCGCCTCGATCAGCTCGCGTGCGGTGGCGGGGTCGAGGCCGGGCATGTGGGCGGACAGGCGGACGGCCAGGGCAAAGCCGCCGCCCGGGGCGGGGCCGATGTCCACCTCGCAGGTCACACGCGCCCTGGCGACGTCCAGCTTGCGCTGGCCGGCGACATGCATCAGCGCGCCGTTGAAGCACGACGCATACCCCATGGCGAACAGCTGTTCGGGATTGCTGCCCTCGCCCGAACCGCCCAGCCCCTTGGGATGTTCGGTGTGGATGAACAGGCCGGTGCCGTTGATCGACACCTTGCCGCCGGCCCGCCCGCCGACAGCGACGGCCCGGCAGGTGGCCAGCACGGACGTGGGGGCGGTGGTCATCGGATCAGCTCCACGGTGACGGGAAGGTCAAGGCTGGCCCAGGCGCGGTCTGCGGTCATCACCGGCAGCTTGCGCGACTGCGCGAGGGCCACGCACGCCCGATCGCCAAGGCTGAGGTGCCTTTTGGAATAGAGCCGCGACGCCAACACGGCCTGTTCCTCGGTGAAGGGTTCAATACCGAAACCCAGCGTGGAGACCAGTGGCGTGATGTCCGAAACCGCGACACCGGTGCGCGAATACCGCGTGATCACCTCGCCATAGTTCACCGAGCACATCAGGCCCGTTGAAAAAGCCTGTCGGGCCACCTGGCCGCCCGGCTCGCCCAACAGAAAGGCAAGAACCGCAGAACTGTCGAGGATCTTCATGCGCTCGCCCGCCAGCGAAGATGTTCGGCGACCTGTTTGCTGACGTCCAGTTCCTCGAGCGCGGCCTCGACCCTGCGGTCAGCCAGAAACTGGTCGACGCTGTCGCCCGGCTCGAGACCGCCATTGGCCTGGCGGACAAGCTCGCGGAGATGTTCCGCTGCGGCATCAGGATCACACGCCGCCGGCTTTTCGCCTTCGCCTTCAAGGCGAGGCTCGTCGGCCAGCCGGGCCAGGATGGCCAGAACTTCCTCGTTGACAGTGCGGCCCGACCGCGCCGCGCGAGCGACGAGCGTGGCAAACGCGTCATCGGGAAAATCGTGGATCGTCAGGTCGGCCATGGTGGCTGGATGGGTTTCGCTGGCGTTGCTGTCAATGCTGTCGCGTTCACACCGACTCGGCGCCGGCGATGATTTCGGTCAGTTCGGTGGTGATCATGGCCTGGCGCTTGCGGTTCATCTGCAGCGTCAGTTTCTTGATCAGGTCGCCGGCATTGCGGGTGGCGTTGTCCATCGCACCCATCTGGGCGCCGAAGAAGCCGGCCTGGTTCTCGAGCATCGCCGAGAAGATCTGGCCATCGACATATTTCGGCAGCAGCGCCTCGAGGATCACGCTCTCGTTGGGTTCATAGGTGTAGAGCGCGCCGCGCAGGTCGGGCGCCGCGGCGGCGTCGGCTGCGGGCGCCACCGCCGGCACGATCTGCTGGGCGGTTGGGATCTGCTGGATGGCCGAGCGGAACCGCGAATAGATCAGCGTGCAGACGTCAAAGCCGCCCGCGTCGAACATTGCGCGGACCTCCTCGCCGATGCGGTGGGCGATCGAGGAGTCCACGGTGCGCACCTCGGACAGGTCGATGTGCCCGACCAGCCGGCTGGCATGGACGCGCTTGAGGATGTCGCGGCCCTTCTTGCCGACGGTCAGCACCTTGACGGTCCGCCCCGTCGCCTCCAGCCGCGCGATCTCCTCGCGGGCCAGGCGCGCGATCTGGGCGTTGAACCCGCCGCACAGGCCGCGCTCGGCGGTCGCGACCACCAGCAGGTGCACCTGATCGCTGCCGGTGCCGGCCAGAAGGCGCGGCGCGTCCTGGCCGCTGACACCGGCGGCCAGGTTGGCAATCACGCTGGCCATGCGCCGCGCATAGGGGCGTGCGCGCTCGGCCGCCTCCTGGGCCCGCTTCAGCTTGGAAGCGGCCACCATCTGCATCGCCTTGGTGATCTTCTGCGTGGATTTCACGCTCGAGATGCGGACGCGATAACTCTTGAGGCTGGGCATGGATCAGGCCAGGAATTGCGCGTTGAACGCCTCGAGCGCCTGCGCAAGCGCCTTTTCGGCGTCCGATCCCTTGTCCAGCTTTTTCGAGGTGCGGATGGTGTCCAGGAGGTCGGCACGCTCGGTGCGCAGCCAGCGCCGCAGTTCCTGCTCATAGCGGCCGACCTGGTCGACGGCCACCTTGTCGACATAGCCGCGCGTGCCGGCAAAGATCAGCGCCACCTGCTCCTCGACAGGCAGAGGGGCGTATTGCGGCTGCTTGAGCAGTTCGGTCAGGCGCGCACCGCGGTTCAGCAGGCGCTGGGTGGTCACGTCCAGGTCCGAGCCGAACTTGGCGAAGGCGGCCATCTCGCGATACTGCGCCAGCTCGCCCTTGATCGGCCCGGCGACCGTCTTCATGGCCTTGATCTGGGCCGACGAGCCCACCCGCGACACCGAGATGCCGACATTCACGGCCGGGCGGATGCCCTGGAAGAACAGGTCGGTCTCGAGGAAGATCTGGCCATCGGTGATCGAGATCACATTGGTCGGGATATAGGCCGACACGTCATTGGCCTGGGTCTCGATGACCGGCAGCGCCGTCAGCGACCCCGCCCCATAATCCTCGTTCAGCTTGGCCGCGCGCTCGAGCAGGCGCGAGTGCAGATAGAACACGTCGCCCGGATAGGCCTCGCGGCCCGGCGGGCGGCGCAGCAGCAGCGACATCTGGCGATAGGCCACGGCCTGCTTGGACAGGTCGTCATAGATGATCAGCGCGTGCATCCCGTTGTCGCGGAAGTACTCGCCCATCGCGCACCCGGCAAACGGGGCCAGGAACTGCAGCGGCGCGGGATCGGACGCGGTGGCGGCGACCACGATCGAGTATTCCATCGCCCCGCGCTCTTCCAGCGTCTTGACGATCTGGGCCACGGTCGAGCGCTTCTGGCCGACCGCGACATAGACGCAGTACAGCTTCTCGCTCTCGGGCGCGTTGGTCTTGTGGGCTTCCTGCTGGTACAGGATGGTGTCGACCGCGATGGCCGTCTTGCCGGTCTGGCGATCGCCGATGATCAGCTCGCGCT
>DBAV01000021.1 GCA_002291875.1 Hyphomonadaceae bacterium UBA1001
GGGTCCCGGATGCGTCTTCGCTTCGCTCAGCCGTTCCGGGGTGACGGGTGTGTGTGTCTCAGGTCGCAGCCAGGAGGCTGTTGCCCGGGCCCGGCACAGCCGGGGCCCAGATCCATCCCCTGACGTCGAGTTTCGACCGGACCGTATCGCCTGAACGGCAGATCGGCTGCCGCCTCGCGATTTACGAGACGCGGCCGCGCAATTGCTCGATCTCTTCCTTGAGGCGCAGCTTGCGCCTCTTGAGGGCGGCGATCTCATGAGGGTCGGCGGCGGGGCTTCGCTCGGTCTGTCGGATCACCGCGTCGAGATCGCGATGGCGCTGGTCCAATTCACGAATACGCGCTTCCACAGCCATAGAGCCGCTCCTTGCCGGTTGCGCGGGCCCCATGCCCGCTCCACGAGTGAACACCCATGTCGGGGTTCATGTCGCTTCACATTGTGTTTCAGCTGCCATCCGCGACGTGGTGCAGCGTCGCATGCCTGCAGTGTGGGCAGACCGATTGCCGCATGATCGACAAAGCGGCCGAAACACGCCAAGAGCGGGATCACGTTCCGAGGGTCCGCGTCGAGGGGAAAACGCGCAATGCTCACCGGCACACAGATGGCGGCCCTGCTGGCGTCCAAGGTCTGTCATGACCTGGGCAATTCGATCGGTTCGATCACCAACTGTATCGACAGCCTGGATGACGCCACCCAGGCCGACCAGCACGCGCTCTATCAGGAGATGCTGCGCAGCAATTCGCGCGCGGCGTGGATCAAGATGCGCTTCCTGCGGCTGGCGACGGGCTCTGCCATGATGGGCAATGTCGACTGCGACATGTCCGAGGCCCGCACCGAGATCGAGGACATGTTCACCCTGTTCCAGCCGGAACTGGTCTGGCGGGTGGACGGTATCCGCGGACCCCGCGACGGCCTGCGCGCCGCGATGAACCTGCTCTACATCATGGGCGAGGCCATGCCGCGCGGCGGCACGGTCACATTCTCGGCCACAGCGTCACCCTTTGGATTTACGGTGGCGTGCGAAGGGCCGCGAATCTTCGTCAAACCGCACTTTCACAGCGGATTCAGGCTGGAGACACCGGCTGAGGGGATGGAATCGCACCTTTTCCACCCCTATTACGCTGCAGCGCTGGCCCGCGACGCCGGTCTTGCCCTGACCACGCGTGAGGCCGAGAACCGGTTCGACATCGTGGCGACCCGCCCCTGAACCGGCGGATGCCAGGCCGGGCGCAGCCCCGCACGCAGGCCGGTCATGGACCACGCTGCGGTCAGCCGCTAGCGATCGAAGCATGAAAACCGGCGCTCCTTCCCCGGTCCTGCTTTTGCCCGATGCCGCGCACACGGTGGCGCTGGGTGCGGCCATCGGCGCATACTTCAAGGTCGGTGACCTGATCTGCCTGGGCGGACCGCTGGGTGCAGGAAAAACCACGCTGGCGCGCGGGGTGATCGCGGCCTGGACCGGACGCGAGGAAGACGTGCCCAGCCCGACCTTCAGCCTGGTGCAGACCTATGAAGGCGAACGTGGCCAGTTGTGGCACTGTGATCTCTATCGGCTGGACGGCCCCGGCGAGACCCTGGAACTGGGTCTTGATGATGCCTGGACCCAGGCTGCCACCCTGATCGAATGGCCCGATCGGCTTGGGCCATTCCTTCCCGGGCGACGGCTGGACGTCATCCTGGCACCGCTGTCCGGCGGCCGCAGTGTCACCTTCAGCGCCCATGGCGGGCACCCGGGACCGCAGGAGTGGGGACTGACGTGACAACGACCGACACCACCCATATGCGCGACACCGTGCGCGCCCGCCTGATCGCCCAAGCGGGGTTCCAGGGTGCCACCGAGCATCCCTTGCCCGGTGACGCCAGCACCCGTCGCTATATCCGCCTGCGTCGCCCGGACGGCGCAACGGCCATGCTGATGGACGCCCCGCCCAGCGCCGAGAGCGCACCGTGCGACCCCTCGTGGGACCGCGACCGCCGCATTGCCGAAGGATACAATGCCCAGGCCCGGCTGGCGGCTTCGCGGGTCGAGGCCTTTGTGGGGTTTGCGCGTCACCTCAATGCCGCCGGCCTGTCGGCGCCGCGGGTGATGAGCTGGGATCGTCCGGCGGGCCTTGCCGTGCTCGAAGACCTTGGTGACGCGGTCTATGCCGACGTTCTGGCCGACGGCGCGCCCGAGGCAGACCTCTATGCGACAGCGATCGCGGCGCTGGCGTCCTTGCACCGCCACGCGGCGCCGCCGGAACTCGAGCACGAAGGCGGGGCCTGGCCGCTGCTGGGTTATGACCGCACCGCGCTGCACGCCGAAGTGGCGCTGATGACCGACTGGTTCGGGGCGCGGCTGCTGGGCCGCGAGGTCGGCGACAGCGCCCGGGCTGATTTCCATGCGGCATGGGATGCGGCGTTCGACCGCCTGGATGGCGAAGAGCCCGTGATGGTGCTGCGCGATTATCACGCCCAGAACCTGATCTGGCTGCCCGATCGCGCGGGCGCCGCACGCACCGGACTGCTGGATTTTCAGGACGGCCTGGCGGGTCACCGAGCGTATGACCTCGTGTCACTGCTCGAGGATGCCCGCCGCGACGTTGCGCCTGCCCTGGCCACCGACATGATCGCTGTTTACGAGGCCGAGGCCGGCATTGCCGACAGCGCGCGGTTCCGAGCCGCCTATGCGGTCCTGGGCGCCCAGCGCAATGCCAAGATCGTCGGCATCTTCGCGCGGCTGGCGATCCGGGACGGCAAGCAACGGTATCTGGCCCTGCTGCCACGGGTGACCGGCCTGCTGCGGCGCAACCTCCTGCATCCCGCCCTCGGCGCGGTGTCGGCCTGGGTGGCACGGCATCTGCCGGTCGACAGCTGGGAATCCGGGCAGTGAGCGCCCTGCCGAAGGCCGCCATGGTGCTGGCCGCCGGACTGGGCACGCGGATGCGCCCGCTGACCTTCAGCGTCCCCAAACCGCTGGTTCAGGTGGGAGGGCGCGCCCTTGTGGACCACATGCTTGACCGGCTGGCCTCAATGGACCTAGATACTGTGGTCATCAATGTGCATTGGCTGGCCGACCAGCTGGAGGCCCATGTCCGCAATCGCGCCCAGCAGGCCGGCATGCCCCGCCTTGTCATCTCGGACGAGCGCGCACGGCTCATGGAGACGGGCGGTGCACTGGTTCAGGCCCGTGGTCTCCTGGGCGATGACCCGATCTTCGTGTGCAATACCGACCAGACCTGGACCGACCCGGGTGCCTTCCAGCGCCTGGCCGGCGGGTTCGATTCCGCGCGCCACGACGCGGTGCTTCTGCTGGCGCGGCGCGAGCACGCGCGCGGTTATGCCGGCCGGGGTGATTTCCACCTCGCCGCCGACGGCACCCTCCAGCGCCGCGGCAGTCACCCCAACGATCGCGCCGACTTCGTCTATGCTGGCGCGCAAATCCTGGATCCGCGCCTGCTGGACGGGTTTGCGTGCGAGCCGTTCAGCGTCAACAAGGCCTGGGACATCGCGCTGGCGCGGGGCAGGCTCTGCGGGGTGGAGCTGGAAGGCCCATGGCTGCATGTCGGTGACCCCGAGGCGCTGGACGACGCCAACCGCTTTCTGGCGGGCATTGCCGCCTGACGGCGCGGTTGGGAGCGCTTGATATGGGCCTCTTCGACCAATCGGCGCAGAAGGTCTTTTCCATCCCCGCCGGCGCGCCCTTTCTGGATGTGCTGGCGCGAGAGCTGGTCAGGGGCCTGGAAGACGACCCTTTCGCCCTGATCGACACCGAGGTGTGGGTGCCGGGCCGCCGCGCGGGCCGGGCGCTGGGCGAGGCGATCGGCCGTGCCCTGGGCACCGAGGCCGCCCTCCTGCCAGCAATCCGGGCGCTGGGCGACCTGGATGAGCCGGGGGTGCTGGTCGGGATGGAGGGCGCGCTGGACGTTGCGCCCGCCATCGGCAATTTGCAGCGACGTTTCCTCCTGGTCACACTGATCCGGCAGCTGGACTCGGCGTCGGGGCGGCCGGAACGCGGCCTGCCGTCCGCCATCGCCGCAGCCGACGCGCTGGCCCGCCTGCTGGACGAGTCGGGGCGTCATGGCGGTATCGACTGGTCCACGCTGGATCGTGCCATGGAGGAGGACCAGGTCGCCGAGCACTTCGCGGTCAGCCAGCGTTTCCTCGGCATTCTGGGCCCGGCGTGGCGGACGATCCTCGACGACCTCGGGGTATGCGACACCGGTGACCGGCTGCACAGGCTGGTCGAGGCCACCGCCGCGCGTGTGCGGACGGCGACCAACCGCATCGTCATCGCCGGCTCGACCGGGGCGGATGTCGAGACCCGGGTGCTGATGCGCGCGGTGCTCGAGGCGCCGAACGGGCGGCTGGTGTTCCAGGGTGTCGAGGCGGCGATGGCCGAGGCCACGCGCAGCGCCCTGGCGCCCTCGCACCCGCAGTATGTCCTGTCCTCCACGCTGCGCGACCTCAAGATCGCGCACGCGCAGGTGCAGACGCTGGGAAATGCCGCGGAAGCAGAGGCGCGCACGCGCCTGCTGGCGCTGGCGCTGGCCCCGCCGGAAGACACTTCGGACTGGGTGGCCAAAGCGCCTCAGATCGCCACCGACGAGGCTGCGAACGGCCTGACGATCCTGGCGACCGATACACCTGACGAAGAAGCCCGTGTAATCGCGCTGATGCTGCGCGAGACGCTGGAAACCCCGGATCGTACGGCTGCCCTGGTGACCCCCGACGAGGGTCTGGCGTTCCGGGTGTCGGCGGTCCTGCGCCGATGGGGAATCGCCGCACCGCCCTCGGCGGGGCGTCGGCTGGCTGAAACGCCGCCTGCAACCTTGCTGCGCCTGCTTGCGGCCATTGCCGCCGCCCCGGCAGACCCGGTCCCGCTCGCCGCGCTGCTGCAGCATCCACTCGCCAGCCTGGGGCATAACCCGGCCTCCGCCCAGAAGATGCACGTCACCACGGTCCGCGTGCTGCGCGAGCATGACCCGGTGCCGCGCGCCCTGCATGCCCGGATCGCGGTGCTGACCGACAAACACGTACGGTCGGAACACCCACGCACGCAGTCTGCCCTGCAGGTTGCGGTGACAATCCTTTCAAGGGTCAGCCAGGCCCTGGGGCAAGGCCAGGGCGAAGCGCGCGATCTGCTGGCAGATGAACCGGCGAATGCCGCGCAATGGGGCGCGCGTCTGAGGGCATCCTTCCTTGCTTTTATCGCTGGCGGCGATTCGCGCGGGTGGACGCGCATGGAGGAAGAGGCCATCGCAGGGGCGCTGGACCTGCTGGCGGCCGAGGGCGCCACGAGCGAGCCCCTTGCGCCGGCCGACCTGCCGGGATTGGTGGATGCACTGCTCGAGCGCCGGGTGCGCCTGGGCGAGGATCACCCGCGCCTGGCCATCTGGAGCCCGCTGGAGGCGCGGCTGCAGACCCACGACCTGATGATCCTGGGGGGCCTGACCGAGGACACCTGGCCCGAGGCGGCGCGGCGTGAACCCGTGCTGTCGCGGCGCATGCGGGCGCGCCTTGGCCTGACATCGCCCGACCAGGATCGCGGCCTCGCCGCGCACGACTTCTTCCAGTTCGCCAGCCTGCCACGGGTGGTCCTGACCTGGTGCCGGCGCTGCAAGGGTCGGCCTGCGGTGATGTCGGGATGGCTGCGCCGCATCGAGACGCTGGCGACCGCAATCGAACGCGACGACCTGTTCCGGCCTGCGCCCGACGCCGATCCGCTCGCCCTCGCGCGCCGCCTGGACCGTCCGCCAGGACCGCCGCGCCCTGAACGTGCACCCGCGCCCAAGCCGCCCGTCGAGCAGCGGCCGAGGCGGTTTTCGGCCAGCCGGGTATCGACCCTGATCCGCGACCCGTTCTCGATTTATGCGCGCGACATCCTGCGCATTCCGTCGGTCGGCTCGTTCCTGCGACAGCCGGATGTGCGCGAAACCGGCACCGCCGTTCATAGCGCCCTCGAGGACTGGACCCACGCGGGCAATTTCGATGCCCTCGACGATCTGGAACACAGGATTGCCGGGCAGTTGGCCAGCCTTGGTTTCCCCCCGATGGACGTGAGCGAGCGCTTGTCGCGCATGCGCCCGGCGCTGGTCACCATCGCTGCCCGGATGCGCGATGATGCCCGCGAAGGCTGGACGTTCGAGACCGAAAAGTCGTTCGAGCGCAAGATCGTGGTCGAGGGGGTCGAATTCACCCTGAGCGGCGTCGCGGACCGCGTGGACACTTTCGGTGGCCAGTTCCGGATCTGGGACTACAAATCGGGCACACCACCCACCTCCAATGAAGTGATTTCGGGGCTGGAGCCCCAGCTGCCGATCCTGGGCTGGCTGCAGCGTCAGCAGATGGGCGGCACCGCCCCGTGCGCGGTAATCGGGTATGTGCATGTGGGCAAGCCGGGCAGGAACAAGGACACCATCCAGCCGGTGAGGCGCAAGGGCGACAAGAACCAGTCGGCAGTGGACGGGCCCGAGCTGCTCGACCGGATCGAGCAGGACCTGATGAAGGTGCTGGCGGCCTATCTGGACCCCAACCAGCCCTATCTGTCCAAGCCGCGGGCCAAATTTGCCAACAAATACGGCGATTACGACCATCTGGCGCGACGCGGTGAGTGGGCGGCGGGCGTCAGCGAGGACGATGACGGGGGCGGTGGGGAATGAGCGCGACCGATCCAACCCGTTCGTTCTGGGTCGAGGCGAATGCCGGCTCGGGCAAAACCACCACGCTGACCCGGCGGGTGGCGCGTCTGCTGCTGTCCGGTGCGGACCCGGGCCATGTGTTGTGCGTGACCTTCACCAAGACCGCTGCGGCCGAAATGCAGGACCGCCTGTTCGACACCCTGGGCAAGTGGTCCGTCATGCCCGACGCGAAGCTGCGAGAGGAGCTCGAGAAGATCGGCGAGACCCCGGGCGAAGACCTTTCCATGCCGCGCCGTCTGTTCGCGCGGGCGCTGGAAACGCCGGGCGGCCTGCGCATCCAGACCATTCACGCCTTCTGCACCGACCTGCTCAAGCGGTTTCCGTTCGAGGCAGACGTCTCGCCGGGCTTCGAAACACTGGAAGACGTGGCCCATGCCGCGCTGATCGAGCGCGAATGGGCAGCCTTTCGCGAACGCCTTGCGCCCGAGGAAACATGCGCGCAGGCCCTGACCGACCTCGCATTCCAGCTGTCGCCGGAGGGCTTTGACAAACTGCCCGCGCTGCTGGTGCGCAACCACGCCGATGCGCTGAGCTGGCTCGCGCAGAGAGCAGGGGGCTGCCGCGAGACTGCGCGCCGACAGATATTCGAGACGCGGGGGCTGACCGAGGACGATTGCGAACAGGTACTGATGCGGCGCATCGAGGAAAGCGCACTGCGGAGCAGGCTGGCGACATGGTGCACGCTGCTGACCGTCGCGAAACGCAGCAAAGTCGAACCCCTCATACACCTTGGCGACGCAGACACCGTCATCGAGCTCTTCGATGAGATCACAAGCGAATGGAAGAAGGTCGACGCCCTGCCGCGCCTTCCGTTGACGAAACGGGCGCAAAAGAACCCTGGTGACGCCTGGGGTGGCCCGGAAAAATATCACCGCGTTCTGGACGAGCTGACCGAGCATGTCCGCTGGCTGCTGTCCCTGCGTGCCGCGGGGCGCAGCGCGGGACTGCTGGCGCTGACGCTCGACTGGGGCGCACACTGGGCCGAGGCGCTGCGGTCGCGCGGCGCGTTGGGG
Source organism: Hyphomonadaceae bacterium UBA1001 (assembly GCA_002291875.1). Taxonomy (GTDB): domain Bacteria; phylum Pseudomonadota; class Alphaproteobacteria; order Caulobacterales; family Aquidulcibacteraceae; genus UBA1001. The sequence goes on from DBAV01000021.1 coordinate 7,694, forward strand.
TTCGACGACCTGGTACGCCAGGCGCGCGACGTGCTCTCGCGCGACGGCGGGGTGAACTGGGTCAACTACAAGCTGGACCAGACCATCCGACACATCCTGGTCGACGAGGCCCAGGACACCAGCCCGGCGCAATGGGCCGTGCTGCGGCCCCTTCTGGACGAGATCACCGCCGGGGCGGGGGCCGAGTATGACCGGCTGGACAACGCCCAGCGCACCGCATTCGTGGTGGGCGACCCCAAGCAGTCGATCTTTTCTTTCCAGGGCGCGGACATTGACGAGTTCAAGGCCCAACGCGGCAAGAGCGCCCTGCTCGAGGACTTCGCCCTGACCGAGAGCTTCCGCTCGGTCCCCGAAATCCTGGAGCTGGCAGACCGCGTGTGCGGCGCCACGGGGGACGACGCCTTCCGCGACGTGCGCCACGTCTCCAACCGTGCCGGCAAGGCCCATGCCGGATGCGCCGAACTGTGGTCGCTGTTCCTGCCCGACGACAAGGGCGACGCACCCGAGCCGTGGGACGCGCCGCGCGACACCGTTCCAGAGACCCATCCCGCCATGCGCCTGGCACGCGTGATCGCGGCGGAAATCCGGAACTGGATCGAGCAGGGTGAGCGGGTGTACGACCGCACCGCGCACGCGCTGCGCCCGATGCGCTGGGGCGATGTGCTGATCCTCGTGCGCAAGCGGCGCGACGTTTACAATGCGATCAACCGCGCCTTGCTGGAGGCCGGAATTCCCACCGGGGGCGCCGACCTCATCAAGCTGAAGGACGCGGTGGTGGTGCGCGACCTGTGCGCGGCGCTGCGCATCACCGTCTGTCCCGACGATTGCCTGGCCTTGGCAGAGCTGTTGCGCAGCCCGCTGCTGGGATGGACCAGCGAGCAGCTGGAGGCGCTGTGCCTTGCGCGACAACACGTCGCCCACAGCCGCCGCCTGTTCGAGCAGCTGGAGGCCGAGGCCAGCCATGCTGACGCGCCGGCCCATGTGCGCGAGGCGCACGAATTCCTGACCCACCTGCGCGCCGCCTGGTCGCTGGGGGACGTCGCGGAGGTGGTGTCGGCGGCGCTCGAGCACCTGTTCGAAGAGCCCGACGGCCAGCGTGTGTCGGGTCGTCGTCGCTTTGCAGCGCGGCTGGGCACGACGATGACCGAGCCGCTGGAAGAGTTCCTGACGCTGGCGCACGGTTTCGCAGCGCGCGCCTGCACGGGCATCGAAGGCTTTCTCGACGAAATCCTGACCTCGGACATCGACGTCAAGCGCGAACCCGGCCATGGCGATGGCGGCGTGCGCGTGATGACGGTGCACGGGGCCAAGGGACTCGAGGCACCAGTGGTCATCCTGCCCGACACCGTCTCGAAGCCCAAGAGCACGCTCGACTGCCTCCAGCTCTGCCCCGAGAAGGGTCCGTGCTGGATGCCAGCCTCGCAGGGTGAGGATGACGACGTGGCGGGCGTGCTGCGGGAAAGGGCAATTGGCGCCATCACGCGCGAGGAGCTGCGGATGCTCTATGTGGCGCTGACGCGCCCGCGCGACCGCATAGTCATCTGTGGGGCCAAGAACAACACTAAGCAAACGCCCCCGGAATGCTTTTATGAACGGGTGCGCCCGCCCTTCGAGGCCTGGGCCGCAGACACGGGCATCGCCTCTGTCGAAACGCATATCGATATCGGACGGACGCAGCCGGAAACGGTTTCGGTTTGGCGGATCGGAACACTGCATGGTTCGGGCGCCGCAGAGGGCCCCACGGCCGCACTCGAGGCGTCGGCCCTGCCGGCCTGGGTGACCGAACGCCCGAACGAAACCGCCGCCGAACGAAGGGGCTTTGCGGCAGGGGGGGGGCGCGGCGCCGCGCTGACACGCCTTGCCGGGGTGTATGATGCCGCCTCGGCGTTTGCCGAGGAGCGACGCTCGCGCGGAACGCTGCTGCATCTGCTGTTGCAGCACCTGCCAGCCAAGCCCGCCGACAGACGCGAATCGATTGCGCTGGAACACCTGCGTCGCAACGGAATCCACGACGTGGCGGTCGCGCATCAGGCGTTGGCGATCCTAAATGATCCGCACTTTGGCGAGGTGTTCGGCCCCCACTCGCGCGCCGAGGTGCCGATCTCGGGGGTGGTGGATGGCCCCCTCGGGCCCGAGCGCCGCAATGGCCGCATCGATCGGCTGGTCCTGTTGCCCGACCGAACCGTGGTGGTCGACTTCAAGTCGAACCTGGTCGTGCCCGGCAGGCCCGAAGACGCGCCACCGGATTACATCGAGCAATTGGCGGTCTATCGCGCCCTGCTGCAGAAGGCGCGACCGGGCATGCCGGTCGAGTGTGCCTTCATCTGGTCCGAGGGGCCCCTGCTGATGCCGGTTCCCGCGGCCCTGATGGATGCAGCGATGCGGGGTGCCGTGATTGAACCCCTGCCTGTGGACGCCTAGATCGCGGCGACGGCCACGGTGGCTGACGGATCAGGGACACCGACCGATGCCCACGCTTGCGATCACTGACGACAGCTTCGAACAGGACGTCCTGGAGGCACCGGGCCCGGTGCTGGTGGACTTCTGGGCCGAATGGTGCGGGCCGTGCAAGCAGATCGCCCCGGTCTTGGAAGAGATCGCCGGCGATTACGAGGGCCGGCTGACGGTCGCCAAGATGAACATCGACGAGAACCTCCTGACCCCCGGCCGCTACAATGTCCGCGGAATCCCGACGCTGATGGTGTTCCGGGACGGCAAGCTGGCGGCCACCAAGACCGGCACCATGGCCAAATCGCGTCTGTCCGAGTGGCTGAAGGAAGTCGGCGTCGGCTGAGGCGACACACAAAGCCCTGCTAAAAAGTAGGGAAATGACGGATTGGACGTCAATTTCCCTTTGCACTGCGCCCCGCCCTCGCGTCACAACATCTCTGTCTTGACTGACTGGGGGATGTTTCATGCGCGTGGCCGACATTATGCGCAGTGCGGCGGCCGGAATGGGGGCCTTGCTGCTGGCGGCCCCGGTCGTCGCGACCCAGAGCGAGGTCTATCCCTCGACCTATGCCGCAATGCCGTCGGTGCCGACCGTGCTGCGCAATGCCTCGCTGTACGATGGTGCCGGGGGCTTTCAGGCCCGAACCGACATCCTGTTGGTGGATGGCAAGGTCGCGGGGGTGGGACAGGGACTGACCGCCCCGGTCGGCGCGCGCGAGATCGACGCGACGGGCCGTTTTGTCACGCCCGGCCTGATCGACGTACATTCGCACCTGGGCGTTTATCCCGCGCCGGGCCTCGACGCCCACTCGGATGGCAATGAGGCGGTCCGGCCGAATACGGCGGACGTCTGGGCCGAGCATTCCGTGTGGCCGCAGGATCCCGGATTTGACCGCGCGCTGGCCGGTGGGGTGACCACGCTTCAGATCCTGCCCGGCTCGGCAAACCTGTTCGGTTGCCGCTCGGTGATCCTCAAGAATCTGGTTGGCCGCTCGGTCCAGGACATGAAGTTTCCCGGCGCGCGCTATGGGCTGAAGATGGCCTGCGGTGAAAACCCCAAGCGCGTCTATGGCGACCAGGGCGGTCCCTCGACCCGGATGGGCAATGTCGCAGGCTATCGCATCGAGTTCGAAAAGGCTGTCGGCTACAAGCGCAAATGGGACGAATACGACCAAAAGCTGCGCGCCTATGAGGAAACGCGTGGGCGCCGCAGGCCCGAGCGTCCCACCCCGCCGGATGTCGACCTGCGGCTCGAAACGTTGAAGGGTGTGCTCGAGGGCAGCATCCTGCCCCAGATCCACTGCTATCGCGCCGACGAGATGGTCATCATGCTGGACCTGGCGCGTGAGTTCGGCTTCCGCATCCGCCAGTTCCACCACGCCGTCGAGAGCTACAAGATCGCCGACCTGCTGGCGCGCGAGGAGGTGTGCAGTGCGGTCTGGGCGGACTGGTGGGGTTTCAAGATCGAAGCCTATGACACGGTCCGCGAAAACGCCTCGCTGATCGACCAGGCCGGGGCGTGCGCGGTGATCCATTCCGACAGCGCGGTGGGCATCCAGCGCCTGAACCAGGAACTGGCAAAGACCTGGGCCGACGGCGTCAATGCGGGGATCGTCATCGAAAAGGCCCGCGCCTGGCGCTGGCTGGGAATCAATGCCGCGCGCTCGATCGGGCTCGAAGACCGCATCGGGTCGGTCGAGGTCGGCAAGAATGCCGATGTGGTGGTGTGGTCGCGCGATCCGTTCAGCGTCTATGCCCAGGCAGACCTGGTGTTCATCGACGGTGCCGTGGCCTTTGACCGATCCGATCCGGCTCGGCGGCCGCGCGGGGATTTCGAGACCGGCCTTGACCTGGGGGTGGGACGATGAGCGGACCGAATCTGCACCGGCGCGCAATGCTGGCGGGACTGTCGGCGTTGGGTGCCGCCCCCGCTCTTGCCCAGGCATCGGTGCCGGCCGAGGCGGCCGATCAGGCTGTGGCCCTGGTGGGCGGACGCGTGGTCACGAACGCGGGGCCCGTGCTGCCCGAAGGGGTCGTGACCATGCACCGCGGACGCGTTGTCTCTGTTGGCACCAGCGTTCCCGCCGGTGTACGTGCGGTGGACGTGGCCGGGCACTGGGTGACGCCAGGCATCTTTGTCGGGCACTGCCGTGTCGGGCTGGCCGAAACCGACATGGACGACGCCACGAATGACAGCCGTGTCGCCAGTTCGATGGTCGCGGCGGTGGCCGACGCCACGTTCGCCTTCGACCCCCAGGCGGCCAGCGTCGCGGTCAGCCGGCTCGACGGGGTCACCCGGATGGCGGTCGCGCCGATTGGCGGGCCGTCACCGATTTCGGGCTATGGCGCCATTGCGGACACCTCGGGTCTGCGCTCGGGGATCACGCGCCCACGCGCCTTCATCTCGATCGAGGCCGGCGACCGCGGGGCCGCTCGTGCAGGACGCTCGCGGATGACGCTGTGGCCGTGGATCGAGGCGGCGATCGATGATGCCCGCGCGTTTCCGACCCGCTACATGTCCCACTCCGAAGGCAGCGTGCTGCGCCGTCCCGAAGCCCAGGCCTTCGCCGCGGCCGTGCGGGGCGAGGTGCCGATCCTGTTGGGGGTCGAACGCGAGTCCGACCTCCGTCAGGCCATGGCCCTGCGCCAGCGCCATCCGGCGCTGCAGCTGGTGCTGGTCGGCGCGGCCGAAGGCTGGCGGGTTGCCGACGCGCTGGCCGCTGCGGGCCTGCCGGTGATCGTGGATCCCTGGATCAACCTGCCCAATCGGTTCGAACAGCGCACAGCCCGGCTCGACAACGCCGCCTTGCTGCAGCGCGCGGGCGTTCGCACGGTGATTGCCCCGCTGGAAAGCCTGGATGACGGCTTTCTGGCAGGCCTCACGCCCCAGCTGGCCGGCAATGCGGTGGCCAACGGCATGGCCTGGGACGCCGCGTTCGCAGCCATCACCTCGGTCCCGGCTGCCGTCCACGGACTGCCGGACCATGGTGTTCTGCGCGCGGGGGCGCCGGCGGACATCGTGGTGTGGAATGGTGACCCGCTCGAGGTCACGTCGAACGCACGCGCGGTGTATATCGACGGCCGGGCCCTGCCGATGGAAAGCCGCCAGACCCATCTGCGCCGCCGTTACCAGGACCTTCGCGACGCCCGCACCCGCCCCTTCGGCTATCGGAACTAGCGCTGGCAGCGGCCACAATAGAAGGTCGAGCGGCCGGACTGCACGATGCGTCGCACCACGGTGCCGCATCCCGGTGCTGGGCAAAGGGCGCCTTCGCGGCCATAGACGCGGAAGGTTTCCTGGAACTGGCCCGCGGCGCCGTCCGCAGAAGCGAAATCACGCAGGGTCGAGCCGCCGACCGCCACCGCCTCCAGCAGAACCTCGCGGATGGCGACGGCCAGCCGACCGGCACGGGCCGCAGAGACCGTCCGGGCCTGGCGTCGTGGCGACAGCCCCGACCGGTGCAGCGCCTCGCACACATAGATGTTTCCAAGGCCCGCCACGACGGCCTGGTCCAGCAGCGCCGCCTTCAGCGGCGTGCGTCGGCCTGCCAGCGCCCGGGCCAACGCTTCGGCGTCGAAGGCGTCGGAAAGCGGCTCGGGCCCCATGCCGGCAAAATGCGCGCACGCATCGAGTGCCGCACTGGGCACCAGGTCCATATAGCCGAACCGGCGCGGGTCGTTGAACACCACCCGCACGCCATTGCCCAGCCGGAACTCGACATGGTCGTGCCGCGGATCAGCGCCAGTGTCATAGACATACGCGCCCAGGAGGTCGGCCCCGCGATCACCCACCACGGTCAGGCGTCCCGTCATGCCCAGGTGAACGATCAGGGTCTCGCCGGTGGAGAGCACCGCCAGCAGGTATTTGCCGCGCCGGCCCACGGCCTCGACCATGGCGCCGGAAAGCCTCGGGGCGAACCGTTCGGGGAAGGGAAAGCGAAGGTCGGGCCGGGCCAGGGTGACGCCCGCGATCCACTGGCCCGTCAGCACGGGCGCCAGACCGCGGCGCACGGTTTCGACCTCGGGCAGCTCAGGCATGGATGTGCCCGCTGGACGGCGTTCCAGGGCGGCGCGGATGCGACATGGGGCCGATATGGCGCACGTCGCGATGCGGCGCTATGAGGACGCCTGCATGAGCCTGCCCGAACCCGATGCCCAACGCCCCGACATGCCACAGGACACCGTGTCCTTTGGTTTCGAGGACATTCCTGCCGCCACCAAGGCCGGGCGCGTGCGCGCGGTCTTTGACAGCGTGGCGGGCCGCTATGACCTGATGAACGACCTTATGTCGCTGGGTGCGCACCGTCTGTGGAAGGATGCGGTGATCGACCGTCTGCATCCCCAGCCGGGGCAGTTTCTGGTGGATGTTGCCGGGGGGACGGGCGATCTGGCGCGGCGTTTCGTCGACCGGGCGCGGCGGGCGGGGCTTCGGCGCAGCGATGGCCGGCCAGCGCGGGCGGTGGTGGTGGACATCAACCATTCCATGCTGGTGGCCGGTCGCAACCGCGGCACCGACGAGGCGATCGAATGGGCGGTCGGCGATGCGCAGCGCCTGCCCCTGCCGGATGGCTGCGCGGACGCGGTCACCATCGCCTTTGGCATCCGCAATGTGACCGATATCCCGGCCGCCCTGGTCGACATGCGCAGGGTCCTGCGTCCCGGGGGGCGTTTTGCCTGTCTGGAGTTCTCACGCCCGATCAACGCCACCATCCAGCGCGGATATGACGCCTGGGCCTTTCGCGCGATCCCGCGCATTGGCGCGATGGTCACCGGCGACGAAGGGTCCTACCGCTATCTGGTCGAAAGCATCGCCCGCTTTCCCGAGCCCGCCCGCTTTGCCGCCATGGTCGTCCAGGCCGGCTTCCGGCGCGTCGAGGTGACCCGCTTTGCCGGGGGCGTGGTGGCGCTGCACACGGGATGGGCGCTGTGAGCCGCGGGCAACCTTTCCCTAAGCCCGCCCGTGCAAGGTCGCCCGACGCCGCGGGGCGGGACGGCGCCGGCCGGACCGCGCGCTAGGAACCGCCATGTTCGCCTGGATCGCCCATTCCTTGCGCCTGCTGCGCGCCGCGTTCACGCTGGCCAGCTATGACGCGCTGCTGCCGCGCGAATACCGTGAGCGCCTGCCCTGGCCGGCCCGGGTGATGTCCTGGACGGTGGGCATTTTCGGGCGGGTATCGCTGATGCCGCCGGGCAAGCGGCTCGAGCGCGCGCTGCGCAGCCTGGGCCCGGGCTATATCAAGTTTGGCCAGTTCCTGGCTTCGCGCCCCGACATGATCGGCAAGCAGGCCGCCGAGGACCTCTCGCGCCTCAAGGACCGCATGCCCTCCTTCTCGCGCGAAGAGGCACTGGACGCCATCAATGACGAGCTGGGTGCCACCGAGACGCTGTTCGGGGCCTTTTCAGAGGCGGTGGCTGCCGCATCTGTCGCCCAGGTCCACAAGGCGCTGCTGCCCGGCGGTGGCGCCGCAGCCGTCAAGGTGCTGCGACCCAGGATCGAGCGCCGACTGAACCGCGACATGGCTGCCTTTGCCTTCGGGGCCGGGTTAGCGGAACGGTTCGCGCCACAGTCGCGCCGCCTGCGCCCTCTCGAATTCGTCGCCACGGTCTGGCAGTCCGTCGAGCGTGAACTGGACCTGCGGATCGAGGCCGGCGGTGCGGACGAATTCCGCGAAGTGGCTGCCCGCGACGGCTATTTCCACGTCCCCCGCGTGGACTGGGCCCGTTCGGGCAAACGTGTGCTGACCATCGAATGGATCGAGGGCGCGCCGCTGACCGACCTGGCGGCGGTCGACCGCATGGGTGCCGACCGCCCCGCGCTGGCGAATGCGGTCACGCGCGGCTTTCTTGCTTCGGCGCTGGACCACGGGCTGTTCCATGCCGACATGCACGAAGGCAACATGATCTATGGCGAGGACGGCAAGCTCTGGCTGGTCGATTTCGGGATCATGGGACGCCTTGGCGAGGCTGAACGCCGCTATCTGGCGGAAATCCTGCACGGCTTTCTGAGGCGCGACTATCTGCGTGTGGCCGAGGTGCATCTCGAGGCCGGTTATGTGCCGCGCCGTCACAGCGCGGCCGAATTCGCCCAGGCCCTGCGTTCGGTCGGCGAGCCGATCTTTGGGAAGACCGCGGACAAGGTCTCGATGGGCCGCCTGCTGCTGCAGCTGTTCGATGTCACCCACCTCTATGGCATGCGGATGCGGCCCGAGCTGATCCTGCTGCAGAAGACCATGGTGCAGATGGAGGCCGTGGCGCGTGCCCTCGACCCCAAGCACGACATCTGGGAGGCCTCGCGCCCCATCGTCGAGCGTTGGGTGCGTCGCGAGCTGGGCCCCGAGGGTGTGGCGAAACGCTTTACCGACGAGGCGTTCACCGGGATCAAGGCGCTGCGCCGCCTGCCGCACGCCCTCTCGGCGCTCGAAGATGCCTCGCGAACCGCAGCCCTGCGTTTCGCTCCTGAAGAGAACCCGCGCTTCCCCTGGCTGGTTGTGATCGCGTCGGCCTCGGTCGGCGCGTTGATCACCCTGGTGCTGGGCGTGCGATGACCGTGCACCGCGGGGGCGGCTGCACCCTCGGGCGCACGGGCGTTGCATCTGCAACGGGGGCGCCGGACTTGCAGCCAGGGGGCCGATGCGCCGCCGCCTGGCCCATCACGGAACGACCATGACCGCACCCTCTCCTCGCGTACTGCTGATCGTCGGTGGCGGCATCGCGGCCTACAAGGCGCTGGAACTGGTCCGCGAGCTGCAGCGCTCGGACATCGGCGTGCGCGCCATCCTGACATCGGCCGGGGCGCGGTTCGTCACGCCGCTCTCGCTGGAGGCCCTGACCCACGACCGTGTGCGCACCGAACTGTTCGAGTTGGGCGCCGAGTCCGAGATGGGCCATATCGAGCTCTCGCGCTCGGCCGACCTTGTGGTGGTCGCGCCCGCAACGGCCGATCTGATCGCCAAGGCTGCCAACGGCCATGCCAACGATCTGGCTTCCACCGCTCTGCTGGCCACCGACAAGCCGGTCCTGATGGCGCCCGCCATGAATGTGCGGATGTGGCAGCACCCGGCGGTCCAGCGCAATGTGGCGCGCCTGCAGGCCGATGGGGTGCATTTCGTCGGCCCGGACGACGGCCAGATGGCCTGCGGCGAGTTCGGGCCCGGGCGGATGGCCGAGCCGGCGGCGATCGCCGCGCAGGTCCATGCCATGCTCGGCCTGGCCGAAAGGACAGGCACCGCCATGCTGGATGGCCGCCACGCCATCGTGACCGCCGGCCCCACCCGCGAGGCGCTGGACCCGGTCCGCTATCTGTCGAACCACTCCAGCGGCCAACAGGGCTATGCCATCGCCGCTGCTCTGGCCGCCAAGGGGGCAAGGGTCACGTTGGTGTCCGGGCCGACCGGACTGACGACGCCCCACGGGGTCTTGCGTGTGGACGTGACCAGCGCGCGCGAGATGATGGCGGCTGTCGAGGCTGCCCTGCCGGCGGATGTCTTCGTGGGGGTGGCAGCCGTGGCCGACTGGCGACCGGAAAATCCGCCCGACCGCAAGATCAAGATCGAGAAGGCCGCGGGGCACGCTTTGCGGCTGATCCCAAACCCCGACATCCTGGCCACCGTCGCCGCTCTGCCCGCCGGGCGCCGCCCGTCCCTGGTGGTCGGCTTTGCCGCGGAAACCCATGACGTCGAAGCCCACGCGGTGGCCAAACGGGCACGCAAGGGCTGCGACTGGATCGTCGCCAATGATGTTTCAGGCGATGTGATGGGCGGCCCCGAAAACGAGGCCATTCTGATCACCGGCGAGGGTGCGACGCGGTGGCCCAGGGGGCCCAAGACCGAACTTGCCCGCAGGCTGGCCATGGCGATTGCCGGCCAAATCGGCGGCGCGGGCCACCGGTGATCCTGCGCACGCGCATCAAGGTGTGCTGCATCGCTTCTCTCGAGGAAGCAGACGCCGCGATTGCTGCCGGTGCCGATGCCCTGGGCCTGGTGGGCGCGATGCCATCGGGTCCGGGTGCGATCGACGATGCGACCATTGGCGCCATCACCGCCCACGTGCCCCCGCCGGTTGCAACCGTCCTGCTGACGTCACGGACCACCGCCGCCGACATCAGCGACCATCTGCGTGCAACCCGCCCGGACACGGTCCAGATCGTCAACCACATCGACCCTGCCGAGCTTGAACGTCTGGCCCGGCTCGAACCTGTGGTCCGCCGCGTTCAGGTGATCCATGTCGAGGGTCCCGAGGCGCTGGACCTGATCCCCGCCTACAGCCCCTTCGTGGATGTCTTCCTGCTGGATTCGGGACGGCCTGGCGCGGCGATTCCCGAGCTGGGCGGCACGGGGCGGGCCCATGACTGGGCCATCAGCGCCGCCTTCGTCGCCGCCAGCCCGCGGCCGGTCTTCCTTGCCGGGGGCCTGACTGCCGCCAACGTGGCCGAAGCCATCAGGACCGTCCGGCCTTTCGGGGTCGACCTGTGCTCGGGCGTGCGCAGCGAAGGCAGGCTGGATGTCGCCAGGCTGCATGCCTTTGTCGGTGCGATCGCCGATGCCGATCGCGCCCGTCGCTGGCGAGGCTAAGCGCGCCTCAGAATGTCGGCTCGAGCGTGACCAGCAGGACCACCGCGATGGCGATCAGGAAAGGCACCTCGTTCAGCATCCGCCAGCGCCTGGACGATCCGGGCCGCTCGCCGGCGGCAAAGCGCCTGCGCGCGCCCGCCAGCATGCCGTGATAGCCGCTGAGGGCCAGCACCAGCACCAGCTTGGCGACCATCCAGGGCTGCATCGCGGTCTCCCAGCCCCGCGCCCACAGCATGGCAAGCCCCAGCACCCAGGTTGCGATCATCGCCGGGTTCAAGATGACGGCCATCACGCGCCGTGCACCCTCGGTCATCTTGAGTTCCAGCTCGCCCCCGCGCGCGGCCTCGGCGTGATAGGCGAACAGGCGCGGCAGCATCAAAAGCCCCGCCATCCATGCGATCACCGCCAGCAGGTGCAGCCCCCGCAGCAGGTCATAGGGGATCGCATGGATCAGGTCCGTCACGCCGCAACCGCTTTCTGGGGGCACATGCCGAACTGGCCGGGGCAGATGCGCCCGCCCGCCTCGGACATGACCTCGCGGCCGCCACCCACGACGGCCAGTACGCGGTCGGCCAGCGCCTCGATCCACACCGGCTGGTCGCCCAGGGCCTTTGCGCGCAGATAGAAGGGCAACTTGGCCTCGTCGGCCTTCTCGCGATATTCGATGTCCAGTTCCACCAGTGTCTCGACATGCTCGGAGACGAAGGCGATGGGCGAGACGATCACCCCGACGCCCTCATGGCCGGCGCGCTCGATCTCGTCCTCGGTGGCCGGACCAATCCATTTCAGCGGGCCCACCCGCGACTGATAGCAGATCACGGTATCCCACTCGGGTGGCAGCATGGGCCGCACCGCTGCAACCGTCTGCTCGACCTGCCACTGATAGGGATCGCCCCGATCGACATTGCGCTGGGGCAGGCCGTGTGCCGAGAACAGCACGCGCGGAGCGGCCGGGCTGCCGCCCTCGCGCCAGGCCGACATGATCGCTTCGGCGTGGGCCCGGGCAAATCCCTTGATGGTCGGATAGCAGCACAGCACCCGCGTGGGTCCCTGCCAGGCCTGTTTCCACGCCTTGACCGACGACCCGGTCGTGGTGGCCGAGAATTGCGGATAAAGCGGAACCAGCAAGGCCTCGGTGGCTCCCCATTCGCGTGCCGCAGCCGCCGCGTCCTCGGTAAAGGGCTTCCAGTACCGCATGGCGATGAAGGTACGCACCTCGATGCCCGGGTCCAGCCTTGCCCGCACCGCGCGTTCCAGCGCGTCGGTCTGGCGCTGGGTCTCGGGCAGCAGCGGTGAGCCACCCCCCATCATCGCATAGTTCTCGCGCGAGCCCGGCGCCCGCCGACGCGAGATCAGGCCCGCCAGCGGTGTGCGCACAATGCCCGGCAGGGCGATGATCGCGGGGTCGTTGAACAGGTTGAACAGGAAAGGCTGGACCGCATCGGGCCCATCCGGCCCGCCAAGGTTCAGCGCAATCAGGGCGAGGCGTCTCTGCGTCATGTGTGGTCCCGTGATCGCCTCAGGCCGCACCTTGCCGCACCAGCCGGACGAGTTCGGCCATGTGCGCGGGGTCGGCGTCGGGCGTGATGCCATGTCCAAGGTTGACGACATGGGGCACACCCCGGGTCGCGGCGAGGGTGCGCGACACGGCGTCCCGCAGCGCCTGCCCGCCCACCACCATCACCTGCGGGTCGATATTGCCCTGCGTCGCCAGCGCCCGTCCGTCCGCGCGCGGGCCGGCAAGGTCGCGTGCACGGCCCAGATCGGTCGCGGTGTCGATCCCGATTGCGTCCACACCCGTTTCGGCCGCGAACCCCTCGAGGTTCAGCCCTGCCCCCCGCGGGAAGGCGATGACGGGTGTCATCACGCCGCGTGCGCGCAGACCCGCCACGATGCGGGCGATGGGGGCGACCACCATCTGCCGGAACACTGCCGGAGGCAGCCCTTCGGCCCAGCTCTCGAAGATCTGCAGCGCCGCGGCGCCAGCAGCGACCTTGGCCGCCAGGTGCACGACCGAGGCCTCGACCAGGATGTCCAGCAGGCCCTGCATCGCCTCGGGATTCCGGTAGGCCCAGGCGCGCGCCGGCGCCCTGTCCCCGCCGCGGCCCTGGATCATATAGGTGGCGACCGTCCATGGCGCGCCGCAAAATCCGATCAGGGGAACCTGGGGCGGCAGGGCGGCCCGGGTCGTCGAGACGGCCTCGTAAACCGGCGCCAGGAAGTCACGCATGGAATCCGGGTGGCCCAGCCGCGCGACCTCGGCGGGCGTGATGGGCTCGAGGACAGGGCCTTCGCCCTCCTTGAACTCGACCTTGCGACCCAGCCCGTGCGGCACCACCAGGATGTCGGAAAAGATGATCGACGCATCCAGTCCGAACCGCCGGATCGGCTGGAGCGTCACTTCGGTCGCCAGTGCCGGCGTATAGCAGAAGTGCAGGAAATCGCGCGCCTGGGCCCTGACCGCCCGATACTCGGGCAGATAGCGCCCCGCCTGTCGCATCACCCAGACAGGCGGTGGGCTGACCACCTCGCCGGCCAGCACGCGCAGGAAACCACTGTCCACCGAATCCATCAGAAAGGGTCTTTCAATTTTTTGATGGGAGTCTGTGGAGTCTGAATCTGGCGTGTGGACGGTGCGCACAGCGCGGATTCTCCGCCCCTGATCCGCCCGCTGTCCACAGCCCACCCGATCGCGACCGCTCGATTCCCCTTGCAGCACCGACGCCCTAGCCCACACTCCACAAATCGTCCACGAGAGAGGCGGAATGGTCCACAGGGGCAGGAGCGTGCGGATAACGCGGTTGAGAATCCGGCAGGCAATGCACCGTTGCGCCGTGGGCGAATGTACTCCCCGCAGCCGCACGGGATTCTCCACGAAGTTAAGGAAGGGTTACCGGGTGCGTGACCACCACCTTTCCACAAGCGTCCCTGGCCAAGCCGATATGCCGCATCCTTGTTGGGGCCGGTGGATGACCCCCGCAGTTCCGGGGCATTCTTCGCCCGTTCACGAAGCAGGCGGCCGCAAGGCTGACCATGGGGGCACGGTGCGCGCGCAGGGCGCTGGTGCGCGGCCATGAGCGCCAAGCGGAGCGTCGGCATCCACTTTCACGTCCATCTGGTCTCGGATTCCACCGGCGAGACCCTGAACGGTGTGCTGCGCGCGGCGTGTGCCCAGTTCGACGGGGTCATCCCGCTCGAGCACAGCTATTATCTCGTGCGATCCTCGCGCCAGATCGACCGGGTGGTGCGTGAGGTCGAGGCGCTGCCGGGCATCGTGCTGTTCACCATCTCGTCGCACGAGCTGCGCACCGAACTGGAAACACGCTGCCGCGCGATCGGGGTGCCCACCATCGCGGTGCTCGATCTGGTTCTGGATGGCATGAGCCGATATCTGGGGCTGCAGCTGACAGAACGCGCCGGGCGTCCGATGGACCAGGACTATTTCCGCCGCATCGACGCGCTGAACTTTGCAATGTCGCACGATGACGGCCAGGCGACCGAAAGCCTCGAGGACGCCGATGTGGTGCTGACCGGGGTCAGCCGCACCTCCAAGACGCCGACCTGCATCTATCTGGCCAATCGCGGCGTGCGCGCTGCGAATGTTCCGCTGGTTCCGGGCGTGCCGCCCCCCCGGGGGCTTCTCGAGGCACGGCGACCCCTGGTGGTGGGCCTGCGGATCAGCCCCGAGCGGTTGGTCCAGATCCGCCGCAACCGCCTGCTCAGCCTGAAGGAATCGCGGGAAACCGACTATATCGACGAAGAAGCCGTGCGGGCCGAGATCATCGAGGCGAACCGCCTGTTCGAGCGGCACGCCTGGCCGGTGATCGACGTCTCGCGCCGGTCGATCGAGGAAACCGCGGCCGCCGTGCTGAACCTGATGGGAGATCGTCACCGTGGCGCATGACACCGCAGCACCTGCCACACGGCCCCTCGTCGCGGCAGCTGTGGATGCCGACCGCCAGATCGTCCTTGCTTCGGGCAGCCGCACCCGCGCCGCGATGCTGGAGGCTGCGGGGGTGGCGTTCACCGTCGTGCGTCCCCCTGTCGATGAGGAGGCAATCAAGCAGGGCCTTCGCGCCGAGGGCCTGACACCACGCCAGCAGGTCGATGCCCTCGCCGAGGTCAAGGCGGTGCGCGTATCGGCGCGCACGCGCGGTTTCGTGATCGGCGCCGACCAGATGCTGGTGCTGGGGGACCGCGTCTTCGACAAACCCCCTGATCGCGCCGCCGCGCTGGATACGCTGAGGGCGCTGCGCGGGCGATCGCACGAATTGCTGACTGCCCAGGTGATTGCCAAGGATGGGGCGCCGATCTGGCGGATGGTGGTGCCCGCGCGCCTGACGGTCCGCGACTTCTCGGATGACTTTGCAGCGGCCTATCTGGACGCGCTGGGCGAGCGGGCACTGGACAGTGTTGGCGCCTATCAGATCGAGGGTCTGGGCGCGCACCTGTTCTCGCGGATCGATGGCGACGTGTTCACCATCCAAGGCCTGTCACTGCTCGCGGTGCTGGATTTTCTGCGCCAGCACGCCGTGGTGCCGCGTTGAGGCGGCCCCCGCCGGACGACGAAGGCGGGGCGCGCGAGCGCGACTATGCCGTCATCGGCGATCCGGTCGCGCACTCGCTGTCGCCGGTGATCCAGCAGGGCTGGCTGGACGATCATGGCATCGCTGCGCGCTATGACCGCGTCCGTCTGGTCGGTGCGGACCCGGTCCTTGACCTGGATGAGCTGTCGCGCCGGTTTGCCGGGCTCAACGTGACGCTGCCCCACAAGGAGGCCGCGCTGGCGTGCGCCCGCGAGGCCAGCGATGCGGCACGCGCAATCGGTGCCGCCAACACCCTGGTGCCGTTTGCCGGTGGCGGCTGGCGTGCCGAGAACACCGACGCACCCGGTTTTCTTGCGGCGCTGATGGCCGAGGCGGGTGACCTTCTGCCGCAAACAGGCGGTCGAGCCGTGGTGGCCGGCGCCGGGGGAAGCGCGCGGGCCATCGTCTGGGCCCTCGCGAACCACGGATTTGCCGATGTGGCGGTGGTGAACCGCACGGTGGCCCGTGCACGGACCATGGTCGGCGGCCTGGGCGTGGGGCGTGTTCTCGATGGCGTCGACCCGGCGCGCGAGGCCCTGGGCGATGCCGACCTGTTCGTGAACACCACCAGCGTCGGGATGGGCGGCGATGGCGGCGTGATCATCGGCGTCGACGCCCTGCCAGCGTCCGCAGTGGTTGCCGATATTGTCTATGTGCCGTTGGAAACCCCGCTTCTGGCGGCGGCGCGGGCCCGGGGGCTGGTCGGCGTGGATGGCCTTGGCATGCTGGTGCATCAGGCGGCCCTTGCCTTCGAACTCTGGCATGGCGTTCGGCCCGATCCCGCGATTGGCCGTGCGCGGGCGCTGGAGGCCCTGGCTCTGCGGGCGCGCGCACCGTGCTGATCCTGGGGCTGACCGGTTCGATCGGCATGGGCAAGAGCACCACCGCCGCGCTGTTTCGCGAAGCCGGCGTGCCCGTGTACGATGCCGATGCGGCGGCCCACGCGCTGTATGCACGGGGCGGCGCCGCTGTCGCACCGCTGGCTGCGGCCTTTCCCGGCGTGGTGATTGACGGCGCCGTGGACCGCGAAAGGCTGTCGGCTTTGGTGCTGGGCAATGCCGAGGCGATGGCGCGCCTCGAGGCCATCGTGCACCCGCTGGTCGGCCAGGCGCAGGCCGATTTCCTGGCGACCGAGCGCGCGAGGGGCACTCCCATCGTGGTTCTGGACATCCCCCTGCTGTTCGAGCGCGGCGGAGCAGCGCGGGTCGATTCCATCGTGGTGGTCAGCGCGCCGCCCGAGGTTCAGAGGGCGCGGGTGCTGGCGCGGGCCGGCATGACACCTGAAAAGCTGGACGCCATCCTGGCGCGACAGATGCCCGACGCCGACAAGCGCGCCCGCGCCGACTTCGTGATCGAAACGGGGAACGGCATCGAGGCTGCGCGTTCCCAGGTGCATCAGGTGCTGGACGCCCTCACCACATCGAGTCAAGGCTCGGGACATGGCGGACGCGAATCGTGAAATCGTTTTCGACACCGAAACCACCGGCATCAGGACGTCCGAGGGCCACCGCCTGATCGAAGTGGGCTGTGTCGAGCTGGTGAACATGCTGCCGACGGGCCGCGTGTTCCACGCCTACATCAACCCCGAGCGAGACGTGCCCGAAAACGCGACGCGCGTGCACGGCATTCGCCTGGCCGACCTGATCGACAAGCCGCCCTTTCGGGATCCGGCGATCTGCGACCGCCTGCTGGCCTTCATCGGTGACAGCCCGCTGGTCGCGCACAATGCGGCCTTCGACCGTGAACACCTGAATGCCGAATTCGCGCGCATCGGGCATCCGGGGATCCCCGCCGAACGCTGGATCGACAGCCTGGAGCTGGCGCGCAAGCGGTTTCCCGGCGCGGCGAACAACCTCGATGCGCTGTGCAAGCGCTTTCGCATCGACCTCTCCGAGCGCACGGTCCATGGCGCCCTGCTGGATGCGCGCCTGCTGGCAGAGGTCTATCTCGAGCTGAGGGGTGGTCGGACCCGCATGCTGGAACTCGAGAGCGAGGACGCCGAAGGGGCACGGGCGCGCCGTACGCCCCTGCCGCCCCGCCCGCGACCACGCCCTCCTCTGCTGTCCGACGCCGAGCGGGCCGCCCATGCAGCCTTCGTCGCCGAAATGGGCGACAAGGCATTGTGGCACAAGATCAGCGGCCACTGAAAAAGCCTTGCGCGCAAAGGGCGTTCCGGCCGCAATCGCTGACCGTCCCTAGGGCAGCAGCGCAATCGTGCCGGCATGGGCGCGGCTCTCGATCAGGCGGTGGGCGTCCGCCGCGTCGGCCAGTTCCAGGGTCCGCGGTGTCGGCAGTGTGACCACCCCGCGCAGGACCATGTCGAACAGGTGGCCAGCCGTCTCCTCCAGCAAGGCCCGCGTGCGCACATAGTGCATCAGCGTCGGTCGGGTCAGGAACAGCGACCCCTTGACGGCCAGCAGGCCCGGGTCGACCGGTGGCACGGGGCCCGAGGCATTTCCATAGCTGACCATAGTGCCGGTCGGCCGCAGGCTGTCCAGGCTCTCGGCAAAGGTGTCGCGGCCTACCGAGTCGTACACCACCGCCACGCCCTCGCCCCCCGTGAGCCGCCGCGCCTGGGCGGCGATGTCGTCCTCGCCGCGCACCAGCACATGGGTTGCGCCCGCCGCCAGGGCGACATCCGCCTTGGGTCTCGAGCCGACCACCGCGATTGTTTCGGCACCGAGATGACGCGCCCATTGCAACAGGATCTGGCCGACGCCGCCCGCCGCGGCCTGCACCAGGATGCTGTCGCCCCGCTGCACCGGAAACGTGGCCTCAAGCAGATAGCGCGCGGTCATGCCCTTCAGCAGGCCGGTTGCCAGCGCGACGGGATCGATGCCGTCAGGCACCGCGACTGCCCGCGCTGCCGGCACATTGGCCAGCGTTGCATAGGCGCCCAGTGGCCCCGTCGCATAGCCCAGGCGCTGGCCGATCGAGACGTCCTCGACGCCGTCGCCGAGCGCCTCGACGATGCCGACCGCTTCCAGTCCAAGGCCCGAGGGCAGCGGAACCGGATAGAGCCCGGTCCGGTGATAGGTGTCGATGAAGTTCACCCCGATCGCCTCATGCCGGAGGGTCACTTCACCGCACCCGGGGGGCGGCGGTCGATGATCCACCACCTCCAGCACCTCGGGTCCGCCCGTGCGGGCAAAGCGGATCGCAATCGGGGTCATGGTGACGTCCTCATAGCGCGGGCCTGCTCAACGTACCGGAGGGCGGCCGCAACGCGTTGCCGTGCCGTCCCTGCCTGCGGCCACCAGTGCGGCGTAGGCTTCGCGTGGGCGGTCGCTGGCCAGAATGGCGGCCCCATCCGCGACCAGCCTCGCATACACTGTATCGTCACCGCTGGCTGCGGCCTGGCGGTCGATGCCCTCGCGTCCCAGCGTGCCAAAGATCGGCTCCACACCCCTCGCGCGCAGGGCAGCCCACAGATCGGGGCGCGGAGCGCGCGTGCCGGTCCAGGCCAGCACCCGGTTCAGCGGAACGCCGGCGCCGGCCAGTGTATCGACCTCCGACGCCGCGTCGATGCTGACCGAGATCATCGCATCGGGCATGGCGCGGTGAACCTGTGCGGCCTGCTCGAGCGAATAGGTGATGATGACCACATCGTCCGAAAGGCCCACCGCGGCCAGTTCGCGCGCCACCGCCTCGGGCGAGGCCCCGTCCTTGAAATCCAGTTGCAGCACCACGCGCCCGCCCGCCTCGTACAGCATGCGCCGCAGGGTGGGCGGCGACCAGGCGGTCACCGAACCGTCGGGCGCTTCGAGGCGCAGGGACGTGACGTCGGCGACACTGGCGGCCAGTACCGGCCCCGTGCCCGTGGTCGTACGATCCAGCGTGTCATCGTGCATCATCACAAGCCCGTCGCGGGCCCCGGCCACCTCCAGTTCTGCCAGCATGGGCATAGCCGACGCCGTGGCCATGACGGTTTCGACCGCGTTTTCCGGCAGTGCACCCCCATAGCCCCCCCGATGGGCGCCGATGATCGCGCCGCCCTCGGTGCGCAGGCAGTCGAACCAGACCGACAGCGCGGTTTCGGCGGCCGGTCGCGGCGTCTGGGTTGCGCACGCGGACAGCGACAGGGCGGCCGCCAGCGCCAGTGCAGCGCGCCCGCTCACGTCAGGTTCGCCGCGAAAAAGTCGGCGGTGCGTCCATTCGCCAGGGCCGCGGCGGCGGCGCTGTAGTGCGCCCCACCCGGGCGCGCAAACGCGTGATCCTCGCCCTCATAGACATGCAGCGTGACCGACGGGTGGGCGCCCAGCGCCTCGCGGATCGCCGCCTGGGCCGCCGGGGGGACATATTCGTCCTTGGCGGCGACATGCATCATCAGCGGGCGCTTGATCCCGCCTGCCTCGCCAAGCCGCTGGTCGATCGAGACACCATAATAGGATACGCTGGCATCCGCGTCGGTACGGCACGCCGTCAGGAAGGCCAGCAGCCCGCCCAGGCAGTATCCAACGGCGCCCACCTTGCCGCCGCCGACCATCTCGCGCGCGGTGGCGATGGTGCTGGCGATGTCGCGCACGCCCGCATCGACATCAAAGGCCTTGAAGTAGGAAAACGCCTGCTCCCACTCTGCCGGCGTGCGATCGGTGATGTCGATGCCGGGCTGGATTCGCCAGAACAGGTCGGGTGCGACGGCCAGATAGCCCTGCGCGGCAAGGCCGTCGGCAACCTCGCGCATCACCGCGTTCACCCCGAAGATTTCCTGGATGGCGACCACGGCGGCTCTGGGCGTGCCGGCCGGGCGGGCGACATAGGCCGAGAAGGTGCCGTCGGGGGTGCGGATCTGGATCGATTCTGGCATGGAGGGCTCCGGATGGACTGGACGGACGCGGCCCGATCCATAGCGGTCGCTCTTGACGGGTCAACGCACGCCGCGTTCAGGTCCACAGCGGAGAACCATCATGAAGATGAGCATCGAGGTCGAGTGCACCCCCGAGGAGGCGCGTCGCTTTCTGGGCCTGCCCGATCTGTCCCCCCTGAATGATCGCCTGGTCGAGGCCGTGGCCGAGCGGATGGAAGACAACATGAACGCCTTGCGGCCCGACCAGTTTGTCAAAACGTGGTTCGAGACCGGCGCCCAGGCTCAGGACACCTTCATGCGCCTGATGGACGCCTCGCTGCGGTCGGCCGCGCCACCTGCCAAGAAGTGAGCGAAACTCGGATTTCGGGCGACACCATCGCCGCACTGGCCAGCGGCGCTGGCCGGGCAGGCGTGGCGGTGATCCGCGTGTCCGGGCCGGACGCCGCCGGCACAATCGCGCACCTTTCAGGCAGAGGCCCTCCGCCCGCCCGCCGCGCCGTGCTGCGCCGCCTTGCGGGCGCGGATGGCGACACCCTGGACCACGTGCTGGTCCTGTGGATGCCCGGCCCGGACAGCTTTACCGGAGAGGACGTGGCCGAGTTCCACGTTCACGGCGGTCCGGCCATCATTGCCGCAGTCCTTCGGCGGCTGTGTGACCATCAGGGCGTGCGCCCGGCGGGTCCGGGCGAGTTCACGCGGCGGGCCTTTGATGCCGGCCGGCTCGATCTGGCCGAGGTCGAGGGGCTCGCGGACCTCATCGACGCGGAAACCGAGGTCCAGCGGCGGCAAGCCATGCGCCAGTTCGAGGGGGCCCTGGGGGTCCTTGTGGCGGGATGGCGCGACCGGCTGATCGAAATCTCGGCGCTGATCGAGGCCGAGATCGACTTTCCCGACGAAGATTTGCCCGATCGCCTGGCCTTGACCGCCGGCGATGCACTGGCCGCCCTGCGCGGCGAGCTGAGGTCCGTGATTGCCGAGGCCGACCGCGGGGCGCGGGTGCGCGAGGGTGTGCGTGTCGTCATCCTCGGCGCGCCCAATGCAGGCAAGAGCACCCTCTTGAATGCGCTGGCGGGACGCGAGGCGGCCATCGTCTCACCGATCGCCGGCACCACGCGTGACGTGCTCGAGATCAGGCTGGTGCTTGCCGGACTTCCGGTCTGGGTGGCCGACACCGCTGGTCTGCGCGCCAGCGATGACCTGATCGAGCAGGAGGGGGTTCGCCGGGCGCTCGAACGGGCCGACGAGGCTGATCTTCGGGTCCTGGTCGTCGATGCGTCGGGCGATCACTTGCCCGCTCATGGTCTGGAGCGGATGCGCGGCGGCGACATCCTCGTGCTGAACAAGGCCGATCTGCCAGCCGGGCAGGCGCGCGACCAGGCGCTGGCCCGCGCCAATGCGCAGGATTGGGTATGGATCGAATCCGCGCCCGATATCGGCCGCGACGCACTGGCAGAAGCGATCGCAAGGGCCGTCAGCCTGGTGGCGCCTGGTCCGGCCCTCGTAACCCGCCAGCGCCAGCGCGACGCCCTTGTGCGCGCCGCCGAGGCGCTGGACCGCGCGGCATCCGGACTGACCGGGCCGCCCGAACTTGCCGCCGAGGACATCCGTCTGGCCATTCGCGCCCTCGAGCAGATCACCGGCAAGGTTGGCGTCGAGGACATCCTGGGGCGCATTTTTTCGACCTTCTGCATCGGCAAGTGAGCGCCTCGTCAGGGTGCAATGTTTCACGTGAAACATTCGGTGCCCCCAGGCGGTGAACAATAACGGCGGGGAGGTCCGTCTTCGGGTTCGGGTGGCGTGACTTGATGGCCGGGTTGAGCTATGCGCGCGCCATGCAGAACATCGTTTCCCCGCAGGCCGCCGAGGCCACGTCGTGGGACGTCATCGTCATCGGCGGCGGACATGCCGGCTGCGAGGCGGCCGCTGCTGCCGCACGGGTGGGTGCGCGCACGCTGCTGGTGACCCATCGCGCGGCGACCATTGGCGAGATGTCGTGCAACCCGGCGATCGGAGGGCTGGGCAAAGGCCATCTGGTCTGCGAGATCGACGCCCTCGATGGCGTGATGGGCCGGGTGGCAGACGCATCAGGCATACAGTTCCGGATGCTGAACCGGTCCAAGGGGCCGGCGGTGCGCGGCCCGCGGACCCAGAGCGACCGCGCCTTGTACCGGGCCGCGATGCAGGCCGCTCTGGCCGAGACGGCCAACCTCGCCATTCTCGAAGCGGCGGTGGATGACATCGTCCAGCAGGACGGGCGGGTTTCCGGCGTGGTGACCGAGGGCGGTATCGTCCTGCGTGCCGCGGGGATCGTGCTGACCACCGGCACCTTCCTCAAGGGGCTCATTCATATCGGCGAGAGGCGGATCGCTGCCGGCCGGGCCGGCGAAGCACCCTCGGTTCGCCTGGCAGAGCGCCTCTATGCGCTCGGCCTCTCCATGGGCCGGCTGAAAACAGGCACGCCCGCGCGGCTGGATGGCTGGACCATCGGCTGGGAGCGGCTGGAAATGCAGGCGGCCGATGCCGACCCGGTTCCGTTCTCGTTCCTGACCGAGCGGATCACCATCCCCCAGATTGCGTGCGGGATCACCTGGACCACGGCCGAAACGCATCGGATCATCCGCGAGAATATCTCTCAGTCCGCGGTGTATTCGGGCGCCATCGCGGGGCGGGGGCCGCGCTATTGTCCGTCCATCGAGGACAAGGTCGTGCGCTTTGCCGACAAGGAACAGCACCAGATCTTTCTCGAGCCCGAAGGCCTGGACGACCCGACCGTCTATCCCAACGGTATCTCGACCTCGCTGCCCGAAGCCGTCCAGGAGGCGTTCCTGCGCACGATCCCAGGCCTCGAGACGGCTCGTGTGCTCCGGCACGCCTATGCAATCGAATATGATTATGTCGATCCGCGCGAACTGCTGCCGACCCTCGA
The DNA here is from genome assembly GCA_002291875.1 of Hyphomonadaceae bacterium UBA1001. Classification (GTDB taxonomy): domain Bacteria; phylum Pseudomonadota; class Alphaproteobacteria; order Caulobacterales; family Aquidulcibacteraceae; genus UBA1001. The sequence goes on from DBAV01000021.1 coordinate 31,034, forward strand.
GGCCAAGCGCCTGCCCGGGCTGTGGCTTGCCGGGCAGATCAACGGGACGACCGGCTATGAAGAGGCGGCGGCGCAAGGTCTGATGGCGGGCCTGAATGCCGCGCGATCGGCGGCCGGAATGGACGGCGTGGTGTTCGACCGCGCCGAGGGCTATCTGGGTGTTCTGGTGGACGACCTGGTGACCCGTGGCGTCACCGAGCCCTATCGCATGTTCACGTCGCGCGCCGAGTATCGTCTTTCGCTGCGCGCGGACAACGCCGACCAGCGCCTGACCGATCGTGGGATCGCGCTGGGCATGGTGGGTGCCCGACGAGCGGCGCACCACCGCGACCGCATGGCGCGTCTGTCGGCCGCCCGTGAGCGCGCGCGGGCGTTGAGCCTGACACCCGCCGAAGCCGCGCGTGCTGGCCTGCCGGTCAAGCAGGATGGCCTGCGCCGTGATCTGCTCCAGCTGCTGGCCTATCCCGATATCGACTTCCCGCGCCTGGCTGCCGTCTGGCCGGAACTCGAGGGTTGGGCCCCGGACGTGCGCGAGCAGGTGGCCATCGATGCCCTGTACGCGGGCTATCTGGATCGTCAGGCCGCAGACGTGGTGGCGTTCCGCCGTGACGAGGACCTCGAACTGCCCGCCGACCTGGATTACGCGACAGTTGGCGGCCTCTCGTCAGAGGTGCGCGCCAAACTGGGCGCAGCGCGCCCTGTCACCCTCGGCCAGGCGGGTCGCATCGAGGGCGTCACGCCGGGCGCACTGACGGCCCTGCTGGCCCATGTCAAAAAACGCGCCAAGGCCGTGGCATGAGGCGCGGTGGGCGCGCCCGTCCGGCGCTGCCGCGCCCCACGCTTCAGGGCGACCGCGGTGATCCGTCCGTCCTCGCCTCGGCTGGGCTGAATGTTTCACGTGAAACATTCGAGCGGCTGATGGCCTATCGCGCCCTGCTCGAGGAGTGGTCGCGCGCCATCGACCTGGTTGGCCCGCGAGAGCTCTCGGTGTTCTGGAGCCGACATGTCCTCGACTCACTTCAGCTTTTGACCATCGCGCCCGAGGCGCGGACCTGGCTCGATCTGGGATCGGGCGCGGGGTTGCCCGGCCTGGTGCTGGCATGTGCGCTTGCAGAGACAGACGGCGCACGGATTACGACTGTCGACACCAACCCCAAGCGATGCGCTTTCCAGCGGACCGTGGTGCGCACGCTTGACCTCCCTGTGGACGTGATCCACGGCGACATAAGGACCGTTTCGGACCCGGGCGCGAAAGTGGTCACCGCGCGTGCGCTCGCGCCCTTGCCGATCCTGCTCGAACTGGCGTATCGATTCACCGTGAACGGCGCGCGGGGGCTGTTCCCGAAGGGTCGGGAGGCCGCCGCCGAGATCGACGCTGCACGGGCTGGGGGCTGGATGTTTCACGTGAAACATCACGCCAGTCTCTCTGACCCTCAGGCATCGATTCTCGAGTTCGAGGGGCTGGGCCATGGAATTCTCGGATCTGACTGATCGCGCGCGTATGCACCGCGTCAATCGCGAGCGAATCATCGCCATCGCCAACCAGAAGGGCGGGGTCGGCAAGACTACCACGGCCATCAATCTGGGCACGGCGCTGGCTGCGGTCGGCGAGCGCGTGCTTGTGTTCGACCTGGATCCCCAGGGCAATGCGTCGACAGGTCTGGGCGTGCCACCCGCCGAGCGACGGCACACCACCTATGACGTGCTGATGCGCGGCACCCCGATCGAAGAAGCGACCGTATCGGCCAACATTGCCGACATCGCGCTCGACCTGATTCCGGGCGATGTCGAGCTATCGGCGGTCGAGCTGGAATTGGCGTCGGCACAGACCCCGCGGCGCAATTTCCGGCTGCGGGACGCCACCGCCCAACATCGCGAACGTCGCGCGCTGAAGGGCGAGGATGGTTATGACTATGTGCTGATCGACTGTCCGCCGTCGCTCAGTACGCTGACCCTGAATGCGCTGACCGCGGCGGACAGCGTGCTGATCCCCCTCCAGTGCGAGTTCTTCGCGCTCGAGGGCCTGACCCAGCTGATGCACACGATCGAGGCGGTGCGGGCTTCGCTCAACACGACGCTCGAGATCCAGGGCATCGTGCTGACCATGTTCGATGCCCGGAACAACCTGTCCGAGCAGGTCGAGAACGATGTTCGCGGACATTTTGGTGCCAAGGTGTTCAACACCATGATCCCGCGCAATGTGCGCCTGTCCGAGGCCCCGTCGCACGGCAAGCCGGCGCTGATCTATGACCATCGGTGCCCGGGCAGCCTGGCCTATGCGCGTCTGGCCAGCGAAATGCTGCAACGTGCCCGCCAGCAGATGGCGGCCTGACATGACGGCCGCCGATTCGGGTCTGCCAGCAGCGCCTCCACCCAATGCGCCGGCCGCAAAGCCCAAGGGGCTGGGCCGCGGTCTGGACGCGCTGTTCAGTGACTATGCGACCGCGCCGGTGGGGCCGCCCGCCGACACCCCTGCGATTCCGCAACGCGAGATTGCCATCGAGCTGATCGACCGCCAGATCGGCCAGCCGCGACGCACCTTTTCCAGTGACGAGCTGGCACAGCTTGCGGCGTCGATCAGCGAGAAGGGCGTGCTCCAACCGATCCTGGTGCGACCCCATCCGCGCCAGTCCGGCCGATACGAAATCGTTGCGGGCGAGCGGCGCTGGCGCGCTTCGCAGATGGCGGGCCTGTCCACCATTCCCGCCGTTGTGCGGGACCTGGACGACGCCACCACGCTCGAAGCGGCGATCATCGAAAATGTCCAACGGGTCGATCTGAATCCGATCGAGGAAGCGCTGTCCTACCGCGACCTGCAGGAGCGGTTCGGCCGCACCCAGGCCGAAGTGGCAGACCTCGTCGGCAAGAGCCGTCCGCACGTGGCCAATCTGCTGCGCCTGCTGGCCCTGCCCCAACCCGTTCAGGACCTGGTGCGCAGCGGCGTGCTTTCATCCGGTCATGGGCGCGCGCTGCTGGCGGCACCCGACCCCGCCGCCCTGGCGGATCGGATCGTCGCCGAACAGCTTTCGGTTCGTGACACCGAGCGACTGGCGTCGAAGATGTCGGACCAGGCGGTCACCGAGGGCGTCAAGGATCTGAGCAAGTCTCAGAAATCCGCTGCCGAGCCCGACGCGGACAGCCTGGCCCTGGCCGCAGACCTTTCGGCGGCCCTGAGCATGGACGTCGAGGTTCGCCATCGCGGCGAGAAGGGTGGCGAGTTGCGCATCTCGTATCGCACGCTGGCCCAGCTTGACCGCATCAGCCGCCTGTTGTCGGCGGGCCATGAGGGCTGATCCTCAGCGTGGCGCCGTTCCGACGCGCAGCGGCAGTCGGGCGGTTTCCAGAAGGGCACGCTGAACCAGAAGGTCCTGCGGCATCTGCGCCTGTTTGCACGCCTGTTCGGCGCGCCACAGCCGCTCGGCCGCCGCCACCAGGGCCGTCTCGTCCCACCGCCTGACGTCACGCTCGAACGCCGCCCGCACCTTGAAGAAGACCGGCGGCTTGAGTGCTCCCACCGCATCGCCCAACCCGCGACCCTCGCCCATCAGGCGCCGAACCTCGGCCAGGCGGTTGAACCGACGCATCACCGCCCGCAGCACCGTGATCGCGCCTTCGGCCGCGCAAACCGCGCCCGCCCGATCCGCCAGCCAGCCAATGTCGCCGCGGGTCACCGCCTCGGTGATCCCGTCCAGCGCGTCCGACCGCTGGGCCCCCACCACAGCGGCTACGTCGTCCTCGGTCACGCACGGGCCGTTCGCGTGCATGTAGAGCGCCAGCTTGGCAATCTCGGCCCGGATCACGCCGCGGTCGGCGGGCAGTTCGGACAGCAGGCGTTCGACGGCCTGCGGGTCCAGGGTCAGGCCCTCTGAACCGGCCGCCGCGACCGCCATGGCGGCCAGCGCTTCCTCGCTTTCCTCGACCAGCTGGACGGCAACGGCGCGCGCGGCACCCTCGAAGGCCAGACGCGTCTTGGACGCTTTGCCCAGCTCGCCGGCCTCGACCACCATCCGGTTCAGGGATGCGCCCTTGTCGAGGTCCTCGAGCACGCTGCGCACAACCGGCGACTCGCCGCCGATCACGACGCGCACCACCGTCTCGCCGCCGAACAGCGCGCGCGCACCCAGGGCGTCAGACAGGCGCGCCGGGTCGCTGCGCAGGTCCTCATCGGTCAGGCGCACGATCTCGGTATCAGGCGCCGACCAGTGGCCGATCACGCGCCGTGCGGCGTCCGCAACGGCGCTGGCGTCAGGACCGAACACCAGCACGGCGGATTCGGACGGGCGGCGCGCCAGCCAGCCTTCGGCCTGGTGGGCCGCGATCTTCATTCGACGGTCAGGCGGGCGGCGGCGCCGCGCGTTCGGCCTCGAGCCGGCGCAGGCGCAGCAGCAGATCCACCCTCAGACGCTCGGCCAGAACCGAGGCGGCGCGCTGCTGCGCGTCCATCTGGGCGGCGATGTCGGCATAGGGCTGGCCGGGAATGTCATAGCTGACAACCACGTCGATATTGCCGCTGACGACGGGCTCTCCATCGGTCGCGATCAGACGGTAATTGGCCCGCACCTGCAGGTCCGAGCGGGTGGCAGAGGCATCGGTCCGCAGGCCGATGTCGCCGGCCACCTCGGAGACCGAGATTTCCAGACGGCGGGGTTCCCCCGCGGCGCGGCGATCCACAGCGAACAGCCGGTCCAGTTCGTCCTTGACGAAATGCCCGAGCCGACCGTCGATCTGCTCGATCTCGACCGGGCCGATGATGCTGGCGCGCGGCGTTCCCGCCGGCCCGGTGCCATACACTGGCTGGAACCCGCACGCCGCCAGCGGCAGCAACGCGGTCAGGGCAGCAGCGAGCAGGGCGGCTCTCATGGTCACATCACGATATTGACGATGCGGTCGGGCACCACGATCACCTTACGCGGGGTCTGTCCGTTCAGCCAAGGCTGGACGTCGCCGGCCTGCAGCGCAGCCGCAATCACCGCGTCTTCGGGCGCGCCGCGTTCGATGGTGATCTCCGCGCGCTTCTTGCCACCCACCTGCACCGGCAGGGTCACGGTGTCATCGGTGGCCAGCGACGGATCGAATTCGGGCCACGGCATGGCCGCCAGCAGGCCAGGCTGTCCAAGTCGTTCCCACGCCGCATCGGCCAGGTGCGGTGCAAAGGGCGCAAGTACCCGAAGCAACAGTTCCAGCGCCTCGCCGCGGGCCCATGTCAGGGCATCGTCGTTCGGGCCGTCACGGCGGATCTCGTTGACCAGCGCGTAGAGGTTGGCGATCGCCTTGTTGAAGCGGAACCCGTCAATGTCGGCCGTGGCCGCGCGCACGGTCCGGTGGGCGAAGCGCCTGAGTTCCAGCGCGCGGCCCTCGCCGACACCATCAGGCGCGGCATCGCCTTTCAGCGGGCTGGGCCCGGCGTGGTCGGCAACCAGGCTCCAGACACGCTGGACGAACCGCGCCGCGCCATCGACGCCATTGGGCGTCCATTCGACATTGCGGTCGGGCGGGCTGTCGGACAGCACGAAGATGCGCGCCACATCCGCGCCATAGGCATTCACGAAGTGATCCAGGTCGACGACGTTGCGCAGGGACTTCGACATCTTGACCGGCGGGCCGACCACGACCGGCTGGTCCGTGCCGCGTCGCCACATCGTTCCGCCGCGCTCCTCGACCTCCTGGGGGAACAACCAGGTTCCATCGGGCGCACGGAAGGTCTCGTGAGTGACCATGCCCTGGGTGAACAGACCCTCGAACGGCTCGCCCGAGGGCAGGTCGATCAGCCCGCAATGGTGCATCGCGCGTGTCACAAACCGCGCATAGAGCAAGTGCAGGATCGCGTGCTCGATACCGCCCACATACTGGTCCACCGGCAACCAGCGGGCAGCAGCGACCGGGTCGACCGGCCCGCCCTCGAAATCCGGATTGGTAAAGCGCGCGAAATACCATGCGCTGTCCACGAAGGTGTCCAGCGTGTCGGTCTCGCGCACGGCGGGAGCGCCGCATTTCGGACAGGCGACGTGCTTCCAGGTCGGGTGCTGGTCCAGCGGATTGCCCGGCTGGTCAAAGCTCACATCGGTTGGCAGCAGCACTGGCAGCTGGTCGCGCGGCACCGGCACGGCGCCACAGGTGCCGCAATGCACCACCGGGATCGGACAACCCCAGTAACGCTGGCGCGAAACACCCCAGTCGCGCAGGCGATAGATGATCGTCCCCTGGCCCGCGCCCAGGGTTTCGAGGCGCGCGATCGCTGCCTGTCGCGCGGACGCGGGATCCATCCCGTCAAGGAAATCAGAGTTGAACAGCGTCCCGTCGCCGGTATGGGCCTCGTCGCCGATGACCAGGCTGGCCGGGTCCGCGCCCGGGGGCAGCACGACCGGCAGCACTTCGAGGTCATAGCGACGCGCGAAATCCAGGTCGCGCTGGTCATGGGCCGGGCAGCCGAAAATCGCGCCGGTGCCATAGCCCATCAGCACGAAGTTGACCGCATAAACCGGCAAAGTGCGTCCCGCGACGAAGGGGTGCATGACCCGCAGCCCGGTGTCGACGCCCAGCTTTTCCGCGCGTTCGATCGCCTCCTGCGAGGTGCCCAGCTGGTCGACGCGGCGCTTGAGCTCGTCGAGGTCCGCCCGTGGCCGCAAGGCCTGGATCAGCGGATGGTCGACCGAACACGCCACGAAGCTGGCGCCGAACAGGGTATCCGGGCGGGTGGTATAGACCTCGATGCCCTCAATGCCGGCCGGAGCCGGCGTGGACGGATCAAGGGCAAAGGTCAGGCGCGCCCCGCGCGATCGGCCGATCCAGTTCGCCTGCATGGTGCGGACCCGCTCGGGCCACCGCTCCAGTGTCCGCAATCCGTCCTGGAGCTCGTCCGCAAAGGCGGTGATGCGCAGAAACCACTGGCGAAGCTCGCGCGTCTCGACGAGCGCGCCCGAGCGCCAGCCGCGACCGTCGACCACCTGCTCATTGGCCAGGACCGTGTTGTCCACCGGGTCCCAGTTGACCTTGGACGTCCCCTGATAGGCCAGGCCGTGCTCGAGGAAATGCAGGAAGATGTCCTGTTGCCAGCGATAATAGGACGCGTCGCAGGTGGCGAACTCGCGGTCCCAGTCGATCGCAATCCCCAGCAGCTGAAGCTGTTGCTTCATCTGGGTGATGTTTTCGCGTGTCCAGGTATCCGGATGGCCCCCACGCTCGCGCGCGGCGTTTTCCGCGGGCAGGCCAAAGGCATCCCACCCCATCGGATGCAGCACGTCATAGCCCGACGCCCGTCGAAAGCGCGCGATGACATCGCCCATGGTGTAGTTGCGCGAGTGACCGACATGGATGCGCCCCGACGGGTAGGGGAACATCTCGAGCACATAGTATTTGGGCCGGGCGTCGCCTCGGTTCAGGTCGGGCGTCGCGTCGATGCGCGCCGCCGCCCACCGCGCGCGCACACGCGGCTCCGCCTCGCGGTGATCGTAACGCTCCCCCGACATGGCGTTGCGATCAGTTGGGCAGGGTGGCCAGGCGCAATTCGCGCGCCCGCGACAGGATCGCGTTCTCGATCGCCAGCTCGGTGTCGGGGTTCACCTCAGCATTCAGCCAGCCATTGGCCGAAAGGGTCTGCCGGTTGACCGAGACGGTCACGGCATCGGCGCGCAGGCGCGTGTCGACAATGAACACCGACACGCGGAAGCGCTCGTTGAACACCTGCGGGTCATTGTACCATTCGGTCGTGATGACGCCGCCGAAGGGGTCGGTGGTGTCCAGCGGCATGAAACCGATGGTGTCCAGCGAGGCGCGCCACAGCAGCGAATTGACGCCGATTCCATCCACGCGTTCGGTCGCGGCGTCGGCCGCCTCATCGCCGCCGATGAAGGGGATGCGGAAACCGCCATCCTCGCGCGCGCCGGGCTGTTCCAGCTCGCGCGGGCCCGGTCCGGTGGGCGTGGACGCGCAGCCCGCAACGGCGAGCCCTGCCGCGAGCACCACGCCGGCGAGCAGGGGAAGGCGGGAAACGGGGCGGATGGTCATGAATGGCCTCGTGGACTGCGGTGGGCGTCTCTTAGCACCTCCGGTGGGTGCCGGAAGGGGGCTGACGCAATGATGCCCGATCGGACACCCGGCCAGTCCCTGCCGCGACTTTGCGGCGGGCCGGTGGCGACCCACGCCCGGAACGCCCGTCCAGGGGCGCCGTTGACGCCGTGCCATCGGGCGCGCCAAGGCGGTGTGCTGTCATTACCGGAGACGTGCATGCGCCGAACGACGTCCGATATCGGGGCCAACGCATCCGCCCGGCTGGCCGGCATGATCGGCGGCGGTGTCATGGGCATGGTGTGGGGCGCGGTGTGGCTGGGGCCGACAGCAGCGGCCGAGATCGGCCCCCCTGCGGTCGAGCACGGTGTGTCCGCGACCATCCTGGCGACCACCGCGGACGCCGATGGCGGGCCGACCGTCCAGCAGCTTTCGGCGCGTCTGGACGCAGACCTGCGGATTGGCTGGATCACCGAAAGCGGCATTGAGTTCGGCGTCGAAGGTGCGGTGGCCGCCGAGACGGACCAGAGGCGACGCGACATTGTCGGCGGGCGTTTCGGCAATTGTCCTGCCGGTATCGGCGACTGTCTGGCGCTCATCTCGCCCTGGTCAGGCGTCTCGACCGCCGGCGCGCAGGCTGATTCCGGCCCGAGACTGTCGCTGGAGCGCGCCTTCGTCTTTGGACGCACGGGTTTTGCCGACGTCGCGATCGGCCGTGACCAGGGTGTCGGCGCGCGGTACGCCCCGGCGCCCCCCTCGCTGACACGCGGCGTGTCCGCCGGCGACAGTGCCCTCGATCCGGGTGGCCTGGACACCGTGCGCACCGCGAATGACCCCACTGGACCTGCGGCGAAACTCAGTGTCGAGAGCGTTCGTCTGCTGGGTGTACGTTTGGGCGCCAGCTTCACGCCAGAGGCGGACGTGCGCGGGCTGGATGCGGGGGCCTTTTCGCCGCGTGCCGGGTCCGCCTCGGTTCATCTGCGCAATGTGCGCGAGGTCGCCATCAACTTCGCCCGCCCGCTGGCAGGAACCGATGTGATCGCCGGCGTGACGTGGAGCCAGGCGGACACCGAGACTTCGGCTGCCGTACCGATCGGTGTCACTTCCGAGACCGCCGAGTCTTGGTCGGCCGGCCTCTCGGTCGGACGCGAAGCCTGGGGGATCGGCGTGCGCGTGCTGTCCGCAGACCCCGGGATCGCGCATCAGCGCCCCTATCGCGCCTGGCGCGTTGGAACCCGCCTCGACGCCCTGGGTTGGATCTGGGGCCTGGAGGGCGGGCACTCGACCGATGCGTTGGTCCACACCACATCGTCGGTGTGGCAAATCGGGGCGGCTCGCGACTTGGGCCACGCGCGGCTGGCGCTCGGATGGCGCGACACCCGCCTTGAGGCGCCCGAAGCGACCCCCGCGGGGCGCCGGGGGCGGACGATCGAGGCCTCGGGCGTGTTCATCGAGACACACCTCGCCTTCTAATCGCCGTGTTCACGCGGCTTGTCGGCACTAATTTCGAGTCGGGCGCTTTCGGTGCGCCGACAATCACGGTATCGAACCTACAGCAGTAAGCGGGGGCAGAGGTGATCCGGGTGTGGAGCGCAGCGATCTTGGGCTTGGGGGTGGCTGCCGCCGGCACCGTCCTTGCGCCTGTCGCACAGGCGCAGGACACGCGTGTTCCGGCCTCGGCCGCCGCCCAGACGCGCGCCACGACCCCCTGGTACGAGCAGTTCAGCTTTGGCCAGAGCCGCAGCACGATGGACTCCCAGCGCTGGAACGGCTCTCAGGTCCGCGCCCAGGTGCGCGTCGCACCGACCGAGCAATCTCGCTGGGCGGTGCAGGTCGATGTGCGCGACCGCGACCGGACCCAGCTGCGCTCGCAGGAAAGCGTTGCCGCCGGGGCCTATTTCAGCTTCACCCCGCGCGTGCAGGTCGGTGGACAGGTGACGTTCGCGTCGCCGCCCAATCAGGATTTTTCGCGTCGCGCTCCCGAAGAGGGTGGTGAGGCGGGCGTCCGGATCCAGTCGGCCATCCGCTTCTGAGGGCTCTTGCGCCCGTGGTGCTTTCTGCACAGCAGGCAGTCGAACATGGCCTTGCGGCGGTCCGTGCCCGGATTGCGTCCGCCGCAGCGCTGGCAGAACGGTCGCCCGACACCGTCACCCTGGTGGCAATTTCCAAGCAACAGCCCGATGACCGCATTCAGGCTGCGCTGGCCCTGGGCCTGCGAACCTTTGGAGAGAACCGTGTCCAGGAGGCGCTCCAACGCTGGAGTGCGCGGCGTGCCGTGACGCCGGATCTCAGGCTGCACCTCGTCGGCCCCCTTCAGACCAACAAGGCACGCGACGCGGCGGCGTTGTTCGACGTGATCGAAAGCGTGGACCGGTTGCGCCTTGTCGATGCGCTCGCCGACGCCGTGCAGCGCGAGGGCCGTGCGCCTGCCCTGCTGGTCCAGGTCAACACAGGCGAAGAGCCCCAGAAGGCGGGCGTGGCGCCGTCCGGGGTGGACACTCTGGTTCAGGCCATGCGCGCGCGCGACGGTCTGGCCCCGCGCGGCCTGATGTGCATCCCACCGGCGCATGAGGCTCCGGGTCCGCATTTCGCGCTGCTGGCAGGCCTGGCGCGGCGGTTGGACCTGCCCATCGTGTCCATGGGCATGAGCGATGATTTCGAGCATGCGATCCGCCTGGGGGCGACCCAAGTGCGCGTGGGCTCGGCGCTGTTTGGGCCGCGCCAGGCGGCATGATGTCCGCGCCCGCGGCAGGGGCTCAGCGGCCGCCGATCGCCTCGGCACCCTGCAGGCGTTGACGCAGGTCCTCGGCCACGCGGCGCAGCGAGGCGACCCGTGCGGCATCGCGCGACGGTTGGGCGAGGGCGGTTCTCAGCGCGCTCTCGGCCTGACCCAGGCGAAATCGCAGTTCGTCATGTCTCGACATGCTCAGATCCTTCCGGCCCGCGCGGGCATCTCGGCATTGGCGCGGCGCGCCCGCAGCAGGGCCGCGTGCGTTTCGACGGCCTCGTCTTCCAGTTGGGCAATCAGGTTGGGATTGCGCCGGGAACGCAGGCGCTGCACGCGCAGCGCGTCCTCGATCTCCAGCAGGCGACGGTTCAGGGTGGCGATGGACCGCATGTGCTCCTCCGTGACCAATGGCGGCGCCCTGCAACATTGCGTGCGGGGCTGACCGGCATGGGCGGACCGACATCATGCACCGCCAGGGAGCATCAGAGGGGCCTGGTCCGCTCTCCGCACAGGGGAACACGCGCCCTGCCGCAAGGGAAGAGCGAAACGGTCTCGATCACGCAGAATTCAGCACGCGCGACGCGAAGGGCTCACACCGGCAGGATTTCCATCGCGGTGCCCACCGGCGCGCGCGCCAGGATCGTCTCCATGTCCGGGCGCGTAACGGCGATGCAGCCTTCGGTGGGGGCGAACCCGGGTTTTGCCAGGTGAAAGAAGATCGCCGAACCGGCCCCCGCGACGACCGGGTCATCATTGTGCGCCAGCACGACCACAATGTCGTAAACGTGATCCTCGCGCCACATGCGCTCGGCGCTGGCCGGATAGGGCAGGCGCACGGGGCGGTTGTAGGCGGGGTCGTGGGCCGCATCGCACCAGCCATCGTCGGGCGCGATCGCTGCGACCGGAAACGCGGCCACCGGTGCGGCGCCGCGGTCGGGCCGATAGAGCACGCGCCTTATGGGCCATAGGCCGGCGGGGGACGCCCCGTCGCCCTCGCGCTTGACGTCCGCCGGCACAACGCCGCCCTTGCCCAGTGCGCATCGCACCGTGCCCCACGGGGTGACCAGCATGCCATTCGCAAAGGCCCTGAGTTTCACTGTCCAGTCTCCGTGCGGACGCGTCGTTTCCCCGACGTCAGGATGTCGCCATTGACGCGGGCCTTCCACCCCTTAAGTCCGCCATGTCACTGGAGGAAGCAGCACGATGACCGCCCGCCGTCCGATTTTGATCGTGGACGATGATGTCGACCTGGCCGGCCTGATCGCCGAGGAACTCGAGCGTGAGGCGTTCGAGTCGGCCCATGCGCCCACCGCCGGCGAAGGCATCGCCATGGCGCGTGACAACAGTTTCGGACTGGTGCTGCTGGATATCGACCTGCCCGACATGGACGGGCGCGAGGCGTGCCGCCAGATGCGCGACGAGGGCGTGCACACGCCGATCGTCATGCTGACCGGCAAGCTAGCCGAGGATGACGAGGTGCTGGGCCTGGATGCCGGTGCCAACGACTATGTCACCAAGCCGTTCAAGGTGGCGACCCTGCTGGCCCGCATTCGCGCGCACCTGCGCAGCCACGAGCAGAGCGAGGAGGCGGTCTTCACCGTCGGCCCCTATGCCTTCCGGCCGTCGATCAAGATGCTGCTGGACAATGAGGGGCGCAAGGTCCGCCTGACCGAGAAGGAAACCAACATCCTGAAGTATCTCTACCGGGCCGGCCGCAAGGCGGTCCCGCGCGAAGAGCTGCTCAAGGAGGTGTGGGGCTACAACCCGACGGTCACCACCCACACCCTGGAGACCCACATCTACCGGCTGCGCCAGAAGATCGAGCCGGACCCCGGCACGGCGCGCCTTCTGGTGACCGAGCCGGGCGGCTATCGCCTCGAACCCTGAGGGTTGATCGCGGGGGCCCGTCGGTACTTCCGCCCGCAATGCGCGGGCGACTGGATTCGCGCGAGGCGATGGCCTAAACGCCTGCAACCGCGCGGGCGTAGTTCAGAGGTAGAACGTCAGCTTCCCAAGCTGAATGTCGGGGGTTCGATTCCCCCCGCCCGCTCCATGGTCTGCAAGGCTTCACGCCATTGCGCGACAGTCACCGTTTACACCCCGGTTTACACCTCACGTCCCCTCGGTGTTCCGACGGCGTCGTGCCGCCAGCACCGTTACCGGCGCCACATACCGTCCGGGCGCCGAGCTCGCCCCATTCGTCCACCCCATCCGCTCGCGCAGCGCCGGATCGGCCAGCATCGCCGCCACCTCCTCGGTCGCCCGCGTCCCGCGTAGATCATGCAGCGTCTTGCCGGCTGCAAAGCCCGGATGACGCTCGCGCACTTTCGCCACGGCGCGCAGCAGCGCATGCGTCAGGCTGTCCGGACGCCAGGGCGCCCCGCGCGAGCTGGTCAGGATCGTCACCGCCCGCCTTGGAAGGCCAGCCATCAGCGCCTCGAGGTCGGGCCCCACGGGCACAACCTGCCGGGTGCGCCCCCCCGACTTGCCCGTCGGCACCACCAGCGCCCGCAGGGCGTGGTCCCACTGATCCCATCGCACCGCACACGCATCGCCCCGCCGCAGGCCCGAGAGCCATACAAAGCGCAGCGCCACACCCGCCTCAGCCGACGCCTGCGCCACCACGGCCTCGACCTCCCAAGGCTCCCAGACCACCTCGGCCCGTCGCGCCCGATACAGCGTGCCCACATCGGCCAGCGGGTCACGCGCCATCCATCCGCGCCGGCGGGCGTGCTTCACCCTGCCCGTCGCGCATCCGGTTGATCCAGAGTCCAGGTTCACGCGCGATGACCGCGGCAAGCTCGCCCTCGGGCAGGGCCAAGCTGCGCTTGTAGTAGGCCGCCAGGGCCGGCGGCAGATCGGCGCCGCCCGTCGCCCGGGCCTGCAGGAACAGGCGCAGCAGGGTCGAAAGCTGGTCGGTTTTCTGTACCAGCTGATAGGCCGATTGTGGCTCGACCCCATAGGGCGGGGCGACCTTCGGCATGCGCACGCCCGCGAACCCCTCGGCCGCCCCGAACCGGCCCTGCGGGAACATGCCGTCGGGCGGCGCTGCAGCCACCTCGCGCACACTAGCGGCCACCCGCAGCGGATCGGCCCTGGGCGCAATCCCCTGACGCTGCAGCTCGCGATCCAGCATGATTTCGCGGATCACATGGAAGGCGTTTCCGGCCAGGTCGGGACGCGAACCAAGATTGCGGTCCAGACGGCTCGCCCCCAGCATCAGCCCATAGGGCTGCGGATCGGGACCCGAGGCATGGGCCGCGTGGTGGGCCTCGTGCGCCAGGGTATCCATTGTCTCGGCCGCCGGATGGTCCGCGATGGCGTTCCGATCGAGTTCGATCTGCCCCCTCGGGGCCGAAAGCGGGGCACCCTTGCCCGGAGGCATGTACTGTCCCAAGGCACCGTCAAGCCGTCCCACCGTCACGGGGATGTCCGCACTCCAGGGCTGGGCCTCCATCATTGCGGGATGATCCAGAATGCTGCGCAACGGCACTCCGGGCCATTCCCCCGGCGAGGGCAATGATCCCGGATCAAACCGCCCCGCCTCGGTGGCGTCCACACCGATCGCGCCGCGAGCGTCGGGCGCCGCCATGTAGCCCTGGCCGAGTTCCGCAATGCCGCGATCGAACTCTCCAATCGCATCGTCGACCTGCTGGCGCGAGGGCATCCGCATCCGGCCGCCCTGATCCGACATGATGTCGGCCGCGCGTGCCGCAGCGTCCGCGTTCCAGCCGACGCTTCGGCTATCGGCGGCTGTTCATCCTGCTCAGGCGCGAGGGGGAGCCTTCGGGCGGCAAACGCATCCACCGGCTCTACCGCGAAGAGGGG
>DBAV01000159.1 GCA_002291875.1 Hyphomonadaceae bacterium UBA1001
AGCCGCTTGCGCTCCTTGCCCGCGATGGCGCGCGCCAGCGCCTCGGGCGAGAGGCCCGAGAGCACCAGGAGCGCCTTCTGGGGCCCGACCGTCTTCACCTCGATCAGCGCGCGGAAGGCCTCGCGCTCGGCGGCGCTGGCGGCGGGCCCCACCAGCATGCCATAGCCCCCGCTCTCGCCGGCCGCCTTCACCACCAGCGAGTCCAGGTTGGCCGCCACATGCGACAGCGCGGCGGGCTCGCGGCACAGATGGGTTTCGATGATCGGCAGGATGGGGTCCTCGTCCAGATAATAGCGCACGATGCGCGGGGTGTAGGCATAGACCGCCTTGTCGTCGGCCACCCCGCACCCCGGTGCATTGGCGATCACCACCGCCCCAGCGCGATAGGCGTTCATCAGCCCCGGCACGCCCAGCACCGAGTCCTTGCGGAAGGACAGCGGGTCGATGAAGGCGTCGTCCACCCGGCGATAGATCACGTCCACCCGCTGCACGCCCGAGGTGGTGCGCATGTAGACGACATTGTCGTGCAGCACGAGGTCGCGCCCCTCGACCAGGGCCACGCCCATCAGGCGCGCCAGCAAGGCGTGCTCGTAATAGGCCGAATTGAACACGCCCGGCGTCAGCACCACCACGGTGGGCTCGGGCACGCCCTCGGGCGCCAGCGAGCGCAGCGTGGCCAGAAGCGCATCGGGATAGGATTCCACCCCGCGCACGCGGGCCGCACGGTAGACCTCGGGGAAGGCCCGCCGCAGCGATTCGCGGTTGGCCAGCATGTAGGACACGCCCGACGGCACGCGCAGATTGTCTTCCAGCACCGCAAACGCGCCGTCCTCGCGGCGGATCAGGTCGGTGCCGCAGACATTGACGTGCGCCCCGTGCGGCGGGGCCACGCCCAGCATTTCGCGCATGAAGTTGGGCGAGCCGAGGATCAGGTCCCGCGGCACCACCCGGTCGCGCAGGATGCGCTGGGTGCCATAGATGTCGGCCAGGAACAGGTTTAGCGCCTGCAGCCGCTGTTTCAGTCCGCGCTCCAGCTCGTCCCATTCGTGGGCGGGAATGATGCGCGGCAAAAGGTCGGTGGGGATGATCTGCTCGACCCCCTCCTCGCGGCCATAGACCGTGAAGGTCACGCCTTGGACCAGGAATTCGCGCTCGATCGTGGCCTGACGCTGGGCCAGCACCTCGGGGGCGGCTTGGTCGAGCGCGGCGAACAGCCCGCGATAGGGCTCGCGCACCACGCCGGGCGCGGCGAACATCTCGTCCCAGGCCCGGCCCAGCTCATAGCGCTCGAACGGTCTTGCGAACCCGCCCTGCGGCGCGGCGTCGGCCATGCATCACCCCTCGTCCGGTTGCGGAGCGTTTTGTGACGCGCGCACAAAGTCAAGCGCATGGGCCCCGATGCGCCCATCCGCAAGCAGCGCCGCGCCCGCAAAGCGTGCACCCTGCCCGAACGGCATCTGTGGGGCGATCCTTTGCAAGCCGGGGGTGGGTGCCTAGACTGGCGCGGCACAGCGGGATGGACAGCAGGGCGGAGACACACATGCGGTTCGAGGGTTCGCAGACCTATGTGGCCACCGACGACCTGAAGATCGCGGTGAACGCCTCGGTCACGCTGGAGCGCCCGCTGCTGGTCAAGGGCGAGCCGGGCACCGGCAAGACCGTGCTGGCGATCGAGGTGGCGCGCGCGCTTGGCCTGCCGCTGCTCGAATGGCACATCAAGTCCACCACCAAGGCCGTGCAGGGCCTTTACGAATACGACGCGGTGACGCGCCTGCGCGACAGCCAGCTGGGCGACGAGCGGGTCAAGGACGTGCGCAACTACATCAAGCGCGGCCGGCTGTGGGAGGCGTTCGCCCACGAGGGCAAGTGCGTGCTGCTGATCGACGAGATCGACAAGGCCGACATCGAGTTTCCCAACGATCTGCTGCAGGAACTCGACCGGATGGAATTCTTCGTCCCCGAGACCGGCGAGACCGTGAAGGCCAGAGAGCGGCCCGTGGTCATCATCACCTCGAACAACGAGAAGGAACTGCCCGACGCCTTCCTGCGCCGCTGTTTCTTCCACTACATCCGCTTTCCCGAGGAAGAGACGATGCGCGCCATCGTCGATGTGCACTTTCCGGGCATCCAGGAGCGG
Organism: Hyphomonadaceae bacterium UBA1001; assembly: GCA_002291875.1. Taxonomy (GTDB): domain Bacteria; phylum Pseudomonadota; class Alphaproteobacteria; order Caulobacterales; family Aquidulcibacteraceae; genus UBA1001. The sequence continues at coordinate 2,138 of DBAV01000159.1, forward strand.
CTGGTGTCGGAGGCGCTGAAGGTGTTCTTCGACATGCGCAAGGTGCCGGGCCTGAAGAAAAAGCCCTCGACCTCGGAACTGCTGGACTGGCTCAAGCTGTTGGTATCGGACGGCATGGATGCCGAGGCCCTGCGCTCGCGTGATCCCTCCAAGCTGATCCCGCCGCTGCACGGGGCGCTGCTGAAGAATGAACAGGACATCCAGCTGTTCGAGCGTCTGGCCTTCCTGGCCCGGCGCGAACAGCGCGGCTGAACACGAAGCCCGGGCCTCCGAGCCCGGGGGTGCGCGAAGCGGCGCGCGCTCAACCGCGCGGTCAGGCTGGGCAAGACCCCGCGCCCGCGGTGCGACCGCGGCTTATGTCATGTCCGCCCATTCGCCCGGTGCCGCAGCGCGGCGCATCGGCAGGGCCGGGTCGGACACGTCGATCCAGATCACCGGCCGACCGGTGGCCAGCGCGCGGCTGACCACGTCGGCGGTGCCGCCCGGGCCGCCATGGGGCCTGCGGTCCCAGACCGCCAGCACCGCATCCGCGCCCAGCACCAGCCGGTGGCCCAGCTCGACATAGGGCCCGTCGCGCCCGTCCACCCCATCCTCATCGCCCGGCAACTCGTCCACGCGCTGGCACTGTTCCAGGATGCGGCGAAACTGGGCAACCGAGTCGGCGGATTCAAAATCGCGTTCGTATCGTGCGACCGCAAAGGGCAGCATGGCATGAAGCCGCCAGCCGATCAGCAGCGCCTCCTGGGCGGCGATCCGGTCCACCCCTTCGGCCAGCCCGGTCAGCAGCCAGGGCGTGCCGCCCGTGGGCCGCTCGGCCTGGCATGCCTGAAGGCCCTGGCGTACCCGTGCCGGCAGGGCGCCGCGGCAGTCGACCGGCAGGCGATGCCAACGATGTCCGGTCACGGCAAAGCGCATGGCATGTCCCCCCGGGTTCAGCGCGTGCTGTCGAACAAGGGCGGAAAGTCGTCCTCGAACACCAGCTTTTCACCGGCGGCGGTTCCGATCGCCACCAGCCTCTTGAGATTGGTGGGCGAGCCATTGTCCAGACGCAACAGGTTGCGGTGGGCCGTGGGGGACAGCTCGAGGCCCAGCGTGCGCCTGAGGTCATCCACATTGCGCTCGTCGTCGCGTTCCAGGCTGACATCGACGCGCCGGAAGCTCAGCAGCTCGCGCCCGCCCAGCACACCGCCCTCGAACCCGCCGATGTCGGGTCCCAGACGCCAGGCGCGCCGCGGCTCGGACAGGGCCTGCATCATGGCGATGTTCATCCGCTCGGCGTCGTGCACGGCCGCCCCCAGCAGATGCAGCGCCCGCTCGAGCGTGCCGGGCCCGGCGCGCATCCGGCCGCGCCCGGCCTGGGGGCGTGCGGTTCCCGCACCGCAGGACAGCATGAACAGCCGGTCGGGCCCGGTGTCCCAGTCAAACCCGTATTGCGGCATGGTCGCGGCCAGCAGCAGCTGGACGCACGGCACGTTCGACGCGCCCAGCCCGCCGTCCAGCATGCCCACCGTGCCCTCGCCGGGAATTTCGATCGGTGTTGTGTCCAGTCCATGGGGCGCCAGCCCCCCCGCCAACGCGATGTCGCGCAGGCGCAGGCGGCGTGTGGTCTCCCAGAACGGGGTGCGCGGATTGTTGGTGACGAACCAGCTCTCGACCGGGTCGGCGCGGCGCAGAATGGCGGCAAAGCCGGTCACCAGGCGCGGCGACTCCAGCGTTTCATCGCCCATCAGGTCGGCCAGTGTGCGCGCCAGCCGGTCGGTCGATACCCGCGGCCGCGGGTCGGGCACGCGCGGCCCCCAGCCCCGAAAGGTCGCCGGAGCGGCGCGGCGCCACAGCGCGATCACCTCGTCCACCCGCTGGCCCATCGCCAGCAGCAGGCCCACCAGCGCGCCCGTCGAGGCCCCGCCGATCAGGTCGAAATAGTCCG
>DBAV01000270.1 GCA_002291875.1 Hyphomonadaceae bacterium UBA1001
CCGAACGGTACGGTTCGATTTCACGGCAGGACGGGACGGCATCACGGCTTGGGCGGGGCCTGGGGACACAAGCCGTGTCGCGCCGCAGGTCCGTCGGGGCGACCTTCAACGTGACTGCAGATCGAGGTCAGGCCTTCGATGGACTTCTCCGCCGCGGCGCCGGGGGCTTCTCCGGAGCCGGGCACGGATCGACGCGCCCTGCCTGCAGCGCCATCACGTGCGCGCGGACCTGCGGCGCGGTCGCCGCCTTGTCCCATTTCATCTGCGGATCCCACACCTTGCTGAGTGCCTTCAGCTTGGCCAGCGCCAACGTGTTCACCGCTGCCTGCATCGCGCTGGCGTGGGCGACGTGCAGTCCGCGCGCGGCCGCCAGGTCCAGCGCCGGCAGGACCGCCGCCGTCACCTGTTTCACCAGCGCGGTTTCGAGCGCGCCGGCCGGCTTGGCCGCCATCTTCCGCCCATCCCGGTCCAGTCGGTCAAGCGCGCCGACAATCAGGCCACAGTGTTCGCGGATCATGGTGCTCTCTCCTCCATCCGGGTCAGGCTGCGGATTTCCCGGCACAACCGCTCAAGCTTGGGCGCCACCTGTTCGGGATAGACGTCGTTCCAGTTGCGCGCGAGACGATGCTCGTGATCCAGCGCGCGTCCCATGCCGACCAGTTGGTTGATGCCATCGAACACATCCTCGGCGCCGGGGTTGGACGTCGTCATCAGCATCGGGAAGGGCACCCGCCCGCCATCACGTGATCGCGCGACCAGGCCTGTCCAGTTGGTTGAGGGGTTCACCATCGTCCACAGCACCCGCAAACGCGGGTCGTCGGCCAGATGCACCATTTCGCGGCGCAGCACCTGAAGGCCCCAGATCGACACCGCGTCGGGGCGGCAGGGCACGATGATGAGATCGGCCTCGCGCACGATGATCTCGAACAGCAGCGAGGCGCCCGGTGCGGAATCGACGATGATGAACTCGAACTGCTGACGCAGGTCGCGCAGCATGTCGCGGAACCCCTCCTGCTGCGGGGTGATGCGGGGGGTCAGCATGCGGCCGACACCGCGTCGGCCCTCGTGTATCCAGAACTGCGGCGAGATCGGCACCAGCGACATCGGCCGGTCATGGGCAAATTGAAGGGCCTGCACGTTCTCGCGGCGAAATGCCCGCAGCGCTTCGAGGCCGCGCGCCCGCGCCCGGCGATAGCGGTGGTCCCACAACAGTCGCTCCAGATAGATCTCCCGGACCGCCGGCTCGTCGATCAGCGGATCGCCCAGCAGGGCGTAGGAGGCGCTGGCCTGCGGGTCGGTGTCGACCACGCAGACGCTGTGCCGAAACTGGGTGTGCAGCGTGTCGGCGACCGCGATGGCCGAGGTCGTCTTGCCGACCCCACCCTTGCGATTGCTGAATGCGATGATGCGACCGGGCATCCCTGACCCTCAACCTGTTTCCAGCCAGCCAAGAAGGCTGTCGCGCTCGGACGCGGTGAACATGCGGTCGATGTAGGCGTCGACCTCGTCGGCATCGGGCGGCTGGCGCAGGGGATCGATGTCGCGTTGCCAGCCGTCGAGTTCGCCGGGTTGGTCGAAGCGGATCAGCCCGATGCCCAGGCGTCGGCACTCGGCCTCGCCGTGCGACGCGTCGGCGGGGTCGGTTCCCGCGGGCTGGTGGACCACCAGATAGGCGTAGTGGACATAGCGGGTGTGGGCCACGGCCTCGTGGACGGCGATCACGTTCCCGCGCCTCGCCCGCTTGAGTTCAAAGCCGTAGAGGTCGATGGCGCGTGCCGTGGCGTAGGTCTGCCGCCGAAGCGCCGCCACCGTGAAATCCGGACGCGACCAGATGCCGGCGCCGGGCCTTCGCGATGTGTCCACCACCACGGCGCCGGTTTCGCCACGGCTCTTCGGGGCAAGGTCGGGCACGAAACGCTCGTGAAGATAGCGCCCCAATGCGGGCATCAGCTCCTGTTCGGAAGGCAATGCAGGGGCCTGGGCGGGTGATGAGGCGCCGTTGGTCCGCGCGTTGGCGCGGCTCGCGCCGATCTGGCGGATGGTGGGGGTGGGGCCGACATGGTCGTAGGCAAGGACACCCTCGCGATCGAGTTCGATCAGTGCGGCGTCCAGTTCCGCCGCCGTCACCATCCGCCCCAGCCGATGGCCGACCAACGCCCGCAGGGCACCGAAGGGTGTGCGTGGGCCGGCCATCGCTGCCGCGTCGCGCACCACGGTTCGTAAATCCCCCACCCCGGCCTCCGGCGCAGCACCCGGCGAGCATGCAAGCACCGCCACAACCGGCCTGCAAGTCAATTCAGGTCTGCCGCGCTTGGAAGCGCGGGCTCCGGCGGGGGGCGCGCCGACGGTCGAAAACCTTGGAAAAATGCGCCATCGGAGCCCGGGCTTCCAGGCCTGGCCTTACGCACGACCGCGCTTGGAAGCGCGGGCTCCGGCGGGGCGTGTTTCGCCGGTCGAGAACCTGAAAAAAGGCGCCAACGGAGCCCGGGCTTCCAAGCCCGGCCTTACAAGCGACCGCGCCCGGAAGCGCGGGCTCCGGCGGGGCGTGTTTCGCCGGTCGAGAACCTGAAAAAAGGCGCCAACGGAGCCCGGGCTTCCAAGCCCGGCCTCACGCGAGCGCGCTTGGAAGCGCGCGGTCCGGCGGCCCGGTCTTCGCCGGTCGAGAACCTGAAAAAAGCCGACAACGGAGCCCGGGCTTCCAAGCCCGGCCTGACGCGAGCGCGCTTGGAAGCGCGCGGTCCGGAAGCGCGCGGTCCGGCGGCTCGGGCACGCGGTAAACACGCAGGCGTGTATTCACACACCCTGCCGTCGCGGCATCGGGTTGACGCCCGGATCGCCGCGGTGTGCAGATGCACGCCTGAGGCCTCGTCCGCCTGCCCAGGAGCACCCCATGATCCGCACCGCTGCCATCATCACCGCCCTTGCCCTGCTTGCCGCGCCGGCCCCGCTGGCCGCCGCGTCGCCCGCCCAGCGCGCCGAGGCCGTCGCCGCCTGCCGGGCCGAGATCGTCCGCGCCAATCCGGGCGTCGCGGCCGAGGCGGTCCGTCTCGAAGGTGCGCGCACCCGCGCCACCCGCACCGTGGTCACCATGAGCGTCGGCGAACGGCAATTCACCTGCACGGTGGCGCGCGACGGCTCGGTCACCCTGGCCCAGGACTGAGGTCGGCCCCTTGGTGAGGCGGGCGTACGTATCGATCGGTTTCTTACGCCCGCCACACACCTTGCACCGCTGAAGTCAGCCCCTTGGTGGGGCGGGCATTCGGGGCTAGCGCGCACGCATGGCCTTCGACCCCGCCCGCATTGCCAGCGTCCTCGTCTATGTCTCGTCCGACCCGGACGATGCGATCGGCGAGAACCTGATGAAGCTGCCGATGCTGCATGCGCTGCGGGCGGTCCTGCCGTCGGCACGCCTGACCTGGGCGCATGGGGCACCGAACGTGTTCCTGTCCGGTCCGCTCTCGCCCTTTGTCGAGGGGCGGATCGACGAGATCGTTTCCTGGCCCGACTGGGGGCCGGATGACGTCTCGGGCAGCGCCCGGATCGGACCGCTGAAGGGGCGCCGCTTCGACCTGGTGATCGACACCCAGGAGCGCCTGCGCCGCACGCTGATGGTGCGGCCACTGGCGCGCCGGCATTTTCTGAGCCTGGCCTGGCGGGGGCGGCTTTCGACGCTGCGCGTGCCGGCCCCGCCGCGCAACCTGCCGCGGCGCCTGCTGGCGCTGACCCGTGCCCTTGGGGCGCCCGATCCCGACCCGCCGATTGCCCTGCCACCGGCCTATCACGCCGCCGCTGCCGCCCTGATCCCCGACCCGCGCGTGCCTCATGTCGCCATCGCGCCGGGGGCGGGCGCCAAGGAAAAGCGCAAGTGCTGGCCGCTGGACCGGTTCCTCGAACTGGCCCGCCGCCAGACGGGGCGTGGGCGCGTGCCGGTGCTGTATCTGGGTCCGGGCGAGGCCGACTGGCTCGCGCACGCGCGGGCCGAGGTGCCCGGCGCCCTGTTTCCCTGGCCGGACCATCGCCCGCCGGGCCTCAAGGGGATTGCGCTGGATGCCGCGATCGCCTCACGCTTGGCCGGCGGTGTCGCCAACTGTGCCGGCCCCGGGCACATCCTGGGGGCCGGGGGCGCGCGCGTGCTGTCGCTGTTCGGTCCCACCGACGCGGTCAAGTTCCTGCCCTGGGCGGGCGCCAACGCGTCGCTGCGCGCCCAGGATTTCGGCGGCACGGCCGAGATGGATGCGATCCCGCTTCAGGCCGTCGACGACACGCTCGAAGCGCTCCTGGCCGGACGCCACATGCCGTAAATCTCGGGCCCGCCGTCGTCATAGGGCGGGTCGGGGCGAAAGGTCGCCACCACCTCGAACCCGTGACGGCGATAGAGGGCGACATTGCGAGGGCGCGCCGTTTCGAGCCACGCCGCGGCGTTCTCGGCGTCGATGCGGGCCAGGTGGTGGCGCAGCAGCAGGCTGCCCAGGCCGCGCCCCTGCGCCTGCGGATGCACGCCCAGGAACGCCAGATACCAGTGCGGGGCGCGCGGGAAATGGCGGGCCATGGCGGCCTGGACTGCCCGCGCCCGGGCCATCCCGGCCCAACCGGTCACGGTCACGAAACGCGGCAGCATGGCCAGTTCTTCCAGCAGGCCGGGGGTGGGATGGCCCGGAGGGCGCAACCACACCGCGCCTGCCTGACACTCCCCCGCCTGATCGACATGCCCGTGGGCAAGACCCTGACCCAGGCCCCACTCGAAAAAGGTGGTCATGCCCCTGGCCCGGCGCGCATCGCGCCGCACCACCCAGCCGACGATCGGGTCGTCTCGAACGCGGCGGCAAGGGCTGCGGCCAGGCACGCCGTCTCGGCGACGGTGGCACGCAGCACCTGGCGTCCGGCAGGCGGTTCGGGGCAGGGCGCGGAGCCGGTCATGACGCGCGACCGTGCCACGGCTCGAGGCCCCGGCGCCACCAGCAGCCCCAGCTTGCGAACACCCGTCATCCCGGCCGCAGGGCAGCGCAGAGCCGGACCCATCCCGCAACAATGTTCCAGCAACCTCAGAACCGTCGCTGGACCCTTACCTTTAAACCGCACCCTCAATGGATGGGTCCCGGGTCCGATGCTGGCGCACCGGCCCGGGATGACGGATGTTAGGGAAAAAAAAGAGGGCCGTCATCCCGGCCGGAGCGCAGCGCAGTGCCGGGACCCATCCCCCAACAATGTTCCAGCAACCTCAGAACCGTCGCTGGACCCTTACCATTAAACCCCACCCTCAGTGGATGGGTCCCTGTGTGTGGATTTGTGGCATTGTGGGGGTGGCGGGCGGAGGCCGTTGGGTGCCGGATACCGGTTCGCCTTGCTCACCGGTTCCGGGATGACGTTCCTTTTTTCCAACTCACAACCGTCATCCCGGGCCGGTGCGCCAGCATCGG
>DBAV01000012.1 GCA_002291875.1 Hyphomonadaceae bacterium UBA1001
GACACCGGTTCGGGCGGGGCGGGCGGCACCGACGCGGCCCGGGAGCCGCGCGCGCCTGCGGCCTTGGCCGAAGAGCCCGCACCCGTCCTGTTGCCGCCGCGGGCAGGCGTGGTCTTGGTGGGCATCGCGATGTGATCTCCTCGGGCGTTCAGGCTCCCTCGGGGCACGGTGATCGGCTGGGGTGCGCGCTGGCTTGCCCCGCGGTCATTCTCGCGACCCGATCAGGTGTTCTGGAACACTCGTGCGCCATGTGCAATTGCCGTTGGCGTCAACACGTTCCCGAGGGCAGGGCTTGGCGTGGCCGGGGCAGTTCACTAGGAGTGCGCCATGTCCGTCCCAAGACACCTGCACCCGGCGTGTGTGCGCCGCCTCTCTGCCCGGATCGCGGGCCTCGTGGGATGTGCCGGCCTGCTGGCCGCCGGCGGCTGTGCCTCGTCCGCCGGAAATGCCGGTCCGCTGCCTGAACCGCTCTGGTTCGCCGAACGCGAGGCCGAGTTCCAGGGCCGCGAATTTCCCGACCTTGCGGCCATTCCCGACCAGCCCACCGATCTGCGCACACCCGCCGAGTGGACGGCCTTTGCCGACGACCTCGGGCGCTCGGGCGAGCAAACCGCCGCCGAGGTGGCCCGGTTCGATGCGGGCCGCGACCCCAACCCCACCGCCTGGGCGCCGCCGGCGCGTGAGGCGATCGCCCGGGCGCTGGCGGAAGACTGGGAATGACCCTGATCGCCAACGAATTCCACAAGATCCGCCGGCTGCCACCCTATGTCTTCGAGGAGGTGAACCGGCTGAAGGCCCGCATGCGCGCGCAGGGGGCGGACATCATCGACCTGGGCATGGGCAATCCGGATCTGCCCGTCCCCGAGCACATCGTCGAAAAGCTGGTGGAAACCGCCAGGAAACCGCGCACCAACCGGTACTCCGCCTCACGCGGCATTCCGGGCCTGCGCCGGGCGATGGCCGGCTATTACGAACGCCGGTTCGGCGTGAGGCTGGACCCGGACACCGAAATCGTCGCGACGCTGGGCTCGAAGGAGGGGTTCGCCAACCTGGCCCAGGCCATCACCGCGCCCGGTGATGTCATCCTGGCACCCAATCCCTCCTATCCGATCCATGCCTTTGGCTTCATCATGGCCGGGGCGGTGATCCGGCATGTGAAATCGCACGCGCCGCAGGAATATCTCGAGGGCCTGTCGCGGGCGGTGCGCCATTCGGTGCCCCCACCCAGTGCGATGGTGGTCTGTTATCCGGGCAACCCCACGGCGTTCACCGTCGACCTCGATTTTTATCGCCAGATCGTCGCCTTTGCCAAAAGGCACGACATCTTCGTCATTTCGGACATGGCCTATTCCGAGATCTTCTTCGACGAGGCCAATCCCCCGCCGTCCATCCTGGAGGTCGAGGGCGCCAAGGACATCGCGGTCGAGGTCAACACCCTGTCCAAGACCTATTCGATGGCCGGCTTCCGGGTGGGGTTCGCGCTGGGCAATGCGCGGGTCATCGCCGCCCTCTCGCGGCTCAAGAGCTATCTGGACTATGGGGCCTACACGCCGATCCAGGTGGCGGCGGCGGCGGCGCTGAACGGTCCGCAGGACTGCGTTGCCGACATGCGCGCGATCTATCGGTCGCGCCGGGACGCGCTGGTGGAATCGTTCGCCAAGGCCGGGTGGACCATTCCGGTGCCGCAGGCGTCGATGTTCGCGTGGGCCCCGCTGCCCCCGGGCTTCGAGGGCATGGGTTCACTCGAGTTTTCCAAGCGCCTGACCGAAAAGGCCGGCGTGGCGGTCTCGCCGGGTGTCGGCTTTGGCGAATATGGCGAGGGCTTCGTGCGGATCGCCCTGGTCGAGAACGAGCAGCGCATCCGCCAGGCTGCACGGGCGGTCAAGCGCTTTCTGGCCGAAGAGCCGGCCGGCCAGGGGGCGGCATCGACGGCCGCCGGCACGCACGCAGCCGAATAGGCATCAGGCGGGACATGCGCATGGGCCGACAGGCGTGCGCAATCGGAGGGGTTCATGTGCTGAGGGTGGGAATTGCCGGGCTCGGCACGGTGGGTGGCGGGCTGATCGGGCTGCTGCGGGGCACGCTGGCCGAGCGGCTGGGGGACAGGCTGGTCATCGACGCGGTTTCCGCGCGCAACCGTGGCCGCAGCCGGGGCGTCGACATCTCGGCCTATCGCTGGTTCGACGACCCTTGCGAGTTGGCCGCCGACCCTTCGATCGACGTGCTGGTCGAACTGATCGGCGGTTCGGACGGCCCGGCCCGGCGGGCGGTGACCATCGCGCTCACGCGCGGGGCGCGCGTCGTCACGGCCAACAAGGCGCTGCTGGCCGAGCACGGGGCCGAACTCGCCGCGCTGGTGGACGCACATGGCGGTGCGCTGGCCTTCGAGGCGGCGGTCGGGGGCGGCGTGCCGGTCATCAAGGTGCTGCGCGAGAGCCTGGCCGCAAACCGGACAACCTCGATTTCGGGCATCCTGAACGGCACGTGCAATTATATCCTGTCCACCATGGAGGCCCAGGGGCGCGAATTCGCCGACGTGCTGGCCGAGGCCCAGCGGCTGGGCTATGCCGAAGCCGATCCGTCTTTCGACGTCGACGGGATGGATGCAGGCCACAAGATCGCGCTGCTGGCCGCAATCGCCTTCGGCAATGTGCCGTCGGTGGCCGCACTCGAGACGCACGGCATTCGCGACGTGTCGCTGCTGGACATCCGTCTTGCGGCCAAGCTGGGCTATCGGATCAAGCTGATCGCCACCGCCGAGCGGTCGCCGCAGGGGGTGCGCACCCGGGTCGCCCCGGCGCTGGTGCCGTTCGCCCATCCGCTTGCCGGCATTGGCGGGGCACTGAACGCGGTCGTGATTTCCGCCTCGCCCGTGGGGGTGATCACGCTGACCGGCGCGGGGGCGGGCGCGGGGCCGACGGCCTCGGCGGTGGCATCCGACCTGATCGACATTGTCGAAGGCGATGTGCGCCTGCCCTTCGGCGTGTCGGCCGACCGGCTCGGCCAGCCGGTTGCCGCCGGCGGTGCGGGCGACGAGGAACGCGCCTTCCTGCGCCTTCTGGTCGACGACCGTCCCGGTGTCATCGCCGCGGTGTCCAACGCGCTTGCCAAGCATGGCGTTTCCATCGATGCGCTGATCCAGGATCCGTCGGCGGCCGTCGGCGCGGTCCCGATCGTGCTGACCACCCATCGTCGTGACGTGCGTGCGATCGATGCCGCCGTGGCCGACATCGGCGTCTTGGACGCGGTGACCGCCCCGCCCCTGGTGATGCGCATCGAAGACATTCCGCGAACCGTGACCTGAGAGGGTTCAGACCACCAATGTCCGATTTCAATTTCACCGATCTGGGGTTTGCCCTCGCCCGCGTCACCGCCTCGGCGGCCGCTGCGGCCTGGAAGCTGGCGGGGCGGGGTGACGAAAAGGCGGCCGACCAGGCGGCGGTCGACGCCACGCGCACCGGCCTGAACGCCATCCCCATGCGCGGCCGCATCGTGATCGGCGAGGGAGAACGCGACGAGGCCCCGATGCTGTTCATCGGCGAGGCGGTCGGCACGGGCGACGGTCCCGAGATCGACATCGCGCTCGACCCGCTGGAAGGCACCACGCTGACGGCCAAGGCCATGGCCAATGCGCTGGCGGTGCTGGCAGCGGCACCGCGTGGCGGGCTGCTGCACGCGCCCGATACCTATATGGACAAGATCGCGATCGGCGCAGGCTATCCGGCGGGCCTGATCGACCTGACCGCACCGGCGGCGGAAAATGCCCGCCGCCTCGCAGAGGCCAAGGGCGTGCCGGTGGCCGAGATCTGCGCGTGCGTGCTGGACCGTCCGCGCCATCGCGAGATCATCGAATCCCTGCGCTCGGTCGGTGCGCGGGTAGCGCTGATCTCGGACGGCGACGTGGCCGGGGTGATCGCCACCACACGCCTGCAGAGCGGGATCGACATGTATCTGGGGCAGGGGGGCGCGCCCGAGGGCGTGCTGGCGGCAGCGGCCCTGAAATGCGTGGGCGGCCAGTTCCAGGGCCGGCTGGTGTTTCGCAATGACGATGAGCGTGCACGCGCGGCGCGCATCGGTGTTTCGGATTTCGACCGGGTCTATGCGCTCGACGATCTGGTGCCGAATCATGCGATCTTCGTGGCGACCGGCGTGACCAGCGGAACCCTGCTGGACGGCGTCGAGATGGGCGGGGGCGTGGTCGAAACCCACACCCTGGTCATGAACTCTGAGAGCCGCGCCATCGATGAAATCCGCACGCGCCTCCCGCTCCGTCCCTGACCGGCCGGCCGCGGGATACCACGACGCCGCATCACCCGCGCCCGATGGCGCCTTTCTGGGCGTCGAGCACTCGGCCACCGGCCGGGCCTGGCGCCTGCGCCCGGCCCCCGAGGCACTGCGGCGGCGCCTGCAGGCCGAATTCGGCCTCGGGACCTTTGCCGCCAGCATCCTTGCCGGGCGGGCGGCCGGTGTCGGCGATCCCGCCGCCTTCCTTCGTCCCATGCTGCGCGACGCCTTCCCCGAACCCTCGACCTTTGCCGGCATGGACGAAGCGGCGGCGATCATCTGGCGCGCGGTCGCCCAGGCAACCCCGACGGCCGTCTTTGCCGACTATGACGTGGACGGCGCCACTTCGGCCGCACAACTGATCCGGTGGTTCCGTCACTTTGGCCAGAACCTGGACCTCTATGTGCCTGACCGGCTGGCCGAGGGATACGGGCCATCGATCGAGGCCTTCAGGGCCCTTCATGCCAGGGGCGTGAAGCTGATCATCGCCGTGGACTGCGGCACCAATGCGCACGACCCGGTCAACTGGGCCCGCGCGAAGGGAATGCAGGTGGTCATCGTCGACCACCATTTGTCATCGGCCGCGCCCGCCCGTGCCGACGCCCTGGTCAATCCCAATGTGGCGGGCTGCCCTTCGGGCATGGGGATGCTGACCGCCGCGGGCGTGACCATGGTCCTGATGGCGGCATTGAACCGCACCGCCCGTGCGCATGGCCGCAATGACGTTCCGGATCTGACGGCCCTCGTCGACCTCGCGGCCCTGGGGACGGTGTGCGACGTGGCCCCGATCCTGGGCTTCAACCGGGCCATGGTGGCCCGTGCGGTCCGCATGCTGGCCGACGGCAAGGGGCAGCCGGGCGTGCGCGCGCTGGCGGCCGTGGCGGGCCTGAAAACGGTTTCCAGCGCGGACGCGCTGGGCTGGGTGCTGGGCCCGCGCCTGAATGCGGGTGGCCGGATCGGCCGTTCCGACCTGGCGACGCGCCTGCTGGCCACCGACGACGAGTCCGAGGCGTCCGCCCTTGCCGCCCAACTGCACGAC
>DBAV01000017.1:0-265 GCA_002291875.1 Hyphomonadaceae bacterium UBA1001
CCGGGGTGGTAACCGTAGACCGGCGCGCCTTCGACGCCCCTAGCGTCCATCAGGTCGAGCAGGGCCTGGGCGAAGGCGTCGATCCGCGCGCCCGGGTCACCACCGGCCGGGCGCGCGGGCAAGGCGTAGGAATGGCCCTGGCCCGGCGTATCGGGTGCGATCACGGTTCGCCCCGCGGCGGCGAGTGCCGCAAACATCCCGCCATGCTCGGCCCCGCTGCGCGGCGACTGGTGCAGCAGCACGACCGGCGGCCCCTCTCCGGCGA
>DBAV01000017.1:589-3009 GCA_002291875.1 Hyphomonadaceae bacterium UBA1001
ACCGGCGGCCCCTCTCCGGCGATGCGGACAAGCCTCGAACCCGAGCGGGTGGGGATGAAATGGCGCGCGGTGTCGGTGGGGCGGTTCATCGGGCGGGTGTGCGTCCCCGCGCCCCGCCCCTGGATGCATAGCGGTCCGGTGGCCCACTTCACGCGATGGCCCCTGCCCGCGGTCAGAAGCGCGGCGACCAGCCGGGGGATGCAGGCGGCGGGTCGTTCGCGGTCAAGGGGGGCGGCGGCTCGACCGGCGGTTGGGGTGCCTGCTCGGCCTGTGTCGGTGCCGGCGGCTGCGGCGCGGGGGCAGACAACCCCCAGCTGAAGGGCGGACGCGGCGCGGGCGCTTCGGCGGCCGGTTCATCGGGCGATGCAGGGCCGGCGGCGACCGGGGACGTGTCCGCCCCCGGCGACATGTCGACTGGACCCATGGCAGGAGCCGGTTCGGGGTCGGTTTCCGGGGCCGTTTCCGAAGCCATTTCCGAAGCGGTTTCCGGGGCCGTTTCGGCAGGCGCTTCGGTCAGGGTTTGGGGCGCCTGCGCCTCAAGGACCGGCTGTTCCGACGCAACGGGTTCGGCCGGAGTCGTCCCCAACGCTGCGGGTTCCGGCTCGGCTGTCGCCGGCGGGGCGGGATCAGCCTGCACAGCCTCGGCCACGCCGGCGGCGCCCAGCATCGTCCCGACGGCGGCTGCGGTTCCGGCGGCAGGCGTCGGCGGCGGGCCGTCCTCCAGCACTGCCTGCTGTGTCAGCGCCATGCCGGCATCGCCGCCCGCCCCGTCGGTGCGCGGACCAAAGGCCGAGGACTGCAGCGTCGAAAGCGCGCTGAGGGCCGTGTGGGCCGCATTGCGGTGCGCGGCCAGCCGGGCGTTCGCGTCCGCCAGTTGGGCCTGAAGCGCCTTGACCTCCTCGCGCGATCTCAGATAGCCGTCGAGTGCGACCTGCGCCTCGGCCATGCTGCTCGAGATCGCTGCCAGCGCGGTTTCCATGGACTGCGTGCCGGACTGGGGGCCATTGTCGGACATGGGGCGCCTCGGAGGACAGGCTGGAGGAGCTGGAGCGGGTAAGGGGAATCGAACCCCTGTCACTAGTTTGGAAGACTAGAGCTCTACCATTGAGCTATACCCGCCTCTTGAGTGGGCTGGATAGCAAGTCGGGCGGATGACCGCAACGGCGGCGATCAGGGCTCCGCCCCCCTTGGCAAGCGGGGGCGGGGCTGGCACTCGGGGCGCGATGACCCCCGCCTGCGTCCTGGATTACCGCGCCCTGGCCCGACGGCGCCTGCCCCATTTCCTGTTCGAGTACATCGACGGCGGCAGCTATGACGAGCGCACCCTGACGGCCAATGTCGAGGCGCTGGGGGCCACCTGGCTGCGCCAGCGTGTGCTGCGCGACGTGTCGGCTTGCGACACCGCGACCACCCTTTTCGGCCGCGCCCTGTCGCTGCCCGTCGTGCTGGCGCCGGTGGGGCTGGGCGGCATGTATGCCCGTCGCGGCGAGGTGCAGGCCGCCCGTGCGGCCCAGGCGGCCGGCACGGACTTTACCCTGTCCACCGTGTCGGTGTGTTCGCTGGCCGAGGTGACGGCAAATGCGGGCACCCCGCCCTGGTTCCAGCTCTATGTGATGCGCGATCGCGGGGTGATGCGCGCGCTTGTCGAACAGGCGAAGGCCGCCGCCTGCCCGGTTCTGGTGCTGACCGTCGACCTGCCCTTGCCGGGCACGCGCTGGCGTGACGCGCGCTCGGGCCTTGCGGGCGGGGCTTTGGTGCAGGCGCTGCAGGGGTTGGCCCGGCCCGGCTGGCTGGCCGATGTGGGCGTGGGCGGGCGGCCGCACACGCTGGGCAATCTGGCCGAAATGGTGCCGGGCGCGGCGGGCCTGAGCGATTTTCTCGGATGGATCGGCGCCAATTTCGACCCCTCGTGCGACTGGCGCCTGGTCGAGGAGGTGCGCGCGCTGTGGCCGGGACCGCTGGTCATCAAGGGCGTGCTGGAGGTCGAGGACGCGCGGGCCGCGCTGGCGGCGGGCGCGGACGGCATCGTGGTCTCGAACCATGGCGGGCGGCAGCTGGATGGCGCGCCGGCCACCGCACGCGCCCTGCCGGCCATTGCCGACGCCGTGGGGGACGCGATGACGGTGATGGCCGATGGCGGGGTGCGTTCGGGGCTGGACGTGCTGCGCATGCTGGCGCTGGGTGCGCGCGCGGTCATGGTCGGGCGCGCCTGGGCATGGGCGCTGGGTGCACGCGGACAGGCCGGCGTCGGGCACATGCTGGACCTTCTGGGCGCAGAACTGCGCACCGGCATGGCGCTGACCGGGTGCACGCGGATCGCCGATCTGGGGCCCGGCATCCTGCGCACCGACTGACCGGCAGGCGGGGCCCGGCGGTCAGGGGCCGGCCATCGCCCACGCCACCAGCCCCGCCACCACCGC
>DBAV01000075.1 GCA_002291875.1 Hyphomonadaceae bacterium UBA1001
GCCCGCCGCTGCGCGGCGTGCCGGGGAAATGCCGGGCGTGGCGGGCCTGCATCCGGGCGCGCAGGGCGGCCTGGCCGGACATCGTGCGCGTCGTCGCCTCCATCCGGTTCAGGTCCTGGCCCATGTTCAAGTTCTGCCCCTGCACCACCGGCGAGGGCGCCACGATCTGCGCCTGGGCGGCGGAGGCCACGCCCATCAGCACCAGGGTGGCGGCGGCGGTGGCGATGGCGATGCGGCGCATGGTTCTGATCCCTTCTCTTTCGTCCCGGCGGGAGCACCCCGCCGGTGAGAGAAGGGATAGGGCCCGCCGCCCGATAGGCGTGAGCCAATGGTTTCATCATCACCATCGGTCCAGCCGATCAGCTCACACCGTCTGCAGCAGCCCCGCGAACAGCTTCCCGCGCGAGGCGAGGGAACTCACCTGCACATGCTCCTCGAGCGTGTGCGCCATGGCGCCCTGGATGCCGAGCCCGTCCAGCGTCGGAATCCCCATCGCGCCCGTGAAGTTGCCGTCCGAACCGCCGCCCGAGGATTGGTGCGGCAGCGCGAAACCGAGCCGCTGCGCCAGCGCCTCGGCCTTGGCGTGCAGCGCCAGCACGCCGGCGTCCGGCTCCCATACGGGGCGGGTCACGCCGCGCGTCACCGTCAGCTGCACGTCGTTGCCGGTGGGCCGCAGGGCGAGCATCCGCGCCACGCCGGCGTCGAGGTCCGCCTGGCGCTTGGCCATGCTGAGCGCCTCGGCGTCGCAATGCGTGGCCACGCAGTTCACCCATTGCCCGGCGTGGATGACGCCGACGGAAAAGGTGCAGCTTTCCGTCGTCATCTCCTCGATGGCGATGATCTGCTTGGCCATCTCGCGGATGGCGCTGCGCCCTTCCGCGAGGCGCGCACCGGCATGGCTTGGCCGGCCCGTGGTGCGCAGGTTGAAGCGCGCGATCGCATAACGGCCCGTCACGACGCCGCCATCGGGGCGCGCCGGCTCGGGCACCAGCACCACGGCGTGGCGTGCGGCCTCCGCCTCGATCAGGTCCCGCGTGGAGGGGCTGCCCACCTCCTCGTCGCTGGTCAGCAGCACGGTCACGGGGCGCGAGGTGGGGATGCCGGCCTTGAGCAGCTGCCCGATCGCCTCGATGGCCAGGTAGGTGCCGCCCTTCATGTCCTGGATGCCGGGGCCGTAGGCGATGTCGCCCTCGCGGCGGAAGGGCAGGCCGTTCGCGAGCGTGCCGACGGGGTGCACCGTGTCGAGATGCGCCAGCACCAGGATGCCCTTCTCCCGGCTTTCGTGCGGGAAGCGCGCGCGCACGCAGTTGCCGAAGCCCATGCGACCGGCGATCATCTCGACCGTGGCGCCCATGAGCGCGAGGTGCCGGCCCGCCAGCGCCATCATGCGGTTCACCGCCGCGGCGTCATGCGTGGGGCTTTCGCACTCCACCCAGGTGCGCAGCCCGGCGAGCATCGCGTCCGCGTCGAAGGGCAGGTCGAGCTTGGCTTCCATCGGGCTTCCCTCTTTGATGGGAGAATCATGCGCCTGCTCGTCGCCAACGCCAACACCACCGAAGCCATCACCGCGCTCTGTGCGAGCGCCGCGCGCGCGGCCGCCGCACCCGCCACGCAGGTGATCCCCGCCACGCCGCGCTTCGGGCCGGAGGTGATCGCGACGCGCGCGGAAAACATCATCGCCGGCCACGCGCTGCTCTCGCTGCTGGCCGAGCACGCGGGCCAGGTGGACGCCTGCCTGCTGGCGGTGAGCCACGACACCGCGCTGGAGGCGGCGCGCCAGCTCATGCCCTGCCCGGTCGTGGGGATGACGGAGTCAGCACTCTTCGCCGCCTGCCTGCTGGGCGCGCGCTTCGGCCTCGTCACCTTCGGCGGCGTGGAGACCTATCGCGAGCGCATCGCGCAGCATGGCCTCGCCGGGCGCTGCGCCTCGCTCGTCGGCGTGGACGCGACGCCGCAGGAGACGGTGCGCGACCCCGACGGCGTGGCGCGCAAGGTGCTGGCCGGCATCGAGCGCGCGGTGGCCGAGGGCGCGGACGCGGTGGTGATGGGCGGTGCCGCGCTCGCCGGCATGGGGCCGAAGCTGCAAGCCGCGGCGCCGGTGCCGCTGGTGGATGGCATCGCCGCCGGGGTGAAGCTTGCCGAGATGCTGGTGGCGCTGAACCTGCCAAAGCCCAGCGCGGGCAGCCTGGCGCCGCCGCGCGGGCGGGGCAGCCTCGGCCTCGATGCCGCGCTGGCGGCGATGCTACGCGGCGGCTGAGCGCCGCGCCGGGAAGCCAAGCGAAAGCGCCCAGCACGCCAGCAGCATCATCGCCGCGCCCATCAGGCAGGCGGGCAGGCCGCCCAGCGTGTAGAGCAGCCCTGAAAGCAGCGTGCCCAGGAAGCGCCCCGCCGCGTTGGCGGCGTAGTAGAAGCCCACATCCTCCGCCGCCTTCTCGCTGCCCGCATAGGCCAGCACCAGGTAGGAATGGACGGAGGAGTTCACCGCGAAGAGCACGCCGAACACGCACAGCCCAACAGGCACGAAGAGGTCCGCGCGGGGCACGCCCAGCGCCATCATCGCCGCCAGCGCGATCGGCACCAGCGCCAGCGCAAGCGACCAGTGCCGCGCCGCCGGCACCTCGGTGGACAGCCCATTCGCGCTGCGCGCCACCAAGGCCGGTGCGCTGGCCTGGATCACGCCATAGCCGATGGTCCAGGCGGCGAGGAAACCGCCCACCATCGTGAAGCTCCAGCCGCTGGCGCAGAGGAACACCGGCAGGCCCACGACGAACCACACGTCCCGCGCGCCGAACAGGAACACCCGCGCGCCGGCGAGCAGGTTGATGCCCGCGCTTTTCGCGAAGAGCTCGCGCGCCGACTTCGACGCCTTGGCCTTGCCCATCATCGGCGGCAGCGAGAGCACGACGCCCGCCAGCACCAGCACCAGCGCCGCCGCCATCAGCCAC
>DBAV01000072.1 GCA_002291875.1 Hyphomonadaceae bacterium UBA1001
CGCACGCAGCCGCGCGCTGCGCTCGGATGACCCCGCGCAGGTCGCTGCCAGCATCTCAGAGGTCTGGATGACGTCCCAGCCCCGCCGGGCGCGCGCGGCATGACGGTCGCCACGCTGTCTCCGCCGGCCTGGTCGGCACGGCTTGGCACAATGGCAGGGCTGCTGGACGCGTTGCCGCAGGCAGTGGTGCTGTCCGATCCCGACGGCCGCTGCTGGCTGAACGCCGCGGCGCGACAGCTGCTTCCGGTGCTGCCGACCGGGCGCGGCGAGCAACGCCTCGAGGGCGTGTTCGGCCCCGACCACCCGCTGGTGTCGATGGCCGCCCGGGCGCAGCTGTCCGGAACCGTGCGGGCGCGCGATCTTGCGCTGTACGAGGGTGCTGGCCGCCGGACGATCTATGATGCGGCGTGCGAACATCTGCCAGAGGAAAGGCTGACGGTGACGACGCTTTGGCCCGCAGCCCAAGGGCGTGTCGAGAACGATCCCGCCCTGGCCGGAGAAGTCCTTCGCGGGGTGGCGCAGAGGTTCGCGCACGAAGTCCGCAATCCGCTCGCCGGCATCCGGGGGGCCGCACAATTGCTGATGCGCACGGCCGATCCGTCCGCCTCTGCCCTGGCCCAACTGGTGCGCGACGAGGCCGACCGGATCGAACGGTTGACCGAACGGCTCGAGGCGCTCGAAATGCT
Source organism: Hyphomonadaceae bacterium UBA1001 (assembly GCA_002291875.1). Classification (GTDB taxonomy): domain Bacteria; phylum Pseudomonadota; class Alphaproteobacteria; order Caulobacterales; family Aquidulcibacteraceae; genus UBA1001. The sequence continues at coordinate 687 of DBAV01000072.1, forward strand.
CCAGCGCCCCCAGTGCGCGCCCACAAACATCCATGTCGCGACCGGGCGCGTCGTCGACCTTCTGAGGGCGGGCTATCCCACGATCCGGGTCCACGCCGAGTTCGACCCCTCACTCCCCGAGCTTTGGGTGGACCGCGACCAGATCATCCAGGCCGTACTGAACCTGGGCAAGAACGCCGCCGAGGCTTGCGGAGAGGGTGGACGGGTGACGATCGGAACGCGCTTCCTGGCGGGCCGGCACCTTCAGCGGCGTCCCGACGCAGACCGTGTCGGCCTTGTGGAGGTATCGGTCACCGATGACGGTCCGGGCATCGACGAAGGACGGCGGGCGCTGCTGTTTCGCCCCTTCATCTCGTCCAAGGCAGGCGGAATGGGCCTGGGGCTGACCATCACCGCCGAGATCGTCAAGCGTCATGATGGCCTGATCGAGGTGCAGACGTGCCCAGGTCGGACGCGCTTTGCCATCCTCCTGCCTTTGCGTTCGGAAAACGAGGCAGGGCGATGACCCGAAAGGTTTTGATCGCCGACGACGATCCGTCCATCCGGCTGGTACTCTCGCGGGCACTGGGCGATGAGGGTTTCGAGGTCAGGGCCACCGGCAACATTGCGACGCTGGGCAAGTGGATTCGGGACGGCGAGGGTGATGCGGTCATCACCGATGTCATGATGGACGACGGCAATGTGCTCGATCGCCTCGGCGGGTTCGTCGCGGATCGGCCCGGGCTGCCGGTGATCGTCATTTCCGGGCGCCGGACCGTCGAAACGGCTCTCGGTGCGGCGCGCGGCGGGGCGTTCCAGTACTTCCCCAAACCCTTTGACCTCGACGAACTGCTGGCGACCCTGCGGCGCGCACTGGCCATCGAGAGCCCCGGAATGGTCAAGGCCCGCGCGCGATTCTGGCACGCCGACCCTGCAGCGCCCGAGGTCCGCGCGCCGGTTCCGTCATTGGTGGGACGATCCGAGGCGATGCAGGCGGTCTATCGGGGACTGGCTTGGGCGATCGCGTCGGACCTGCCGGTGATGCTGGAGGGCGAGGCCGGAACCGGCAAGGACCTTGCCGCGCGCTATATCCATTCGATGGGCCGACGGCGGTCCGGGCCCATGGTCGTTCTCGACATCGCCGGCCTTTCGAGCGAGCGGGTCGAAGAGGTGCTGCACGGCCATGACGGCCGGCCCGGTGCACTCGAGCAGGCTCGCGGCGGCAGCCTGCATTTTAGGGGGTGCGAGGCCGCCCCTGCAGGGGTCCTGACGCGCCTTTCGGGTCTGTGTGACCGCGGGCATGGGGCGGGCGCGCCCGATCTGCGCCTGACCTTCGGCTTTCGCAGCGGACAGGCCAGCCATCCCCTGGTCGTGAACGCGCGTGATGAACTGGGTGCGATCCACATCCGGCTGCCGTCCGTGCGCGAGCGGCGCGAGGACATTGCAGACCTGCTGCGCGCGCTGCTCGTGCGGTATCAGCGTCCCAACGAACCGGCCAAGGCGTTCTTGCCCGATGCGCTGGACGTGGTGTGCGCGCATCCCCTGCCGGCCAATGTCCGCACGCTGTCCCACCTTGTGCGCCGGCTTCTGGTCGAGTGCCCGGGACCGGGATTCGGCGCGCGTGAGGTCATCGAGCGCCTTCCGCCCGTTCGCGACGACATTCCTGCCGCTCCCCCGGAGCCACTGACCAGCACGTCACCATCGCCACCTGCCACACAGCCGATCACACCGCCCGCGCCGGCGCCGTCGATCGAAACGATGGTCGACGGCCTGCTGTCAGACCGTGACGCCCATGGCGCGGTCTATGATCGGGCGCTCGAGGCCTTCGAGCGCCCGCTGATCGTGCGGGCCATGCGCCTAACCAAGGGCAATCAGATCCGCGCTGCCGCGATGCTGGGGCTGAACCGGAACACGCTGCGCAAGAAGATCCAGATGCTGGGGCTGAAGGTGGGAGAGGATTGACCGATAGTGGCCGGAGTGCAACAAGGTGTTGCGTTCCGATAACACACGAACCGGCAGGGCTTTCGGCACCTTGAAGCAGGCGGTTTCAGTCCCGTGGCGGAATCTGGTGCTGCCCACGCTCTACGGCGTGGCGGGCGTGCTGGTCGTCGGGCCCGCGCTCAGTTCGGTCTGGGGCTTCGGGCCGCTGGGCATTGCGGCGGACACGACGCTGAACCTGCTGCTGGCGGGCTATGTGCTGCTGGCCGTGTTCACCATTGCGCTGGCCGAACGCGTCTGGCGCACCATCGCAGCAGGCCGTCGCCGAGGAAATCCCGCACGCCTGCATGTGCGGTTCATCTCGGTGTTCTCGCTGGCAGCGGTCGTGCCCGTGCTGCTGGTGGCAGGCTTTCTGACCGTCGCATTCAGCCGCGGCATCGACCAGTGGTTCGGCGAGCGCGTCTCGACGGTGATGAACACGGTCGTCAGCGTCGCGGGCAGCAATGTGCGCGAAGTCCAGAATGTCATCCGGGGTGATGTGCTGGCGATGGCACAGGACCTCAATACGAACGAGAGCCGGTTTCGCGAAGAGCCCGAGGCGTTCGGGCGCTATCTGGTGGACCAGGCGATCCTGCGCGGGTTCGCCGCCGTCTATCTGATCGACTCGTCCGGCGCGATCCTGGCGCGGGCCGAATCCGACACCGCGCCCGCGTTCGAGGCGCCGCAACTGGATGACCTGGCTGCCGCGGGTGACAACAGTGTCCTGCTGGTCCAGCGCGAGGCGGCGGACCTGATCTGGGCGCTCTACCGGCTTCGCGACTATGAGGATGCGCACCTTTATGTGGTGCGGCGTTTTGAGAACGGCATGCTGTCGCAATTGCTGGCAGCCCAGCAGGCACTGAACGACTATCGAGCAGCCGAGGCGCGCAGCGACCAGCTGCAGCAGGCCTTCGGCGCGGCCTATGCGGCAGTGGCACTCTGGGTGCTGCTGGGCACGGTATGGTTCGCGCTGGTCAATGCCTCGCGCCTGGCGGTGCCGATCTCGCGACTGTCGCAGGCCGCCCGGCGGGTCGGGGAAGGGGACTGGTCGTCCCGCGTGCCGCCCGGACGCAGCCATGACGAGATCGGCGCACTGGGCGTGGCGTTCAACCGCATGACCGAGACCCTCGAGGCCCAGCGCAACGCGCTGGTGGGGGCCCGAGAGGACGCAGAACGCCGGTCGCGCTTCATCGAGACCGTCCTGCAGGAAGTCAGCGCCGGGGTGGTCGGGCTGGACCAGCGCGGCGTCATGACCGCGGTGAATCCTTCGGCCGCCCTGCTGCTGGGGGCCGCCGCGCGCGAGCTCCTGGGACGGCGCATCGGCGAGGTGGCATCCGAGCTGGCCGAGGTGGTCCAGCAGGTCCGCGAGAACCCGGCCCAGAGCGAATACCAGGTCGAGCTCCAGGGACCGCGCGAAAGGGTCATGTTGCGGGTGCGCGGCAAGGCCGGCCCCGACGGTGTGGTTTTGACCTTCGACGGCGTGACCCGCCTGGTCGCCGCCCAGCGCCAGGCGGCATGGCGCGACGTGGCCCGCCGCATCGCCCACGAAATCAAGAACCCGCTGACGCCGATCCAGCT
>DBAV01000151.1 GCA_002291875.1 Hyphomonadaceae bacterium UBA1001
CGCGGCGGCCGTTCGGCTGATGGCGGCCGAGTGATCTGACCTCTTGCAGTGTCGCCTTGCGCAGGGGCCCTGGTGCAGGCATGCCAGGGCACGCGGTGCGCACGCATGAGGGGGTCCGATGCACATCGATCACACCACGCTGGTGCTGCATCATTACGATGGCTCGCCCTATGCCGAAAAAGTGCGCTTCGTGCTGGGCGCCAAGAGTGCCCGCTGGGTCGGGGTGACCCAGCCCATGATCATGCCCAAGCCCGAGCTGACGCTGTTGACCGGCGGATACCGGCGCATTCCGGTGTTGCAGGTGGGGGCGGACATCTATCTCGACACCCGCCTGATCCTGGCCCAGATCGAGCGCCGCGTACCCGATCCGCCGATGGCCGGGGGCCATGCGGAACTGCTCCAGATTGCCACCGACCGGGTGCTGTTCCAGGCCGTTGTGACCGTGGTCTTTTCCGAAGTCGGCAGGCTGATGCCCCCCGCCTTCCTGGCTGACCGCCAGGCCTTGGCCGGCGGCCGGCCGCTGGATCCGGCGGCCATGGCCTCGACGCGTCCGCATGCACTTTCGCAACTGCGCGCCACGCTGTGCGCGCTGTCGCGGGCGCTGGGCGATCAGGTGTGGCTGGGCGGCGTGCGCCCGACCTTTGCCGATGCCCATGCCTGGTTCCTGCTGTGGTTCCTCAAGCGCAACTGTCCCGACACCTTCCGCCACCTGATCGATGGCCACCCGGCCTTGATCCGCTGGACAGAGGCGTGCGCCGCGCTGGGTCATGGGCGCCATGCCGAAGCCAGCCCAGCCGACGCCGTCGAGGCGGCCCGGCGCGACCTGCCCGACCCGATCGTGGTCTCGGACGGCTTTCTGGGCGAGCCGGGCGCGGGCGAGCGCGTCACCATCGCAGCAGACGACTACGGGCGCGATCCCATTGAGGGCACGCTGGTGCGGGCCAGTGACGACGAGTTCGTGGTCCGACGCCTGGTTCCCGGGATCGGTCCCATCGACGTGCATGCGCCGCGTCTGGGGTTTGTCCTGGCGCGGGCGCAATGACGGGATCTGACATGACGGGCCTGCTGGAGGTGGTGGTCGAGGGCGGTGTCGCGGTCGTCACGATCCGCCGCCCCGCAAGCATGAATGCCCTCGGCGAGGACGGGGACGGCGCGGCGTTCTCGCAGATGGCCTCTGGCCTGAATGCCCGTGCCGACGTTCGCGCGGTGATCCTGACGGGTGAAGGGCGGGCGTTCTCGGCAGGCGGAAATGTCAAGGCGATGCAGGCGCGCAGCGGTGCCTTCGCAGGCGGACCGGACCAGATCCGCAACGCGTATCGCGATAACATCCATCGCATCGTCCGGTCGGTCTGGGGTCTGGAAATGCCGGTGATCGCGGCCGTCAACGGACCCGCCATCGGGCTGGGTTGTGATCTGGCCTGCATGGCGGACACGCGGATCGCCTCCACCGACGCGCGGTTCGGTGTCACCTTCCTGAAGCTGGGCCTCATTCCGGGCGACGGGGGCGCGTGGCTGCTGCCGCGCATCATCGGCATCAGCCGGGCCAGCGAACTCTTGTTTACGGGCGATGTGGTCGATGCAGAGACAGCCGCGAACTGGGGTCTGGTGTCGCGGGTGGTTCCGCCCGAGGCCCTGATGCGTGAAGCGCATGCGCTGGCCCACAGGATCGCCGCCCAGCCGCCGCGTGCCGTCCGGCTTGCGAAAACCCTGTTGCGGGCGGGGCAGACTGCGGGCTTTGAAACGGTGATGGAAATGTCTGCCGCCGCGCAGGGCCTGATGCACCACACCCTCGATCACGCCGAGGCCGTGGACGCCCTGCTTGCAAAGCGGCAGGGTCACTACACAGGAGACTGACATGCGCGTTGCCGCCCTGATTCCCGCAGCACTCGCCATCCTTATGGCCGCAGGGTGCGCGAGTGGTCCCCGCCCGGTGTGGTTCAGCCAGGTCGAGCCCGATGGGGCGGTCCGGGCCTCGGTTTTCACCGATGTCGACGGCGTCGAGCGACCTCCGGCGGCGGATTTCGCCTGTTTCGGGCCGGGTCCGACGGTCCGGGTCACGCTGCGCACACCCGCTGGCGGGGGCGGTCCGATCGAACTGGCAGGCCTCAAGGTCGGTGAATTCATCGCCACCCAGCAGGCGCTGAATACCATGGTGGATGCCAGCGGCGCCGAGACGGTGCTGGTCGATCTGCCGCGCGATGTCGCACTGCTTGCAGCCTTGGCCGATGCCCGCACCGTGACCCTTATCGCAGGCGCGCGTACCTTTGACCTTGCCGTTGGCGGCGATGGGCGGCGGGCCTTCCGCGCGCTCGAAGCCGGTTGCCCGGTTGCGCCCTGATGCGTTGCGCGGCGGCCCTGATGGCGGCGTTCACGGTCGCATCGTGCCAGGCGGCGCCCTACACCTGGGCCCTTGCAGACGGTGAGGGCGAGGTTGGCGCGATCCTCTCGACCGCAACGGGCCTCCCGCAGATCGCGATCGGCTGCATCGAGGGGCGTCCTGCCCTGGTGATGCAGCTTCGCGCCTTTACCGACCTGCCCAATGATGGCGCCCACAGCGTCAGGCTGGATGCCGGCTCTTGGAGTACCACGGTGGAGGCGACCGTCGTCGGATCGGCAGCCACGGCACGTCTGAATGCCGAGGTGCCGGCCTCGCAGGAAGTGCTCGATGCCCTTCAGGCAGGCGCGGTGAAGGCCAGCGTTGGCGATCGCAGCTGGGTGGGCGGCGGTGCCGACCCCGACGGCGCCCTACCGGCATTTCGCGATCGCTGCATGCGCTACATCGCAGCGGGCTGACCCTGCATCAGGCTTGCGGCGCGTGCGGCCCGCGGGCAGCGTGCCGCCGTCCGAGACGCAGGAGGACATCATGATCGGTCTGGTTGCCGAGCTGAAGGTGAAGGACGGCGAGCAAGCAGCCTTCGAGGCGCTGATGCGCGATCTGATGGCCCAGGTGAAAGCCAACGAGCCCGGCGCCTTGCTTTACCAGCTTCACCGCAAGCGCGGCGAGGCGGGGACCTATGTGATGCTGGAACGCTATGCCGACGAGGCCGCGCTGGCTGGTCATGCCAGTCAGCCGCATTTCCTTGCCGCGTCGGCGCAATTGCGCACCATGCTGGCCGCGCCGCCCGTCATGACCATCGCCGACGAAGTGAACTGAACACGACCTGGATTGGGAGACACCGCGATGGACCTGTCTTTCAGTGCCGACGATCTTGCATTCCAGCGCGAGGTGCGTGCCTGGCTCGACACCCATTACGACCCCGCGCTGCGCCAGCAGATGGCGCTGTCCAAGAACGGCTATCTGGACAAGGAGGGCCAGGTACGCTGGCAGAAACTGCTGGCGGCGCGCGGCTGGGCCGCCCCGGACTGGCCGGTCGAATATGGCGGACCGGGTTGGACGCCGACCCAGAAATACATCTTTCAGATGGAGTGCGCGCGCGCGGGCACGCCGCCGGTATCGCCCATGGGCCTCAAGATGGTCGCACCGGTCCTGATGGCGTTTGGATCAGACGAGCAGAAGGCGCGTCACCTTCCCGCGATCCTGTCCTCGGATATCTGGTGGTGTCAGGGCTATTCGGAACCGGGGTCGGGCTCGGACCTGGCGTCGCTTCAGATGAAGGCCGTGCGCGATGGGGATCATTATGTCCTGAACGGCTCGAAGATCTGGACCACCCATGCGCAGTGGGCCGACTGGATGTTCCTGCTGGTGCGGACCGGTCAGCACTCCAAGCCCCAGGACGGCATCAGCTTCCTGCTGGCGGACATGACTTCGCCGGGGATCGAGGTGGTGGCGCTGCCCACCCTCGACGGGCCGGTCGCGGGCCAGCAGGAGGTCAACCAGGTCTTTTTCGACAATGTCAGGGTTCCGGTGTCGAACCGCATCGGCGAGGAAGGCAAGGGCTGGACCTACGCCAAGTATCTGCTCGAGTTCGAGCGCGGGAACGCCTATGCGCCGGGTCTGCGCCACCAGCTGGCAAAGGTGCGCCGCATCGCCGCGCACGAGGCGGCAGGGGGCGGCACGCTGCTGGCGGACCAGGACTTTGCGCGCAAGCTGGCGCAGGCGGAAATCCATCTCGAAGCGCTCGATGCCAACGAGATGCGGGTCTTTTCGCGCCTTTCGGCGGGCGAACGCGCGGGGGCGGCCGCGTCGATGCTGAAGACCCTCGGCTCGGAGGCCCAGCAGGCTATCTCGGCCCTGGCGCTGGAGGCGGTCGGATACGCAGCCCAGCCTTTCGTCGCCGACACTTGGGGGCCGCTCCAGGGGCGCACCAACCAGACATTTCCCGTTGGTGACCATGCCGCGCCCGTTGCGCCGGCCTATTTCAACTATCGCAAGACCTCGATTTATGCGGGGTCGAACGAGATCCAGCGCAACATCATGACCAAGATGGTGCTGGGCCTCTGAGAGCGCTCTATGCTGGCCATCGACCCCACGGACGAGCAGCGCGCGATCCAGGCCGCGGTCCAGCGCATCTGTGCGCGATTCGACGACCAGTATTGGGCGCAGACCGACCAAACGGGCATTTTCCCCGAGGACTTCGTCAGTGAGATCGCCCAGGGGGGGTGGCTTGGCGTGGCAATGCCCGCCGACTTCGGCGGCGCAGGCCTGGGGCTGACCGAAGCGGCCATCGTCATGCAGACGGTTGCGCAAAGCGGCGCGGGGTTCAGCGGCGCCTCGGCCCTGCACATCAACATCTTCGGACCGATGCCCATCGTGCGGTTCGGCACCGAGGCCCAGAAGGCACGGTTCTTGCCGCCGCTGATCCGGGGCGAAGACAAGACCTGTTTTGCCGTCACCGAGCCCAATTCGGGTCTGGACACGTCGCGGCTGGAAACCCGCGCGCAGCGCATCGATGGCGGTTACCGCATCACCGGGCGCAAGATCTGGACGACAGCGGCGCAACGCGCCAACCGCATCATGCTGATCGCGCGCACGACCGCGCGTTCCGAAGTGGCGCGGCCCACCGATGGGCTGACGCTGTTCTATACGCAATTTGACCGCACCAGGATCGAGGCGCGGCCGATCCCGAAAATGGGACGGCATGCGGTCGAGTGCAATTCGCTGTTCATCGACGGTCTGGAGGTCGGGGACGAAGACCGCATCGGCGAGGAGGGGCAGGGGTTTCGGTATCTGCTGCACGGGCTGAACCCCGAGCGCGTCCTGTTCGGCGTCGAGGCGGTGGGGCTGGGGCGTGCGGCTCTGGCGCACGCGACGCGCTATGCACGCGAGCGCGAAGTGTTCGGCCGCCCGATCGGCCAGAACCAGGGAATCCAGCACCCGCTCGCCCGCGCGTGGGCCGACCTCGAGGCTGCCGACCTGATGGCGTGGAAGGCCGCCGCGCTGCATGATGCCGGCCGCGAATGCGGCGCGGAGGCGAACGCGGCCAAGTATCTGGGGGGTGAGGCGGGCTGGCGGGCGTGCGAGGCGGCGGTCCTGACGCATGGCGGCATGGGATATGCCAGCGAGTATCATGTCGAGCGTCTGCTGCGCGAGGCAATGATCGCCCGGATCGCCCCCGTCAGCCGCGAAATGATCCTGAACTTCATCGCCGAACGGGTGCTGCACCTGCCCAAAAGCTATTGATCGTCAGAGAGCCTCGCCGCCGCGCCGGATGGCCGCGATGCCCGTGCGGCTGACTTCGACCAGTCCAAGCGGTCGCATCAGCTCGATGAAATCGTCCAGCTTGCGCGGCGCGCCGGTCAGCTCGAAGACGAAACTGTCCAGCGTGGCATCCAGCACCCGCGCCTTGAACGCATCCGCCAAGCGCAGGGCTTCGACCCGAGCCTCACCCTTGCCCGCGACCTTGATCAGGGCCAGCTCGCGTCGCAGGGCACTCTCATCGCCGTGGAAGTCGATCACGCGGTGGACGGCCACCATGCGATCCAGCTGCGATCGGATCTGCTGGAGGATCTGCGGCGTGCCCGAGGTGACCACCGTGATCCGCGAGGTGTGGCGCGTATGGTCGGTTTCGGCCACCGTCAGGCTTTCGATGTTATAGCCGCGCGCTGAAAACAGCCCGACCACACGGGCCAGGACGCCCGGCTCGTTGTCGACGACAACCGCCAGCGTGGTCCGGATTTCCGGCGCCTGGCCGTCGGGAATGAAATAGGCGGATGCGGGCTGGGTCATGGGCGGTCCCTTGGGCTGAAACCGGGATTGTGCAGACGGTTCGTTGCGGGGGGGCAGGCGATCACACCAGCTGCTTGCCCCTGTCGTCGATCGCGGTCCCGAGGTCACGGCCATCATCGGCCAGCAGCATCTCGTTGTGGGCGGCGCCGGACGGGATCATCGGGAAGCAGTTTTCGGCCTTTTCGACCCGACAGTCGAAGATCACCGGGCGAGGCGTGTCGATCATCCTGAGGATCGCGTCATCCAGTTCGCCGGGCGTCTCGGCCCGAATGCCGACGCAGCCATAGGCTTCGGCCAGCTT
>DBAV01000202.1:0-153 GCA_002291875.1 Hyphomonadaceae bacterium UBA1001
GCGCGCAAAATGGGCCCGGCGGCGCGCACGGCAAGGCAGGCGTGCATCCCGGCCTTGCCTGCTATCGGGGGTTGGGCTATCGCCCCGTCTCTCCGAGCGGCGTGCCTGCGCGCCGCACCCCGCGTGCGACCGTGGCGGAACTGGTAGACGCAC
>DBAV01000202.1:527-3204 GCA_002291875.1 Hyphomonadaceae bacterium UBA1001
CTGGCGAGTAACATCGTGGAGGTTCGAGTCCTCTCGGTCGCACCATCCCTTCCAAATGCCGCACCGGACCGCCGCACCGGACCGCCGCACACCAGTGCGGCATCAGACGGTGGCCGTGCCGCACTGGTGTGCGGCGCTCCGTGACGGGCAAAGATTGACGGCGCTGGGGCCTGCGTGGAAGGGCTGGCGCACCATTCCCACCCCCACAGGACACCCATGCCCAGACCCGTCCGCAAATGCGTGTTTCCCGTGGCCGGGCTCGGCACGCGCTTCCTGCCCGCCACCAAGGTGGTGCCCAAGGAAATGATGCCGGTCGTCGACCGCCCCCTGATCCACTATGCCGTGGACGAGGCGCGCGAGGCGGGCATCGAGCACTTCCTCTTCGTCACGGGCCGCAACAAGGGCATGATCGAGGACTATTTCGACCATGCCTTCGAGCTGGAGCGCACGCTGGCCGACAAGGGCAAGGACGCCGCCCTCCAGGCGCTGACCGCCGACCTTCCGGCCCCGGGCCAGATGAGCTTTGTGCGCCAGCAGCGCCCCCAGGGGCTGGGCCATGCGGTCTGGTGCGCACGCGAACTGGTCGGCGACGAGCCCTTTGCCGTCATCCTGCCCGACGACATCATCCACGGCACGCCGGGCTGCCTGCGCCAGCTGGTCGACGCCCATGCCCGCCACGGCGGCAACATCGTCGCCGCCGAGGAGGTCGCGCCCCAGGACGTTTCGCGCTATGGCGTCATCGCCCCGGGCGGCGCGGCCGAGGGGCGCGCCGTGCCGGTCGCGGGCATGGTCGAAAAGCCCCGCCCGGAAGAGGCCCCCTCACGCATCGCGATTACGGGCCGCTATGTCCTCCAGCCCGGCATCTTCGAGGTGCTCGAGCGCCAGGGCCCCGGTGCGGGCGGGGAAATCCAGCTGACCGACGGCATGGCCGCCCTGATGCGGACCGAGGCCTTCCACGCCTTCCTCTATGAGGGCCAGCGTTTCGACTGCGGCGACCGCATCGGCTTTCTGGCGGCCAATGTCGCCCTGTCGCTGGCGCGGTCCGACACCCGTGCGGCAGCGCAGGCCATCCTCGATCGTCACGGCCGGCCCTGAGGAGCACCGCACGTGCGGATGGCGCCCCCGCCCGAGCTGCGCTGGGACGAGGCGGACCGGCCGTTCGCGACCGCATTCGGCGACATCTATGCCAGCGGGCATGATGCCCTGGCCGAGACGCGGCTGGTCTTCCTCGAGGGCAATGGCCTGCCGGCGCGCTGGGCCGGTCGGCGGCAGTTCGCCATCGGTGAGCTGGGCTTTGGCACCGGTCTGAACTTTCTGGCGGCGCTGGCGGCATGGCGGGCAAGCCGCAGCCCCGGCGCGGTGCTGGACTTCATCAGCATCGAGGGCTTTCCGCTGCGTCCGCCAGACGCGGCGCGGGCCCTGCGGGCCGTGGCGCTCCATGCGCCCGACCTCGGTGCGGACATCGACTGGCTGCTGGACCACTGGCCGTCAGCGGCGCGCGGGACGCAAATCCTCTGGACGGCCGACCGCGCCGCGCGTCTGGTGCTGCATGTCGATCCGGTCGAGCAGGCGCTCGAGGGGGCATCGGGGCCGATCGACGCGTGGTTCCTCGACGGGTTCTCGCCCGCCCGCAATCCCGCGATGTGGTCGGCGCAGGTGATGGGCCATCTGGCGCGCCTGTCCGCGCCCGACGCCACGGCCGCCACCTGGAGCGCCGCAGGCCATGTGCGCGCGGGCCTGGAAGGAGCAGGCTTTGCCGTCACCCGGCTGCGGGGCTTTGCCGGCAAGCGCCACCGCAGCACGGCCAGGCGCGCCGGCCCGCCCGCCGCGCGCGCGCACCCTGCAGAGGTCCTGGTGGTGGGCGGGGGCGTTGCCGGGGCCTGTGTGGCGGACGCCCTGTCGCGGCGCGGCTTCGCGCCCGTCATCATTGCCGGCACGCCCGGTGCCAGCAGCAATCCGCTGGCGCTGATGACGCCGCGGCTGGACCGCGACGACGGGCCGATCGCACGCCTGCACCGGGCCGCCTGGCTGGCCGCGCGGCACTTCTGGAGAGAGCTGCCGGATGGATTCGTACCAGTCGCGGCGCTCGAGCTGGCGCGGGCCTGTGATGCGGCGGCCCTGCGGGACCTGATCGAAGACCCGCCCGTCGAGGGCCTGAGCGCCGCGCCCGCGCACGGGTTCGACCAGGCTGACGCCGCCATGGCGATCGAGGGTGCAGGTGTCGTGCGCCCGATGGCCGCGCTCGCGGCGCTGATGCGGCGGGCGGGGGCAAGGCGGGTGGACGCGCACATGGCGACGCTGGCGCACCGGGACGGCCTGTGGACCGCCTGCGACACCGGCGGGGCCGTCCTGGCCTCGGCGCCGGCCTGTGTGCTGGCCGCCGGGGCGGGGATGCACCGCCTCGCCGGCCTTGATGCCCTGCCGCTGACGCTGCGGCGGGGCCAGATCGAGTGGGCGGACCACCCGCTTGCGCCGCAGATCGCCTCGCGGGGGACCTATTTGGCGTCCGACGGTCGGCTGGCCTGTTTTGGTGCCACCTATGACCCGACGGACCAGCCGCTGGCTTCCCCGCCCACGCCCGAGGCCCGCGCACGCAATCTGGCGGCCCTGGCGCGGCTGCATTCGGGCTGGGCCACCGCGATGGCGGGGCTGGCGCTGCACAGCCGCACCGCTGGAG
>DBAV01000030.1 GCA_002291875.1 Hyphomonadaceae bacterium UBA1001
TCCTTCCCGATGCGCCGGACCTGGCCAGCGGCGAGGTCACCGACAAGGGCAGCCTTGCGCAGGGCCGGGCGCGCGAGGTGCGGCGGGCGTGGGTCGAACGCCTGCATGGCGGCGCGCCCGACAGCGACATCATCGTCCCGGCCCCGGACTGAGGCGCGGATTGGTCGTGGCGGCGCGAATCCGGTAGGTCCGGCGCACCATGATGCACATCATCAAGCTTTGCGTCGGCGCCGACAGTGTCGAGGACCTGGCCGAATGGCAGCGGCGCCAGATCATCTTCCGCCGCGAAGCAGGACTGAGCGCGGTGCCGGTGTGCAATACGCGCATGACGCCGGCCAAGGCCGATGCGGTCCTGGCAGGCGGATCGCTGTATTGGGTCATCCGCGGCATCATCGAGGTGCGTCAGGCGATCACCGGCATCGAGACACTGCCGGACGGGGCGCGAACCCGGTGCGAATTCCTGCTCGACCCGGCCCTAGTGCGTGTTCGCCCGGTTCGTCGGCGGGCGTTTCAGGGGTGGCGCTACCTCGCCCCGGGCGATGCGCCGTCTGACCTCGCGGGGCAGGGCGCCAGTGCCGGCGATGTGCCCGAGGAACTGGCGCGGCGCCTTGTCGAGATCGGCGCCTGGTAAGGATGGGATATCGGGTGCCCGGGCGATTGGCGTCGACGGGATGCGGAAGTTAAAGCTCGATTAACCATGTCTCGCCATCGAGGAGCCATGTTGTCCGCAGGTCCGCGACTCGCTGCCGGTGCCATTGTCGCCACGCTTGGCGCGATGCAGGGCAGCTGTCTCAGTGTCCCCGATGACCAGGACTGGACCGCGGCCCAGGCAAGCGCCAACGACAACGCGGCCGCGTTGCGCGGTGCCCAGGCCCCGCCCGACCCGGTCGCCGATGCGGGCACGGCCGACCTGCGCACGGTCGCTGCCGACCTCTCTGTGCGACTGCGCGGCCTTCAGGAGGCTGACAGCCCCGTTCTCCATGCGGCCGAGGCCGAGGTGCGCAGCCTCGCCGAACGCCTTGACCTGATTGCAACGGCCCTTGGGACACCCACCGCGCGATTCGAGCCGGTGTGGGGGGTTCCCGATCCTGTTATTGCTCCGGCGGACACTACAGGGTCGGCATTCGCTCCCGCTCCGTCAGTCGAGGGCGCGCGCAGCCTCATGCACGCTGTCCGCCTCGCCAGCTTTGCCGACCCGGCCGAGGCCGTGGCGCACTGGCCGGCGATGGTTGAACGCCACGGGGCTTTGCTTGCGGGGCTCGACCCACGGCTTGAGAGCGTGACGCTGCCGGGCGGCGGGCTTCGGGTCGAGCTGAAGGTGGGCCCGATCGCCAGCCGCGACGATGCCGAAGTGCGCTGTGTGGCCCTTGCCCAGATGGGCGCCGAGTGCGTGGTGGATGATTTCTCGGGCCGTCGCCTGCACGAGGCGATCACCGGCGGGGTTGCTCCTGTCAGTGCGGAACGGGTGATCGGATGAACCCGGCAACGGCGGGCCTCAACGGGGGGACACGTGCGATCGTCCCCCCGGGTACCCATGTCGTGGTGGTGGGCAATGAAAAGGGCGGGGCGGGCAAATCGACCGTTGCCATGCACCTGACGATTGCCCTGCTGAAGATGGACGTGCGGGTGGGGGTCATAGACCTCGACCTGCGCCAGCGCACATTGTCGCGATACCTGCACAACCGCGCCGCCTATGGTGCTTCCAAGCGGCTGGACCTGGTGATGCCCGAAATCGGGCTGATCCAGCCATCGACAAACCGCAATCTGGACCAGGCCGAGGCCGAAGATCTGGCCCTGTTCGATTCGACCCTGGCCCGGCTTCAACGCACCTGCCGGTTCGTGGTGATCGATGCCCCGGGCGGCGACACCTTCCTCTCGCGCAGGGCCCACGTGGCTGCCGACACCCTGATCACGCCCCTGAATGACAGCTTTGTCGACTTTGACCTTCTGGGTGACGTCAATCCCGATACGCTGGAGGTTACCCAGCCCAGCTTTTACTCTGAAATGGTCTGGGACTGCCGCAAGAAGAAGGCCGCCGCGACGCGGCGTCCGATCGACTGGATCGTGATGCGCAACCGGATGTCACCGCTTGATGCGCGCAACAAGCAGGCGGTGGGGGATGCCCTGAAGTCGCTGGCCAACCGGATCGGCTTTCGGATGGCGGCGGGCCTGTCCGAGCGCGTCATCTTCCGTCAGCTGTTTCCCTATGGTCTCACCTTGCTGGACCTGACCGACGATGGCGGCCAGCTGGCCTTCACCATGAGCCATGTGGCGGCCCGCCAGGAATTGCGTGACCTTCTGATTGTCCTCAAGCTGCCGGGGCTGGAGGGCCAGCAGATCGGCTTCTGATCGGCCCGCGCCCGCCCGCCACCGAATTGCCATGGCCGCCAGGCAGTCCAGAGGCGCCATGTTCACCGCCATGCTGATTGCGTTCGCCGTGTTCGCAGCCATCGTGCTGGCGGGGATGGGCGTGCGCGGAATCCGGGTGACACGGCGCGGGCAGGATCCGGTGCTGCGCAGGCGGTTGGCCTGGACGGCTGGCCTGGCAGGGCTGGCGGTCATCGCGATTGCCACCCACCAGGGGCTGATCTTTGTCCTGGCCGCGGGCGGATTGCTCTGGCTGTGGCGTCCGCGTCGCGACGAGGGTCGTCAGTAAAGCAGCACGGAGGCACGTTCCTTGTGCCATGCGGCTTCATCGGCGCAGGCGGGGACATCAAGGTCGCCGGGCGTGGCAGCGGGATCGTCGACCCATTCGCGCAGCAGGGCGCTGCCATTGATGACGTCGATCGGCAGGACGCCGCTGGTGTATTCATAGGGAAAGTCGCGCCACAGCGGATAGTCGGGCGCCAGCTGGCGCAATGCCTTGAACGCCAGCGCCTGCAGGCGCCACGGCCTGAAGGCGCCGTGATCATAGGCGGGATCGTCGGTATGGATCTGAAGGCCCGAGCACAGCCGCCCGACATGCTTGTGAAAGGTTGGCTCGAACCAGCACGGCCGCAGCCGGCACCCGGCCAGCCATTCGGGCGCAAGTGCCTGCATCCGCGCCAGCAGCGCCGTCGCGTCGATGTCGGGTGCGCCAAACAGTTCCAGCGGGCGCGTGGTGCCGCGCCCCTCCGACAGTGTCGCCCCCTCCAGCATCACTGTTCCCGCATAGGCGCGCGCCATGTTCAATGACGCCGCATTGGGACTGGGGTTCACCCAGGCGCGTTCGCCCACCGGCCAGCCATGGCCGGGCGCAGCATCCGGATCATACCCCTCCATCGTGATGACGCGGTAATCGACATCGAGCCGGAAGTGGCGCACGAACCAGGCGCCCATCTCGCCAAGGGTCAGCCCATGGCGCATCGGCATCGGGCCAGCCCCGACGAAACTCTCATGGCCGGCACGCAGGGTCAGGCCTTCGACGGGGCGGCCCGCCGGATTGGGGCGATCCAGCACCCACACAGCCCGGCCATGCCGCGCAGCCTCTTCCAGCAGATGGAGCAGGGTGGTGATGAAGGTGTAGATCCGGCAGCCCACATCCTGCAGGTCGACCAGGGCGACATCGAAGGTGGACATCATCTGTCCGGTCGGGCGGCGCACTTCGCCGTAAAGGCTGAACACCGGGATCCCTAGCACGGGATCGGTGAAGTCGTCACTCTCGACCATATTGTCCTGCTTTTCCCCACGCAGGCCGTGCTGGGGGCCAAATGCCGCGGTCAGGCGCACGCCCGCGAGGCCAGAGAGGACGTCGGCAGCGTGGCGCAGGTCGGCAGTCACCGAGGCGGGGTGCGCAACCAGTCCGATGCGCCGCCCCTCGAGCGGGGCACGCAAGGCAGGGTCGGAAATCAGGCGGTCAAGTCCGGTCTTCATGCGGACCGATTACGGCAGTTCGAGCACGAATCCAGCCTGGTCGTGAAAATCGGGCACATCGCGTGGATGATGCAGCGCCCAATAGGTCGGCCCGGCAGTC
Organism: Hyphomonadaceae bacterium UBA1001; assembly: GCA_002291875.1. Lineage (GTDB taxonomy): Bacteria > Pseudomonadota > Alphaproteobacteria > Caulobacterales > Aquidulcibacteraceae > UBA1001. The sequence goes on from DBAV01000030.1 coordinate 3,953, forward strand.
GGATGATCCAGTACCGCAGCGAGCGCAGCCCGGTGCGGTGCGGTTCCCTCGGCGTGCCGGAGGCGCACGCGCAACCCGTCCGGGCGCGTGTCCATCATGGCGATGCCGGCGTCCACCGGCCGCATGGCCGTGCGCGGGGCGTCGAAGGCATAGGCGGCAAAGGCCCCCGACGGCGAGAAATTCCATTCTCGATAGCCCGTGCCCTCGCTGTCACGAACGAACAGTTCAAAGCAGGTGGTGCGCCAAAGGCCATCGGTATGCACCGCGGCCGCAGCTTCGGGCCAGAGCGGAGTGGTGGTCGGGCTCAGCCGAAAGTCCAGATCGAGCGTCTGGCGATCGGCCAGCACAGCCACCGTCACCGACCAATCGCCCGGCGCACGGCTGGTGGGGTGCTGGCGCAGGCGCAGAGGCGACGCCGCTCCGTGAGGCTGCACGTACAGCCCTAGGAGATGGGAACGTTGGGAACCGGAGGCGGGGTGCGCGTGTTTGATGCGCGACGGTTCTCGGCCGCGTCCTCGTCGTCTTCGCTGGCGCGCCCGGCCCGCGGCAGGACGGCGTCGAAGTTCACCGTGACCGAGTTGGGATCGGTCATGCCCACAAAGGTGCTTTCGCCGAGGCCGGGGATGCCCAGGTCGCCCGGCGAGGCGGGGGCGAAGGCCATTGTGAACGGGCTGACGCCGCCACCGGTGCCACGGCCCAGCACCTGATCGCGCCGCTCGAGTTCAGTGAAGGCAGCGTTGACCAACTCGATCATGTGGTTGTCGCGTTCCGCGCCGGTGTCGCCCCCCATCACCACCGCAACGATACGGTGCCCGTCGCGCGTGGCCGACGTCGAGAGGTTGAAGCCCGAAGCGCGGGTATAGCCGGTCTTGATGCCATCCACCCCCTCGATGCGCCCAAGCAGGCGATTGTGGTTCGAGATCGCTGTGCCGTTCCACGACATGCGCTGGGTAGAGAAATAGTGATAGCGCGCCTGATGGTTCACCAGCAGCGCCTCGGACATCACCGCAAGGTCGCGCGCGGTGGTGACCTGGCGGCGGTCCGGCAGGCCCGAGGCGTTGGTGAACACCGTGCTGGTCATGCCCAGCTCGCGCGCACGGGTGGTCATGCGCTGGGCGAAGGCCGCTTCGGTACCGGCGAGATGCTCGGCAATCACGACGGACGCGTCATTGGCCGAACGGGTCACCAGGCCCAGAATGGCGTCCTCGACCCGCAGCGTCTGGCCAGCGCGCAGGCCGAGACGCGTGGGCGACTGGCCGGCTGCCCGCGCCGAGACATTCATCTCGGTATCGAGCGCCACCTCGCCGCGATCGAGCGCGTCGAACAGCATGTAGAGCGTCATGATCTTGGTCAGGGACGCAGGATGGCGCAGCTCGTTCGCGTTGCGCGCGTGCATCACCTCATCGGTGTCGACGTTGAGGACGAACGCGGCATACCGGCCATCGGCCGCTGCAGGCGCCGTCACGGCCAGGCCGGCCGCGACCAGCCCGGCAAGGGCGGTGAGCGGACGGAAAAGTCCGAGGCTGAGGGTCATGCGTCGGCACCTTTCGGTAAACGGGGCTTCATCAAATGCTAGTCCCCCCGTCCTTCCAAGCGGTTAACAGAGCGTCGGGCGAAAACGTGGCACATGCTGCCATGTCCGCCTAACGTTTCAGCAATATGTGCGCCAGCCTGAATGGCAACCGAACACCCCAGCAAGGCGTTGTTCCATGTCGCGGTGTGCCCCGGGCGACACGAAGACCAGCTTTGTCTATCCCGCAACGGTGTTGGTGCCCGCTGCACTGTGCCTGTCCGTGCAGCGGGGAACCCGATGGGCGCAAAAAACGTTTGTGTGCGCCGCACAATGAGCCTTGACTTCGCAGGTGCAGCATGCGAAATGGGCGGCATGGTCGGCTCGTCCGGCTTCTGTTTTGGGACGCGCGTCCTGTGTTCGGGCCGAAGTGGGCCGAACCAACCACTGGAGACATGAGATGGCCAGCAAGAACGGCAAGACCACCGCCCACGAAACCGTCGAAACCCTGTCGCTGGCCGGCAACGAAGCCGTGCGTGAGGGCATGGACCGTTCGATGGCCGCGATGTCCGAGCTGTCGGCTTTCGGCAAGGAAAACATCGAAGCGGTCGTTGCTTCGGCCACCGCCGCCACCCGCGGCTTCGAGACTCTGAACGCCCGGGCCGTCGCCTACACCAAGGCCTCGGTCGAGGCCTCGATGGCCGCCACGCGCGCCATGTCGACCTCGCGCAGCTTTCAGGAGCTGATGGAAAAGCAGGCCGACTTTGCCAAGGGCGCGGTCGACGCCTACCTGGCCGAGCTGAACCACATGGCCGAGCTGATGACCTCGGTGCAGAAGGACGCGATCAAGCCGTTCTCCGAGCGCATGACCTCGGTCGCCTCGCGCCTGCAGGTCCGCTGATCCCGGTGATCGGCGCCGCCGCGTTGCGGCTGCCGGTCAAACCGCCTCGCGAACGGCCCGGCCCATGCCGGGCCGTTTTGCGTTGTGCCTGCCGCTGTCCTCTGAAAGCGCGCGGCTGCGCGCCTGACTGTTCACCAATGTGCCCTCTGGTAGGGCATGAGGCGGTCGGCTGCCATCACATGTCACATGCCGGCCCTTCCCCGCCGGAACGAAATCCATATCTTAGGGATTGAGGCGTCGCGGGATTCTGGCGAATTCCGGCCTCTGCAGGAGAGACTGGCCGGCCATGAGCGAGCGGCGTCCCGACGACGATGGACCACAGCAGGGGGTGGGGGTCGTCACGCGCACCAAGCCGGAGACGAAAAAGCCCTCGCTCTACCGGGTTCTGCTGCTGAATGACGACTACACCCCGATGGAGTTCGTCGTCTACGTCCTCGAGCGCTTCTTCAACAAGTCCGCCGAGGACGCGATCCGCGTCATGCTGCACGTGCACCAGAATGGCGTGGGCGTGTGCGGGGTCTATACCTACGAGGTCGCCGAAACCAAGGTGCTCCAGGTCATGGATCTCGCCCGCCGAAATGAGCACCCCCTGCAGTGCGTGATGGAAAAGGATTAGGCCGTGGCGACTTTCTCCAAGACCCTCGAGGCGACTCTCCAGCGTGCGGTCGTGCTCGCCACCCAGCGCCGGCACGAATATGTCACCCTGGAACACCTGCTGACCTCGCTGATCGATGACGACGACGCCGCCCAGGTGATGACCGCGTGCAAGGTGGATCTCGAGCGCCTGCGCACCGATCTGGTCGACTATATCGACAACCATCTGGACAACATCGTCGTCGACTCCAGCGATGCGCCGAGGGCCACTGCCGGATTCAACCGGGTCATCCAGCGTGCGATGCTGCACGTCGATTCCTCGGGCCAGCAATACGTCACGGGGGCCAGCGTGCTGGTGGCGCTGTTCTCCGAGCGCGAGAGCCAGGCCGCGCACTTCCTGCAGCAACAGGAAATGACCCGCTATGATGCGGTGAACTACATTGCCCATGGAATCGGCCGCAAACCGGACACCAACAAGCAGCGCCCGGTGCGGGGCAGCGGCCAGACCGACGAGGCCGACGAGCGCCAGGGTGGGCAGAAAGGGCAGGGCGAGGCTCTTGCGACCTATTGCGTCGACCTCAATCGCAAGGCCGCCGACGGCAAGGTCGATCCGCTGATCGGCCGGCAGATGGAGGTGGAACGCGCCATCCAGATCCTGTGCCGCCGCCAGAAGAACAACCCGCTGCTGGTGGGCGATCCGGGCGTGGGCAAGACAGCGATTGCCGAGGGCCTGGCGCGCCGGATCAATGAAGGCGACGTGCCGGATGTGCTGAACGACACGACCATCTTCTCGCTCGACATGGGCGCGCTGCTGGCCGGCACGCGCTATCGCGGTGATTTTGAAGAGCGCCTGAAGCAGGTGATGAAGGAACTCGAGGCGCACCCCAAGGCGATTCTCTTCATCGACGAGATCCATACCGTGATCGGGGCGGGGGCCACCTCGGGCGGCGCCATGGACGCGTCCAACCTGCTGAAGCCCGCGCTGCAGAGCGGCGGCCTGCGCTGCATGGGCTCGACCACCTACAAGGAATACCGCCAGCACTTTGAAAAGGACCGCGCGCTGGCCCGCCGGTTCCAGAAGATCGACGTCAACGAGCCATCGGTCCCCGACGCGATCAAGATCCTCGCCGGTCTCAAGCCGTATTTCGAGGAGTTCCACAAGGTCGAGTACACCGACGATGCGATCAAGGCCGCAGTCGAGCTTTCGGCGCGCTACATGGGCGACCGCAAGCTGCCCGACAAGGCGATCGACGTGATCGACGAGACCGGCGCCAGCCAGATGTTGCTGCCCGCCGAGCAGCGCAAGAAGACCATCGGTGTCGAAGAGGTGGAAACCACCATCGCACGCATGGCGCGCATACCGGCCAAGACCGTCTCGACCGACGACTCCGAAATGCTGCGCAACCTGGAAATCGATCTCAAGCGCGGGGTCTTCGGCCAGGATCGGGCGATCGAGTCGCTGTCGGCAGCGATCAAGATGGCACGCGCGGGCCTGCGCGAGCCCAACAAGCCGATCGGGTGCTATCTGTTCGCCGGTCCCACCGGGGTCGGCAAGACCGAGGTGGCGCGCCAGCTGGCCAAGATCATGGGCGTCGAACTGCTGCGTTTCGACATGTCCGAATACATGGAACGCCACACAGTCAGCCGCCTGATCGGCGCCCCGCCGGGCTATGTCGGCTTTGACCAGGGCGGCCTTCTGTCGGATGCGGTCGACCAGCACCCCCATTCGGTGCTGCTGCTCGACGAGATCGAAAAGGCGCACCCCGACATCTTCAACATCCTGTTGCAGGTGATGGACAATGGCACGCTGACCGACTCGAACGGCAAGAAGATCGACTTCCGAAACGTGATCCTGATCATGACCACCAACGCCGGCGCGGCCGACGCGGCCAAGCAGGGCATCGGGTTCGGCCGCGGTGCCAAGGAAGAGGAGAACGAGGAAGCAATCAAACGCCTCTTCACTCCCGAATTCCGCAACCGGCTGGACGCGACGGTGCAGTTTGCGGGCCTGACCCGCGACATCATCCGAAACGTGGTGCAGAAGTTCGTGCTTCAGCTTGAAAACCAGCTGGGCGAGCGTCACGTGTCGATCCAGGTGTCCGACGCCGCGGCCGACTGGCTGGCGGACAAGGGCTATGATCCGGCCTTTGGCGCACGCCCGCTGGCCCGCACTATCCAGGAACACGTCAAGAAGCCGATGGTGGACGAGCTCTTGTTCGGACGCCTGAAGAATGGCGGTCTGGTCAAGGTGGACATCGACCCCACCGACGCCACCCGGCTGGTGTTCGAGTACATCGAGGACCAGTCTTCGCCGGGCGGCACCGCTGCCCCCAAGGAACCTGAAATGGTGTGACACGCGGGCCCTGGCGGCGCAGGCGGGCGAACCTCTCTTGCGCCGCCCACGGCGTGCGCCTAGCCCCGTGTTGGACCACTGGGGTCCGAAGGGGGTGGGGCCATGGGCCGACAGTCACGCTGGGACAAGTCAAAGCTGCCGTCGCGCCATGTGACCGAGGGGCCGCAGCGCGCGCCCCATCGATCGTATTTCTATGCGATGGGGCTGGGCACGCGCGAGATCGAGCAGCCGCTGGTGGGCGTGGCGACCTGCTGGAACGAGGCGGCGCCCTGCAACACCGCGCTGATGCGCCAGGGACAGTGGGCCGCTCAGGGCGTGACGGCGGCCGGCGCTACCCCGCGCGTATTCAACACCATCACCGTTACCGACGGGATCGCCATGGGGCATGAGGGCATGCGCTCGTCGCTGCCCTCTCGTGACGTGATCGCCGACTCGGTCGAACTGACCATGCGCGGACACGCCTATGACGCGCTGGTCGGGGTCGCCGGCTGCGACAAGAGCCTGCCCGGCATGATGATGGCGATGCTGCGCCTGAACGTGCCCTCGGTGTTCCTCTATGGCGGATCGATCCTGCCCGGCGAGTTCCGGGGCCGCCCGGTCAACATCAAGGACGTGTTCGAGGCGGTGGGCTCGCACGCGGCGGGGGGCATGTCGCTCGAGGACCTGTGCGCGCTCGAGCGGGTGGCCTGTCCCGGCGACGGCGCCTGCGGTGGCCAGTACACCGCCAACACCATGGCCTGCGTGTCCGAGGCAATCGGCCTTGCCTTGCCCCTGTCGTCGGCGCTGCCGGCGCCCTTTCCCGACCGTGAGGGGCATGCCCGTGCCGCAGGCGAGGCCGTGGTGGCCCTGCTCGAACGCGGGCTGCGCCCCCGCGACATCTGCACCCGCAAAGCGTTCGAGAATGCGGCCATCGTGGTTGCCGCCACCGGGGGCTCGACCAATGCGGCGCTGCATCTGCCGGCGATGGCGCACGAGGCGGGGATCGTCTTCACCCTGCGCGATGTTGCCCAGGTCTTTGCCCGCACGCCGTGGATCGCCGACCTTCAGCCTGGCGGGCAATATGTCGCCAAGGACATGGGCGAGGCCGGCGGGGTGCCCATGCTGATGCGCACCTTGCTGGATCATGGCCTGCTGCATGGCGACTGCATGACGGTCACCGGCCGCACGCTGGCAGAGAATATCGAACGCCTGACCTGGAACGCCGATCAGCGCGTGATCTATCCCGTGTCCAAACCGATCACGTCCAATGGCGGCGTCGTGGGGCTGTGGGGCTCGCTGGCGCCCGACGGCGCGATCGTGAAGGTCGCCGGTCTCGAGCGGCTGTCCTTTCGTGGACCGGCGCGCGTGTTCGACAGCGAAGAAGCCTGTTTCGAGGCGGTCTCGCGCCAGGACTACCGGACTGGCGAGGTGTTGGTCATCCGCTATGAGGGGCCAAAGGGCGGGCCCGGGATGCGCGAAATGCTCTCGACCACCGCCGCGCTCTACGGTCAGGGCACTGGCGGTGATGTCGCGCTGATTACGGACGGCCGCTTTTCGGGTGCAACCCGCGGCATGTGCATCGGCCACGTCGGACCCGAGGCGCAGGAGGGCGGGCCCATCGCCCTGGTGCGCGACGGTGACGTCATCGCCATCGACGCCATGGCAGGCACGATCGAACTTGAAGTTGCCGCGGACGAACTGGAACGCCGGCGGGCAGGATGGACCCCGCCGCCCCAACGGTTCGGCTCGGGCGCGCTGTGGAAATACGCCCAGAGCGTGGGCCCCGCCCATCTGGGCGCGGTCACCCACCCGGGCGCGGGGGCTGAAACTTCGGTTTATGCGGACATCTGACGCCATGCCAGTGCCGCGATCCGGGCGCCCACTGGGGCCACGGTCATGGAGAGAGACAATATGACGTTTCGCTTATGGTTGGTCGCCGGGATGGCGGCGGCGCTGGCGGGCTGTGGCACCGGCCCGATCGATGACGCGGTGGCCGATGCGCCGCCCGTCGCCGAGGCGGGCACCGAACTGACCCCCGGCGGGTCCGACACATGTGGTGCGGCCGCTCATGCGGCGCTGATCGGACGCCCGGGCGACGCCATCGACCGGAGCAGCCTGCCGCGCGGTGCGCGCGTCGTCTGCCATGATTGTCAGGTGACCATGGATTTCCTTCCCGACCGCCTCAATGTGCGGCTTGATCCCCAGGGCCGGGTCGCCGCACTCGACTGCGGCTGAAGCGCCCAGCGACAGAGGCGCTCAGCGAGGGGTGGGCCGCGTCACGCGCGGTCCGATCGAGCGTTCCACGTCGCGCGCGTCGAAGGCCAGCGCATTGTCCGCAGGCTTGGGACCGCGGGCCATCGTGATTTCGGCCGAAGCACGATAGCGCGACACCTCGCGGAACGAAGTGAAATCGTCGAAGAACGGGTCGCGATAGCCAAGCCAGCCAAAGCGCGGATGCCAGAACGCGTAATCCAGCCAAAGGCTCGAGCGGCGCGGGCCAAACGACTGGATGCGGTCTTCGGACGTGGTTGTGCGTGCGGACACGACAAAATGGTCGAACCCGCGCTGCAGCGTCAGTTCGGCCGCGCGGAAGAGCACAAAATCCTCGACGCGCTCTACATCGGTCAGCGAGTCGCCCTGGAACACCACGCGATAGCGGTTTTCCTCGATCCGCTCCTCGGAATAGCCGGTCGCACCGGGGCGCGGCGCTTCACGATAGGGCGCGGGCGTTGCGCACGCCGCGAGGGTGGCAGCAGCAACGAACAGGATCAGGGCCGTCCGCGCGCATTTCGCAAACATCGCATTCATCCTCTGCTTTCGACCCCGCCGCAGCGATCTGTGCAACCCTTTGCCTCGCGGCAAGGGGCCTGATCTTCACGATCGCGGTGTGGTCAGCCAGTCCAGCAGGATGGCGTTCACCTCGTCCGGCGCTTCCTGCTGGACCCAGTGACCAACCCCCGGCAGGCGCCGCAGCGTGAAGTCACTGACAAGACCTTGATACCCTTCGGTCAGTTCCACGCCCAGTGCCACATCCTCCTCGCCCCAGATCATCTGGGTCGGCACGTCAATCGGAAGCACCCGGCCGCGCCTGAAGCGCTCGAAACCGCCGGCCATGGCCGCCCGATACCAGTTGATCATGGCGGTCAGCCCGCCCGGCCGTGCCGCGTTGGCGACATAGGTGGCCAGCGTCGCCTCGTCGAAATGCCCGGTTCGGCGGGCACTCTTGAGGATGACATCGCGGATGGTGCGCGCACCGTTTGCACCCAGCACCGCTTCGGGCAGGCCGGGAACCTGGAATGCGAACACATACCAGGAGCGCAACATCTGACGCGGACGGCGCAGCCCCTCGGCCATGACGGCCGGATGGGGAACGTTCATCACCACCAGCCGCTCGAGGTGGCGCAGGCGATCTGCCGCCAGCGCCCACGCGACGATCGCGCCCCAGTCATGGGCGATCAGCGTGACCGGGCGACCATTCGCGCCGACATCGATCAGGGCGGCCGCATCAGCCGTCAGATGATCGATCGCATAGTGCGCCACCCCGTGCGGACCCGAGCTGGCCCCATAGCCGCGCTGGTTCGGAGCCCACACCTCGTATCCAGCCCTGACCAGCGGTTCGACCTGTGCCCGCCACGATACAAAATGCTCGGGAAAGCCATGCAGCAGGAGTGCAAACCGGCTGCCGCCCGTGCCCGCCACCAGGGTCTCGAAGCCAAGCCCATTGGCGGCCACCATGCGCACTTCATGTTCCATGCAACCCTCCAGCCCCGACCTCGGACGCCCTGGGGCGGACGTGGCGTGCCGGACACGCCCGCGCAATGGTGCGCAGGACGCACATGCCTGGCGGCTTGACCAGCCTGCGGACAGTTTCGCATAGAGCCAGCGTGTAACGAATCCATGGGGGTCCGCATGTCCATCACCGCCCGCGCATCCGGTCTGGCAGCGCTGGCCACCGTCTCGATCTTCGCCCTCGCGCCCGCGCTGATGGTGCCCGCTGCGTCGGCGCAGGAGGGAGCCGGGCCGCTCGAGGAGGCCGAGATCGTCGTCACCGCTCGCCGCACCGAAGAACGCCTGCAGGACGTGCCCGTCGCCATCACCGCCTTCAGCGGCGAGGAACTCGAGGCGCGCCAGGCGGAAAACATCGGCGCACTGCAGGGCGCGGTGCCGAACCTGAACATCGTTCAGGGCCGCGGGTCCAATTCGTCGGCCAACGTCTTCATCCGCGGTATCGGACAGCCCGACGCGCTGTCGACCTTCGATCCGGGTGTCGGGATCTATGTGGACGACGTGTTCCTGTCGCGCATTCGCGGAGCACTGCTGGACGTCGTGGACATCACCTCGGTCGAGGTCCTGCGCGGCCCACAGGGTACGCTCTATGGCAAGAACACGATTGGCGGTGCGATCCGCATCACCACGGCGCGCCCGGTCCTGGAAGGCTGGCGCGCCGACATCGCGGGCACGGTCGGTGACTTCAACCTTCAGCAGGTCCGCGCGTCGGGCTCGATCGCGCTGGTCGAGGGCGAGCTGGGTGTCCACGCCTCGATCTTCGGCGCCCGACGCGACGGGTTCGTGACCGACCCGGTGACGCCCGGCCGCGAGTACAACAACCGCGAGACGATCGCGGGGCGCCTGTCGGTGCTGTGGGCGCCGAACGACGTGTTCAGCCTGCGCGTGAATGCCGACTACACCCACGAAACGCCGAACATGACGGTAGGCCGGGCCGAGGCGCCGCTGTTCCGTACCAATCTGGCCCTGCCGGTCGGCAATCCGGGCCGCATCACCATCCTGGCTGTTCCCGAGACGGGCGACTTTGATTTCCGCACCGCGACCACCCCGCGCCTGCCGAACGAGAACGACCTGATCCACAAGGGCACATCGGCGACGATGGACCTTGATTTCACCGAAAATCTGCGTCTGCGCTCGATCACGGCCTGGCGTGACCTGCGCCATGACGACTTCATCGATATCGATGCGACCCAGTTCGAACTGGGTGACGTGTTCGTCGGCGTCGATCAGGAACAGTTCAGCCAGGAGCTTCAGCTGAACTGGACGTCCGACCGGCTGCGCCTGGTGGGCGGACTGTTTGCCATGACCGAGGACCTGGCCAGCCGGCAGACCGCCTTTGCCAACGACCTTCTGGCGTTCGGTGTTCCGATCGGCTTCCGGCGCGACATCACCGACCGCCAGGCGCTGGAGTCGTGGGCGGCCTATGCGGACGGCACCTGGGCGCTGACCGAGCGGCTGAACCTGTCGCTGGGCCTGCGCGGAACCTTCGAACGCAAGGAATATCGCCGCTTCACGACGACCACGCTCGGGCCCGCCACCACCTTTGCCTTCGACGTGGCCGAGAGCTGGGCAGACCTGTCGCCCCAGGTCACGCTGGACTATGACTTCACCGACACCATCATGGGCTATGCGCGCTATGCCCAGGGCTTCAAGTCCGGCGGGTTCAATGGCCGGGCCAATTCGCCCGCGAACAACATCGTCTTCCGGCCCGAAACCGTGGACTCGTTCGAAGCGGGGGTGAAGTCGACGCTGGCTGATGGCCGGGTGATCTTCAACGCGGCGGCGTTCTACAACGACTACCGCGATTTCCAGGCGCGGCGGACATTGGGGGCCGATCCGATCTCGGCGGACCTGGGGGTCGAGAACGCGGCCGAGCTGCGGATTTTCGGCGCCGAGTTCGAGCTGCGCGCCCGCCCGATCGATCCGCTGACGTTGAATGCCAGCCTGGGCGTGCTGAATTCCGAATATGGCGAGTTCCGTGCAGGTGACGGCACCGACCTGACCAGCCGCACGCCAGCCTTCTCGCCCGACGTGACGGGCCGGATCGGCGCGGCGTGGGATATTGATCTGGCAAATGCCGGCGTGGTGACACTGGCGGGCGATGTCTCCTACCGCTCGGAAATCAACCTGTCGGTCGAGGACGTGCCCGAACTGCGCGACGAGGCCGCGACGCTGGTGAACGCCAGCATTGCCTGGGCCCTGCCGGACCAGGGCGTGCGCATCATTGCCGGCGTCCAGAACATCACCGACGAGGTCTACAAGACCGACGCACAGGAGTTCGCATCGGTCGGCGGCATCAGGACCGCCTATTACGGCGCACCGCGCACCTGGCAGATCACGGTCGGCAAGTCGTTCTGACCCGCGGCCTGACCGCGATATCGGGGGGTGGAGGCGCGATGTCTCCGCCCCCCTTGTCGTTTCGAGGCACCGCGCTCCCCTTGCAAGCCGCGCCGACCCGGTTCATCGCGGAAGCGGGGGACAAGGGGCTGAAATGACAAATCTGCGAATCGGCATGCTGGCGGGCACGGTGGGCGTGCTTGCCGCGCTCGGCACGAACATGCCCGCGATGGCGGCCGAAGCCAGGGTGGGGCTGATGGCGCATGACCTCGACCTGGGCAATGAGAATCGCGGCGGCAAGGAAAACGGCCCGTCCGTGTCGCTTCAGGCCAGCTTTGACGCACCGGACCTCTTGCGCCCTTTGGGCAGTCCGAGGCCGTGGGTGCTGGCGTCGGTGAACCTGGCCGGCGATACCAGCTTTGCCGGTGCCGGACTGGCCTGGCGGCTCGAGCCGACGCGCGGGCCCTATGTCGAAGGCGGCTTGGGCTATGTGGTGCATGACGGCATCACGACACTGCCTGACGACCCGGGCGATCCCGTGCGGATAGAGCGGGACCGCACGCGTACCATCCTGGGTTCGCGAGACCTTTTCCGCACCCATGTCGCGATCGGCACGCGGGTCGGCGCACGCTGGAGCGCTGAACTGGTGTACGAACATCTCTCGCATGGACAGATCCTTGGGCAGGGCCGTAACGAGGGGCTCGACAATATCGGCATCAAGATCGGCTGGCGCTTTGGCGATTGATCCGCCGCGACATGGGGGTCTGGCGTGGGCAATGTGGTGGTCGTCGGCGCCCAGTGGGGTGACGAGGGCAAGGGCAAGGTGGT
>DBAV01000218.1:0-3965 GCA_002291875.1 Hyphomonadaceae bacterium UBA1001
CGGGCTGACGCTCGGGCGCGGCGCGCTGAAAGGCCTCGAGCTGAAGGCAGCGGGCATCAATCGCCACAAGGCGCGGAAAAGCGTCCAGCGGCACCTTGAAACGCCGCGCATTGGCCATCTGCGGCACCAGGCAGATCTCGGCCAGCCCTGGCGCCTCGCCCGACAGCCATGGGTGCTGCCAGTCCTCGGACATGCGTTCCAGCGCAGCAAACCCCTCGCTGATCCAGTGATGGTACCAGGCGTTCACCGCCGCCTCGTCCGCACCGAAGGCTGTGCGCAGATAGGCCAGCGGCGCAAGGTTGTTCAGCGGGTGGATGTCGCACGCGATGGTCAGGGCGAAGGCGCGCACCCGTGCCGCCAACACGATGTCGGCCGGAAGCAGGGCGGGCTCGGGCACGCTGGCGTCAAGCCAGTCGATGATGGCCAGCGACTGGGTCAGGACCACGCCCGCACCGATGTCCAGCGCGGGCACCCGCCCCTGCGGGTTGATGGCCCGGAAGGCAGGTCCGGCCTGTTCGCTGACCGCCGGATTGATGTCCACGGCAATCTGATCGAACGCGACCCCCTTCAGGTGCAGCGCGATGCGCACCCGATAGGCCGCGGACGAACGCCAATAGTCATAAAGGACGGGCTTCATGTCCCTGCTCCTTCGGCAAACCACGAGGGCGGCAGCGGCAGGATGTCGCGCAGGGCCCCCAGCGCCGCCATCGCCTCGCGGGCCAGCGCCGCATCCGCGAGGTCCTCGCCCGCGATTTGCTCGCGATACCAATGGGTGACCCAGCCCTCCAGCGCGTCGATGCGGGCATGGTCCAGAACGAAGGCCGGGTGGATGCCCGCACGCTCGGCATCGGTGGCCACCACCCTCAGCCTCAGACAGGCGGGCCCGCCGCCATTGCGCATGCTCTGTCGCAAATGCCGGTATTCCACATGGCTGAACGGGCCGCCGTGTCCGCACAGCCCGTCCACCACCCGCCGCGCGGCCGGGTTCTCGGCGACCTCATGCGGGCACAGCAGCCACAGCCCGCCGCCGGGCCCGTCCAGCACCTGCGAGTTGAACAGATAGCTGGCGACTGCCTCATCAAGGCTCAGCTCTTCGCGGCGCGTCCAGGCAAACCGCGGCTCAAAGCCAGCGCGGCCCGCGGCCCGGGTCAGGGTTGCCTCGACTTGCGCAGGCGCGCCGTCAAAGGCGTCCTCGTGCGCGAACAGCAGGTCCCGATGGGCGACTGCCACCACATCATTGTGGAAGGCTCCGGCGTCGATCGCGCGCGCGGATTGGGCCAGGAACACCGTGCGCCCCGCATCCAGCCCGTGCCGGCGGGCGATCGCACGGCAGGCCTCGATCCCCTGCCGGTCCGGAAAGCGCCCCGCCGCAGCGCCCCGGTCGGGCCCGTGAACGAAGACCTCGATCCCCGGTGCGCCGTGCTCGGGCGCAAGGCGCATGTGGTTGGCCGCGCCCTCGTCCGAGAAGCTGGCATGGCCGGGCAAGGCATCATGCACCTGGGCCGCTTGGCCGAACACGGTGCGCAGCACGGCCGCCGTGAAGGGCGCTTCGAGGCTGCGGTGCAGCATCGTCGACAGATTGGCGACGCTCAGATGCAGGCGCGCATCCCAGGTGTCGGCGGACGGCGAGACCGTCGCGGCATTGGCCGTCCACATGGCCGACGCCGACCATGCCGCACGCACCAGAGCCGGCGCCTCACGCGCGGCATCGCGCAGCATGGAGTCCACAGGCCCGCCGAAACCGGCCGCCCGCAACAGAGCAAACACTGGCCGCGGCTGGGGCGGCAGCACCCCCTGCACGCAGCCGCGCTCCAGCAACAGGCGCATCTTGCCCAGCCCCTGCAGGGCCGCCTCGCGCGGGCGCGATACCAGTCCCCGATTGGTGTCGCTGGCGATATTGCCCAGCGACAGGCCGGCAAAGTTGTGCGTCGGCCCGACCAAGCCGTCGAAATTGATTTCGACCGCCATCCTCAGCGCGCCTGCTGCGCAAGACCCGGCACGGCCAGCATCTGTGCGGTGGCGGCCACCTGCATCGCCATCGGCCACGCGCAGTAATCGGCCGCGTACCAGGCGCTGGGGCGCAGATTGCCCGACAGGCCCGGCCCGCCAAATGGCAGCGCGCCGGAGGCTCCGGTCGTCGGTCGGTTGAGGTTCAGCACGCCTGCGCGCATCTCGGCCTGCGCGCGTTCCCACAGCGCCGGATCGTCGCTGACCAGTGCGCCCGACAGCCCGAAGCGGGTGGCGTTGGCCACCTTCAGCGCCTCGTCGAAATCCGACACCCGCCTGACCTCGAGATAGGGCGCGAACACCTCCTCGTCGGGGGTCTGCACGGCCGTGACCTCGGAGATCGCCAGCGACAGGAAGGCGCCATCGCGCACACCCTCCAGCAGGGGCGTCGCCCCGGCCGCAATGCGGTCCTGGACCTGAACCAGCGCCCGTGCGGCTGCCCCCTGCGAGACCAGGGGCCCGGCAAACGGGGCGGGAGCGGCATCCCACGGCCCGAACGGCAATTGCCGCGCCAGCGCCACCACCGCTTCCAGCACCCGGTCACCCCACACCCCGCGCGGCAGGATCAGCCGCCGCGCACACGAGCACCTCTGGCCGGTGGTGATGAAGGCGGATTGCACCACGATCGAGGCCACCGCCTCGGGATCGGCCGGCTGCCAGGCGATCAGCGCGTTGTTGCCGCCCATTTCCAGCGCCAGGATGACCTCGGGGCGTCCGGCAAACCGCTGGTGGATCGCCACACCCGTGGTGGCCGACCCGGTGAAGAGGACACCCGCGATGTCGCTGTCCAGCAGGGCCTCGCCGGTCGCACGCGCGCCGTCCACCACCTCGAGCACCCCGTCCGGCAGCCCCCCCTCCCGCCAGGCGTCGGCCATGGCGTGGGCGATGCCCGGCGCGATCTCGCTGGGCTTCAGCACCACCGTGTTCCCCGCCAGGAGCGCCGGCACGATGTGGCCATTGGGCAGGTGGCCAGGAAAATTGTACGGCCCCAGCACGGCCAGCACCCCATGGGGCCGATGGCGCAGCGCCGCCCGGCCGAAGGCGGTCGGATCGTCGCGCTGGCCGGCGCGCTCGTCCTGAGAGCGGATCGACAGGCCGACCTTTGCGACCATGGTGTCGATCTCGGCTTCGCTCTCCCAGGCGACCTTGCCGGTCTCGCGGCTGATCAGGCGGGCAAGGTCGGGCTTGCGCGCGGCGAGGCCGGCGGCAAACCGGGTGGCGATCTCGCGGCGTTGCTCGATTGGGGTGGTGCGCCAAGTGGCAAAGGCCGCGTGGGCGCGCGCCACGGCGTCGGCCACATCGCGCGGCGACGCGACCCGATAGCGGGCAACCGCTTCGCCCGTCGCCGGATCGGTTGTCTGGAAACTTTCGTGCTGCCCGGCGTCCATCAGATTTCCCTCACCATCACGGGGTCGCCTTCTGTGACGTCCAGCGCGCGCAGCGCTTCGGGGGCGATGACGATCGCGCCCAGCCCGTCCTCGGCGCCCACATGCGTCAGCGTGACCCGGAAGCTGGCGGCCTCGCCGGCGGAAACCAGCGCGCGTGTCTGGCCCGCCCCTGCCCGGGCGCGCAGGACGCGGCTGCGTCGGACCGTCTCCAGCTGGTCGCGGCGGGCCGACACCAGGGGACCCGCGTCGAAGACATCCACCACGCGGCCATAAGTGAACCCTTCCGCAAGCAGCAGCCGATAGGCCCCCGCCCCCTCGACATGCGGTTGGCCGATCACCGCGCGTGCGGCTTCGGGCAGAAGGTCCACATAGATCGGAAAGCGCGGCATCAGGTCCAGCAGGAACTGCGCCTGCGGGCCGCTGGACAGCCGATCGGCCTCCTCGAAGGTCATCCGGAAGAAATGGCTGCCGACCGCCTCCCAGAATGGCGAATGGCCGGCCTCGTCGGTGACCCCGCGCAGTTCGGCCAGGATGGTCCCGGCAAAGCGCTGCGGCTGGGCGGCGATCAGC
>DBAV01000218.1:4284-4522 GCA_002291875.1 Hyphomonadaceae bacterium UBA1001
CTGCGGCTGGGCGGCGATCAGCTGATAGCGGGCGGTCGCCAGAAGGCGTCCCGCGCCGAGCTTGCGTGCCTCTGGCGTCACGAACAGCGAGCCGACCTCCGAGCAGCCGGCAAACTCGTTGACCATCATCAGGACATCAAGATCGAACCGCTGTCCCACCGAAGGCGAGGACTGCGCGATGGTCAGCATCTTGAAGTTGAAGAAGGGCTGGGTGATGCCGATCGTCGCCTTCAGGCCC
>DBAV01000146.1 GCA_002291875.1 Hyphomonadaceae bacterium UBA1001
CCTCATGAATTTTTCGGGCTAATCGGGTTCGGAGCAGATGAAGCATCTCTGCCAGTGCCCGCGTGGCTCGAGGCAGAATAGGGACTGCGGCTAATCGAGAAGTGCTTAGCGTGCGCGCCCGACGCCTCACCGCCCCACCGCATACCCCTGCATCCCGCGCGGGTTCGCCCCGGCAAAAATCTGCCCATCGGCCTCCAGCCTGGCCCCCGTCAGCCGCCCCTCGCTCCACTCCCCGCCCATCTCGGCCTTGTGCCCGCGCGCCGTCAGCGCCTCCAGCACCGCCGGCGCGTAGCGCCCCTCCAGCACCAGCTTCCCCGGCTGCGCCCCACGCGGCCAGAAGCTCGAGACCCAGTGCTCCGAATGGAAGGCCGGCAGGTCGATCGCCTGCTGGATGTTGAAGCCATGCGCCAGCATCCGCGCCAGCATGATGGGCTGCCACTGGTCCTGCTGCTCGCCGCCCGGCGTGCCGAAGCTCATCCACGCCTTGCCGTCGCGCAGCACCATGGAGGGCGAGAGGGTTGTGCGCGGCCGCTTGCCCGGCACAAGCCCGTTCGGCAGCGTTTCGTCCAGCCAGAACATCTGGCAGCGCGTGCCCAGGCAGAAGCCCAACTCCGGCACGGCGGGCGAGGATTGCAGCCAGCCGGCCGAGGGCGTGGCGCTGACCATGTTTCCCCACTGGTCGATCACGTCGATGTGGCAGGTGTCCCCACCCGCCGCGCCGAGGCGCGAGACGGTGGGCTCGCCCGTGCCGGCGGCCGCCGCCATCTCGCGCGCGCGGCGCACCGCGGCGTCGTATTCCACGCCCCGCACAGCCATTCCATCCGGGTTGCCGGGGCGGAATTCCAGCGAGGCCTGCGCGCCGATCAGCTTCCGCCGCTCGGCCAGGTAGGCGTCGGAGAGGAGGGTGGCCATGGGCACGTCCACAAAGTCGGGGTCGCCCATCCAGGCCTCGCGGTCGGCGTAGGCGAGCTTCATCGCCTCGGTGACGACATGCACGAACTCGGGGCCGACGGGGTCCATGGCCGCGAGGTCGAAGCCCTCGATCAGCCCGAGCGTCATCAGCATGGTCGGCCCCTGGCTCCAGTGGCCGCATTTCAGGACGGTGTGGCCCAGGAAGTCGCGGGTGGCCGGCGCCTCCACCCCCGCGCGCCAGCCCGCCATGTCCTGCGCCGTCAGCACCGACGCGTGGCGGCGGCCGGAGGTGTCCATCTGCGCGGTGCGGCCGAAGCGCTCGATGGCCTCGGCGACGAAGCCGCCATACCAGGCGGCGCGGGCGGCCTCGATCTCCTGCTCGCGGGTGCGGCCCGGCGCCTCGGCCTCGCGCACCACGCGGGCATAGGTCTCGGCGAGGACCGGGTTGCGCCACAGCTTGCCCGGCTGCGGCCCGCCATCGCGCAGCCACAGCGCCGCGGAGGTGGTCCATTCCTGTTCGAAGAGGGGGCGCACCGTCGCCAGCGTCTGCACCACGCGCGGCACCATGTGCGCACCCTTCGCGGCGTAGCCGATGGCGTATTCGAGGACGTCGCGCAGGCGCCAGGTGCCCTGCTCCAGCAGCATCCGCGCCCAGGCGTCGAAGGCGCCGGGGATGGGGGCGGCGAGGAAGCCCGTGCCCGGCATCATGTCGAGGCCGAGGCCCTTGATGTGGTCCACCGTCAGCCCTGCCGGCGCCGGCCCCTGGCCGCAGATCACCTGCTGCGAGTTGGTCGCCGCGCTATGGAGGATGATGGGGCAGTCCCCCCCTGGCCCGTTCAGGTGCGGCTCCACGATCTGCAGCGTGAAGCCCGCCGCGGCCGCGGCATCGAAGGCGTTGCCCCCGCGCTCCAGCACGCTCATCCCCACCTGCGAGGCGATCCAATGGGTGGAGGCGACGGCGCCGAAGGTCGCGGCGATCTCGGGGCGGGTGGTGAACATGGGGCACGCTCCTCGTTTCGTCCCCGTTCAAGGGCGGGCGCAGGGCGGCGTCAATCGGGGCGCATCCCGCTTGTCACGCACCGCGGCTTGCGCGGGCCGCGCTTTTGCGCCAAACCGCGCCCGCCCGGGGAGACGTCCCCACGGGTAATCCACACGCGGCGCGCCCTTCCGTCACCTGGCTGAAGGTCCGGTCCTGGAGAGATCCAGGGTTTGCGCCGCGGAGGCTCAACCGGACTCATCAGGAAGGAGGCTCGCCATGGCGATGCCCGAAGTCAATCTGCGCCAGCTGCTCGAAGCGGGCGTGCATTTCGGCCACCACACCCGGCGCTGGAACCCGCGCATGGCGCCCTACATCTTCGGCGTGCGCAACCAGGTCCATATCCTGGATCTGCAGCAGACGGTGCCGATGCTCGAGCGCGCGCTGCGCGCCGTGCGGGATACGGTGGCCGGCGGCGGGCGCGTGCTCTTCGTCGGCACGAAGAAGAGCGCGGCCGACTACGTGGCCGAAGCGGCGACGCGCTGCGGCCAGTACTACGTGAACCACCGCTGGCTGGGCGGCATGCTCACCAACTGGAAGACGATCACGGGCTCCATCAAGCGCCTCAAGGAAATGGACGGCCGCCTCTCCGGCGACATTCAGGGTCTCACCAAGAAGGAGATCCTGATGCTGACGCGCGAGAAGGAGAAGCTCGACCGCGCGCTCGGCGGCATCCGCGAGATGGGCGGCCTGCCGGACCTGATCTTCGTCATCGACGTGGTGAAGGAGAAGCTCGCGATCCAGGAGGCGAACACGCTGGGCATCCCGGTCGTCGCCGTGGTGGACAGCAACGCCGACCCCGCGGGCGTGACCTTCCCGATCCCGGGCAATGACGA
>DBAV01000028.1 GCA_002291875.1 Hyphomonadaceae bacterium UBA1001
TGGGCTGGCGGCCCGCACCCATGCCCTGCCCGCCCCCCTGCGCGCGCGGGCCTTCCGGCTCTGGCGGGCCGCGCGCTTCGCGGCGGTGCTGTGATGACGCTCCCGGCTCCGCGCGTCAGCGTGATCGTTCCGACCTTCCGCCGGCCCGAAGGATGCCGCCGGGCCGTGCTGGCGCTTCTGGCCCAGGACTGCACCGTGCCGTTCGAGATCGTCGTGGTGGACAATGACCCCCACGCCTCGGCCACAGCGGTGATCGCGGCGCTGGTGCGCGCAGGCGGCAGCCGTGTGATCGGCGTCGCCGAACCGCGCGCAGGGGTGTCCAATGCGCGCAATGCCGGCCTCGCCCGCGCGCGCGGCGCGCTGATCGCCTTTCTCGACGATGACCAGGAGCCGCCGTCCCACTGGCTGGCCACGCTGGTGGACGCCCTGGGCATCCTGCGGGTGGACGCCGCCTTCGGTCCGGTTGAGGCGCGCCTGCCGGCCGCCCATGCCCTGTCGGCCGGTGCCTCCGGGTGGCTGGCGTCGCTCTATACCCGGACCGGCCCGGACGAGACCCGGGTGATCGCGCGCGCGCATGGTTGCGGGAACGCCCTGATCCGACGCGATGCCCTGCCCGCGCCGCTGCCATTCGACGCTGCAGCCAATGAAACCGGGGGCGAGGACGATCTGGTGTTCGCGGCCATGGCAGCGCGCGGCGCACGCTTTGGCTGGGCCCACCGGGCCGGGGTGATCGAGCACCTGGACCCGGCGCGGGCGCGTCTGGGTCATGCTCTCCGGCGCGCCTTTGCCTATGGGCAGGGTCCGGCCGAGCTGGCGTGGGCCCGGCGCGACCTTGTCGGACTGGCGCGCTGGACCGCCATCGGAGCGGCACAGGCCGCCGTGTTCGGCACGCTGGCGGCGGGCGCGGCCGTGCTGGGCCGGCCCGGCCGCTGGCGCCTGCTGGAGCGGGCGGTCATGGGCGCGGGCAAGCTGGCCTGGTTCCTGCCCCAGCGTTTTTACGGCGCGGCGGCCCTGCGCTGAGCCGCCTTCACGCGAAGCCGCGATTGCGCATCAGGGCCTGCGGGTCGGGGTCACGGCCGCGGAAGGCGCGATAGGCCTCGGCGTGGTCGCGCGTGCCCCCGCTCTCGAAGACGTGGCGGCGCAGGGCGGTCGCGGTGGGCTGGTGGAAGATGTCGCCGCGCTCGCGGAACGCCTCGAAGGCATCGGCGTCCAGCACCTCGGCCCACAGATAGGCGTAATAGCCCGCCGCATAGCCACCCGCAAAGATATGGCTGAAATGGGTCGAGCGGTGGCGCATGACGATTTCGGCCGGCATGCCGATGCGGGCCAGCGTCGCGGCCTCGAACGCGGCCACATCCACCTCGGCGGCGGCCTTGGCGTCAAGGCTGTGCCAGGCCATGTCGACAATGCCCGACGCCAGGAACTCGACCGTGGCGAACCCCTGGTTGAAGCGCGAGGCCGCCACGATACGCTCGATCAGGGCCGGCGGCATGGGCTGGCCGGTGCGGTGGTGCACGGCAAAGCGCGACAGCACGGCCGGCTCGGTCGCCCAGTGCTCCATCACCTGGGCAGGAAACTCGACCCAGTCGCGTGCCACCGACGTGCCCGACAGCGATGGATAGGTGACGTTCGACAGAAGGCCGTGCAGCGCGTGCCCGAACTCGTGGAACAGCGTCTCGACGTCGTCGATGGTCAGAAGGGTCGGCTGGCCCGCCGGGGCCTTTACATAGTTCAGGTTGTTCACCACCACGGCGGTGACCTCGCCATCCAGGCGCTCCTGGTCGCGGAAGGACGACATCCAGGCGCCCGACTGCTTGGTGGGGCGGGCGAAATAGTCGCCATAGAACACCCCCACGAACCGACCGTCGCGGTCGTGGACCTGCCAGGCGCGCACGTCGGCGTGCCAGCGCGGCGGGTCGGCGATCTCGGTGAAGCGCAGGCCGAACAGACGGCCCGTGGTGTCGAACACCGCCTCGATCATGCGGTCGAGCTGGAGGAAGGGCATCACCTCGGCCTGGTCGAGGTCATATTTCGAAGCCCGCACCTTCTCGGTGTAAAAGCGCCAGTCCCACGGCTCGAGCGGGTGGTTGGCGCCCTCGGCGGCCATCACCGCGCGGATGTCGGCGGCCTCTTCGGCGGCGCGGACCTTTGCGGCCGCCCACACCCGCTCCATCAGTGCCGAGGCTGCTTGGGGCATGCGCGCCATCTGGTTGGCGATCGAGAACGCGGCGTGGCTCTCGAAGCCCAGCAGCGCTGCCCGCTCGGCCCGCAGGCGCACGGTCTCGCCGATGATGGCGGTGGTGTCGTTGGCGTCGCCATGATCCCCGCGCGCCACCCAGAAGCTCCAGGCCTTCTCGCGCAGGTCGCGCCGTGCCGATGCCTGCAGGAAGGGCTCGACCGAAGAGCGCGTGTTCAGGACCAGCCACTTGCCCGGCAGGCCTGCTTCGCGCGCGGCCTCGGCAGCCCCGGCCAGATAGGTTTCCGACAGCCCTGCCGTGTCGGCCTCGGTTTCCAGCACCAGCCGGTAGGCGGCCGTGTCGGCCAGAAGGCGCTTTTCGAACTCGACCGACAGCGCCGACAGGCGCTGGTCGATCTCGGCGACGCGGGACGCCTTTTCGGTGGTCAGCGCCGCCCCGGCGCGTACGAAGCGGTCGTGATAGACCTTCAGAAGGCGCGCGGACTCGGGCCGCAGGCGCAGGCGCTCGCCCCGCGCGTGGAGGCTCTCGATTCGCGCCCACAGGGCCTTGTCCTGATAGATGGCCGACGAATGGGCAGCCATCAGCGGTCCGATCTCGCCCGAGAGCGCCTGCAGCTCTGGTGAGGTGTGCGAGGAGGTCAGGTTGTAGAACACCGCCAGCACGCGCGACAGCGTGCGGCCCGAATCGTCCAGTGCGACCACCGTGTTGGTGAAGGTCACGCGCGGATTGGCCTTGATGCGCGCCACCTCGGCCCGCTGTTCCTCGAGGCCGCGCTGGACGGCGGGCATGAAGTGTTCGGCCCGGATCGATGCAAAGGGCGGCACGCCGTGCGGGGTGTTCCACACAGGCTGCAGCAGGGGGTTGGCATCGCGCGCCGCCGGACCCGGGCGCGGCGCGCCCTGGGCCGACGCGTTCGGGGCGCTGGCGCCTGCACCGGCCATGGTGGCAGCCGAAGCGGTGGCGATGAAGGCACGGCGGTTCATGGAGGCTCCTCGCTGGATCGGTCGCTCGCCAGCCAACACCAGCACGCCGGGAATTTCCATGCGGGCAATGCGGCATTTCAGCAGCACGCGCAGTGCGCGCGCCGGGGTTGCGCGTCGCTATTCGCCGGGCGCGCTGGCGGGGCGTGCAGGGCTGGCGGGGGGCGGATCCTCGGCCGCCACGGCCGTCAGCGTGTCCACGCGCGCCAGTTCGGGGAAGAGACGCATCCACAGCGCCACCACGAAGAGGGCGATCACCCCGCCCGACACCACCGCCAGGATGGGCCCCAGAAAGCGCGCGGCGACCCCGCTCTGGAACTCGCCCAGCTCGTTCGAGGCGCTGATGCACAGGCCCGACACCGCGGCCACCCGCCCCCTCATGGCGTCGGGCGCGGCGATCTGGATCAGGCTGCCGCGTACATAAACACTGATCATGTCAGCCGCCCCCAGCACCACCAGCAGCGCCAGCGAGAGCGCAAACGATGTGGACAGGCCAAAGGCGATGGTCACCACGCCGAACACCGCCACGGCTGCAAACATCCATCGCCCCAGCCGCCGCGTCAGCGGACGCCATGCCAGCAACGCCGCAACGATCGCCGCCCCCGCCGCCGGCGCCGCGCGCAGCAGGCCCAGGCCTTCGGGTCCGACCTTCAGGATGTCACGGGCGAACACCGGCATCAGCGCCACCGCGCCGGCGAACAGCACCACCGCCAGATCCAGCGTGATCGCCCCCAGCACCACCCGGTTCGAGCGCACATAGCGCAGGCCTTCCAGGATCATCGCCCCGGTGCGGCGGTCGGCAATCGCCGGCTGCGCCGGCGCGCGGATCAACACCGCCAGCAGCAGCGAGAGCATGAACAGCGCCGCCGAGGCGGCATAGACGGCATTGCCGCCGCCGGCATACAAGAGGCCCCCCAGTGCGGGTCCGGCGATCGACGCGGTCGTGAACCCCAGCGAATTCAGCGCGATCGCGCGCGGCAGGTCGGCGGGCGCCACCAAGGTGGGGCCCAGCGCCGCCTGGGCAGGCGGCATGAAGGCGCGCACCGTGCCGAACCCGGCAGCGGCCGCGAACAGCACCGCCAGCACGCCCATCCCCGTCGCCTGCCCGATCGGCAGGGCGGCAAACAGCATCACCGTGATCGCGAGCTCGACCACCAGGCAGGCCATGATGATGCGCTTGCGCGGCCAGCGGTCGGCCAACTGGCCACCGAGCAGCGACAGGGCCAGCAGAGGCAGGAACTGAACCAGGCCGACCACGCCCAGCAGGAACGCGGCCTCGGCCACGGCCATGCCCTGGTCACGGGCGATGTCATAGACCTGCCAGCCCAGCGCGGTCGACGTCATCTGCATCGCCAGCACGGCGCTGATCCGCATCGACAGGAACAGCGCGTAATTGCGCTGGCGCAGCAGGCCGAGGCCCGAGCTCATGGCCGGCTGGGTCATCACGCTCCTGTGAACCCCGTCTGTCCGCCACGCAAGCCAGCGCCATGTCCGCCAAGTGGTCGCCCAGGGTTGTGCGGCGTCGACAAATTGCTCTAACCGCCCACTTCCGGACACCCGCGGCGGCGGCGTGAGACCTGCTCATGGTGCGCCATCCGCACATGTCAGCGACCTTGAAGGCGCTGTGGGGGACATCATGGAAGCTGCACTTCAGATCATAGCCGGCCTGATCCTTCTGGTGATCGGCGGTGAGGGCGTCATCCGCGGCGCGGTGGGCATTGCACGTCGGTTCGGCATGTCGGAGCTGCTGATCGGCCTGACGCTCGTGGGCTTTGGCACATCCACGCCCGAACTGATCACCAGCGTCAACGCGGCGCTTGCGGGCTCGCCCGGCATCGCCATCGGCAATGTCGTGGGGTCGAATGTCAGCAATATCCTGTTGATCCTGGCGCTGGTCGTAATGGTGCGCGCCCTGCCGGTGAATCCAGCGGCGATCCGCCGCGACGGTCTTTTGGTGATCGCGGTGTCGATCCTGCTGACGGCGCTGGCGCTGGCGTTCGGCGAATTGAATCGCATTGTCGGTGCCATCCTGGTCGCTGGCCTGATCGGTTATCTGGCGTTCGCGTATTTGATGGAACGCAAGGGCGGCGCCTCGGCGGAAATGCACAAGGACGAGAGCCACACCCACGATCCGGCGCCCCAGGCGTTGTGGCTGTCGGCGCTCTTCGCGTTCGGGGGTCTGGCGATCCTGGTGTTCGGGGCTGACATGCTGGTTGAAGGCGCGATCACCACAGCGCGGCTGGTCGGCTTGTCCGAAACTGTGATCGGGTTGACCATCGTGGCCGTCGGCACATCCCTGCCCGAACTGGTGGCATCACTGACCGCGGCCCTGCGCGGCAAGTCGGACGTGGCGCTGGGCAACATCCTGGGGTCAAATCTCTACAACATCCTGGGCATTCTGGGCATCACGGCGCTGATCCAGCCGATCGACATTCCGCCGGACATGGGCATGGTCGATTGGGGCCTCATGATCGGCAGCGCGATCCTGCTGCTGATCCTGGCCACCACCGGCAAGCGCCTGTCGCGCTGGGAGGGCGCGCTGCTGTTTGCAGGCTATGTCGCCTATGTGGTGTATCTGCTGCAGTGATGGCGCCCTGAATGCAAATGCCGGGCGCGCTCAGTCATAGAGCACGCCCGGCAGCCAAGTCGCAATCGCCGGAAACGCGGCGATGGTTGCCAGCCCAAACAGCTGGATCGCGATGAAGGGCAGCACCCCCTTGTAGATGTCCAGGGTGGTGATCTCGGGTGGTGCCACCCCGCGCAGGTAGAACAGCGCAAAGCCAAAGGGCGGCGTCAGAAATGACGTCTGCAGGTTCACCGCGAACATGATGCCCAGCCACACCGGATCCGCGCCCATCATCAAAAGGGGCGGCGCCACCAGGGGCACCACCACAAAGCAGATCTCGATGAAGTCGATGAAGAACCCCAAGAGGAAGACGACGATCATCACCACGACCATCGCCCCGAACAGACCGCCGGGGATGGCCTCGAACATCGAGCGCACCCACTCTTCCCCGCCCAGCCCGCGGAACACCAGAGCGAACAGCGCGGCGGCGATCAGGATCAGGAACACCATCGAGGTGGTCTCGACTGCGCTGGACAGGGCCGGGGCCAGCCGCTTCTGACCCGTCAGGCGCCAGATCGATACCAGCACCGCCCCGGTGATCGCCACGATCGCCAGCGCCGACACGATCAGCGCCACAAGGTCGCCCAGCGCCCTGTCCTCTCCGCCCAGGCGCGTGTCGAAACCTGCCACCTGCACCACA
Organism: Hyphomonadaceae bacterium UBA1001; assembly: GCA_002291875.1. Taxonomy (GTDB): domain Bacteria; phylum Pseudomonadota; class Alphaproteobacteria; order Caulobacterales; family Aquidulcibacteraceae; genus UBA1001. The sequence continues at coordinate 6,445 of DBAV01000028.1, forward strand.
GCCAGCAGGAAGGCCGACGCCATGCCCACGCCGATCAGCCGCGACGCCCATGAGCGCCCCTCGCCGGCATCGATGTAGGACCGCTGGCCTGCCAGCAGCAACGCCCCGATCGCCCCCACCGCCGCCCCTTCCGTGGGGGTGGCCACGCCAGCCAGGATCGAGCCCAGCACGGCCACGATCAGCCCCAGCGGCGCCGCCAGGCTGCGCACCAGGCGGTCCAGCGTGACCGGTTCGGCATCGCCTGCGGGCGCGGCCTTGGGGTCCAGCCATGACACCAGCGCCTGATAGACGATATAGAGGCCCACCAGCATCAGGCCCGGAAGTAGGGCGCCGGCGAACAGGTCGCCCACCGACACGGTGCTGCCGCTCATTTCGCCCGTGGCGGCCTGCGCGCGCTGATAGGCGACCGAAAGCTGGTCCCCCAGGAGGATCAGCACCACCGAAGGCGGGATGATCTGGCCCAGCGTGCCGGCGGCCGCGATCGACCCCGCCGCCAATGGCCGCGAATAGCCGCGCTGCAGCATGGCCGGCAGTGCCAAAAGGCCCATGGTCACCACGGTGGCGCCGACCACTCCGGTCGAGGCGGCCAGCAGCGCGCCCACGATCGAGGTGGCATAGAGCAGCCCGCCGCGCAGGCTGCCGAACAGGTCGCCCATGGTCTTCAGCAGGTCCTCGGCGATGCGCGAGCGCTCGAGGATGACCCCCATCAGGATGAACAGGGGCACTGCGGTCAGCGCCTCGTTCGTCATGGTGCCAAAGGTGCGCTGGGGAAACGCCATCAAGAATCCCAGGTCGAACACCCCGAAGGCGATGCCCAGCCCCGCGAACAGCAAGGCCGTGCCCGCCAGCACGAACGCCACCGGCGCGCCCGACAGGATCAGCACCGCCAGCGTGACGAACATCAGGATGTCGAGGATCGAGCGCAGGTCGTCGAACATGGCCCTACCCAATCTTCTCGGCGGCGGTGCGGGCGTCGGCGCCATCGCCGTCGTCCTCGACATCACGGATGCGCCGCGCAGCGCGCGTGCCCCAGGCGACGACCTGCGCCAGCATGGTGACCGCGAACACCAGGATCAAAGTCTTCAGCGCCCAAACCAGAGGCAGCCCGCCCGCATCCGCCGATCGCTCGACCACGCTCCAGGACTGGGCGACATAGGGTCCGCCCAGCAGCAGCAGCGCCAGCATCATCGGGATCGCGGCGACATAGGTCGCTCCGACATCGACCCAGCCCCTGGATCTCTTGTCCAGGCCCGCATAGAAAACGTCGACCCGCACATGCCCGTCGCGCCGCAGCGCCAGCGGTGCGCCCAGCAGGAAGGCGGTGGCGTGCAGATAGAGCACCCCCTCGTCCAGGCCGGTATAGGAAATGCCGAACACATAGCGCAGCAGCACCGCTGCCGCGACCGCCAGCACCATGGCCAGCAGCGCCACCCGCGCCACCTGCTCGACCACCCTGCTGGCCGCATCGATCAGCGAGAGGGCCGGATCGGCCACACCCGCCACCGTCCGCGGTGCAACCAGTGTCGCCAGCGGCAGCAGCAGGAACGGGGCCAGCGCAAAGCCCAGAATGGTGAAGGCGTCGCCCAGCGGGGCGACCAGCGGCGGGATGATCTCGCGCATCGCTCAGCCGTCCGCCAGCTTGCGCATGGCATAATAGCCGCCATCGGCGGCGTTCGACCACGGCCGCATCCGCCGGAAGCATTTCTCCCAGCTCTCATAGATGCGTCGGCCCAGGGCGTCGGACGATCCGGCACGCAGGACCACGTCGCGTGACACCTCGGCGGCCCGGCGGACGACGTCGTCGGGGAACTGGCGGACCTGCACGCCCTCGCGGCTCACCAGGATGTCCAGGGCCTCGGCGCTGCGCTCGTGGAATTCGCCCAGCGAGAGGTGGTTGGTGGCCATGCAGGCGGTGCGGATGATCGCCTTGTGCTCGGTGGACAGGCGCTCCCAGACGCCGCGGTTCACGCCCACGGCCAGCGCGCCCCCCGGTTCGTGAAAGCCCGGTGCGTACATGAAAGGCGCTACCCGGAAGAACCCGAGCGCGAGGTCGTTGAAGGGCCCGACGAATTCCGCCGCGTCGATCACGCCCGACTGCAGGGCGCCGAACACCTCGCCTGCGGGAATGACCTGGGCCGAGCCGCCCATTTCGCGCACCACCTCGCCGCCAATGCCGGGAATGCGCATTTTGAGGCCGCGGAAATCATCCAGAGAGCGCACTTCGCGCTTGAACCATCCGCCGGTCTGCACCCCGGTGTTGGCGGCCTGCATGGCGATGATGCCGAACTCGCCCGCCAGCTCGTCCCACAGCGCCTGTCCGCCGGCAAAATCCAGCCAGCCCATGATCTCCGGAGCGGTCATGCCGAACGGAACGGTGGTGAAGAAGGCATAGGCCGGGTGCCGCCCGGTCCAGTAGTATTCGGCCGAATGATACATGTCGGCCGCGCCCGAGCGCACGGCATCAAAGACCTCGAGCGCCCCGACCATCTCTCCGGCCGCCAGCACCTTGATGTCCAGCGTGCCCCCCGACATCTCGCGGCAGAACTGGCCCACACGCTCGGCAGAGATGCCCAGCCCCGGCAGGCCCTTGGGCCAGGAGGTGACCATCTGCAGCCGCGTGACCCGCCCGCCCAGCGCCGGCGCCGCCACGCGCGAGGCCTGCCCGTTGTCGGGGGCGTCCGCATCGCCATCGCCCGCACCGAACACGCGCGTGGCGCCAAAGCCGGCCCCTGCGCCCGCCAGCGTGCCGACCGCCACGGCCCCGATCAGATCCCGACGCCTCATGCCGCTTCCTCCCCGACCTGCAGCTTGTGCATCCCCCGCATCGAGGCGCAAGGGCGGTGCACACGGTGGTGGATCACGGGTCGCTCATGCCCGGGCCCGTGAGACCGGCACGCAGTTCCAAAACCGCCTCGAGGAGGCGGGGCAACTCATTCGCCACGATGTTCCAGACCGTCTCGGGGTCGACACGCCAGTATTCATGTCGAAGAACATTTCCGAGGTTGCGAATGTCACGCCATCGAATGTCGGCCCGCCGGTCGAGCACGGCTTGCGGCAGATGCCTGACGGCCTCGGATACGATCTCCAGTGCCCGTTCAATGCCGAGTTGGAGCATCGGATCCGCGGCCAGTTCGCTTTTGGAGAGGCCGGCTGTACGATCCAGTACAAGCGACAGGGCTCGCTCTATCTCTGCGAGTACCAGGTCCGGATTTCTCATCAGAACACGCGAATGGCGTCCGCCTCGATGCGGGTGCGCAGAGCGGGGTGCAGGGCGCTACGGGTGGTGACGTCCACCGGGCAGCCCAGTTCCTCGACCAGGATGCGATGAACACCGGCAAGGTCGAGCAAGCTGAAGCGCGTGTCCGGCAATGGGTCGACGAAGATATCCACGTCGCTTCGCTCATTCGCTTCATCGCGTGCGCACGAACCGTAGAGCGACATGCTGCCCACGCCCAATTGGCACAGCCGTTCGCGCGCGGAGGAAAGGCGGCGGAGTACCAGATCGCGCTTCATGGCCACGATGTATCATGGTCCACGCCGCTCGCGAACAGCCATGCAGGCCACTGGAACTGGGCCCGGGTCCCTCAGGTTACGCGGATCAGGGCGTGCTTCTTGCGACCCAGGGACAGCTTGACCGTACCATCCGCATCGAGGTCGCCCGCCGAGAGCATGCGCGTTGCGTCCACCACTGGTGCGTCGTTCACGCGCAGGGCGCCCGCCGCCGCGTGACGCTTAGCCTCGCCATTCGAGGCCGTCAGGCCCGCGCGGGTGAAGGCCGTGCCGACCGAGAGGCCTTCCAGCGCCGCACGCGCCACCTCGAGCGTGGGCAGCGCCTGCGCGCGCCCCCCTGCGAAGGTCTCGCGCGCGGTCGCTTCGGCGGTGCGTGCGGCGGCATCGCCATGCAGCATCGTGGTTGCAGCGTTGGCGAGGATCACCTTGGCATCGTTGATCTCGGCGCCGGCCAGCGCCTCGAGGCGCGCCACCTCGTCCAGCGTGATGTCGGTGAACAGGCGCAAAAAGCGCCCCACGTCGGCGTCCTCGGCATTGCGCCAGAACTGCCAGTATTCATAGGGGCTCAGCAGGTCGGCGTTCAGCCACACGGCCCCCTGGGCGGTCTTGCCCATCTTCGCACCCGAGGCGGTGGTGATCAGCGGCGTGGTCAGACCCCAGACCTCGACCCCGTCCATGCGCCGCGCCAGCTCGACTCCGTTGACGATGTTGCCCCACTGGTCGGAACCGCCCATCTGCAGCCGGATCCCGCGGTCGCGCGCCAGCAGGCGGAAGTCGATCGCCTGCATCAGCATGTAATTGAACTCGAGGAAGGTCAGCGGCTGTTCGCGTTCCAGCCTCAGGCGCACACTGTCGAATGTCAGCATGCGGTTGACCGTGAAATGCGGTCCGTATTCGCGCAGGAAGTCGATCCAGCCCAGCCCCGTCAGCCAGTCCGCATTGTCCACCAGGATGGCGTCTGTCGGCCCGTCGCCAAAGGTCAGGAAGTGCTCGAACGTGCCGCGAATCGAGGCCATGTTGGCCGCGATGTCATCCTCGGTCAGCATCCGGCGGCTCGAGTCCTTGCCCGAGGGATCCCCGACGCGCGTTGTTGCCCCCCCCAGCAGCACCACTGGCCGCCCCCCGGCCTGCTGGAGCCGGCGCAGCAGCATCACCTGCGCAAGGTTGCCGACATGCAGCGACGGCGCGGTCATGTCGAAGCCGATATAGCCTGACACCGGGCCCGCTGCGCACGCCGCATCCAGCGCGCCAATGTCTGTGGCCTGATGGATCGCGCCACGCGCCGTCAGGTCGCGCAAGAAACGGGATTGCAAGCGGTCGGTCATGGTATGTCGCGGTCTGCCGGATGGGATGGCGGCGATGTCATCACCGGGGGGGTGGGTCAAGCACCTCGCACCCCCGGCCAGGGCGAAGGGTCCAACGCGGCACGCGCGTACACGCTGAACAATGGCCACCGACGGGCCTTGACGACCAGAAACCCGTCACCTATCTCTACGGTGTCACGAAGGGGCCCGCCCCCGCCAACCGACCCTCTCCGGCACGGTGGTTCAACGACACGGCCCCCCGCTGGCAAACCAAGGAGATGACTGATGGATGTTTTCAAACAGAACCGGGCGCGCTGGCTGCTCGGGTGAATCAACCCGCGTAGGGCGCTGCACCCCGCGCGTTCTCCTCACTACAGCCGGGGCTCAAGGTCCGGGGCGCGGATGCGCCGCGCCTGCCCGAACGCGCCCGCCCGCCCAGACCTCGCCTCTCCCCTCACCCGGTCGCCATAGCCGCCGCGCCGACGCCAGGATCCTCGTGCTGCTGCCGCCGCCACACGGGATCCGCTGGATCGGCCCGCGCGGCGTCGTCGGAGACCTAACACACGTGCCGATCTGAGGTTCGCGAGGCGCGCGCCGGTCCCTCGCATTCACCCGATCCGGCGGATGCGGGGATGCGAAAAAATCTCCGGCTTGGTACGCCTAACTTACGCCATCCGGCCACATTCTCGCCCAATTTGACTTCACTGTTACTGTCGCCCTTGGTTCGATGGAGGATGTGTCTATCTCTTGAAGGCTGGCACGCGGCCGTGCGGAGTGAAGCCGAGAGACCCAGCCAGAGCCCACGCGGCGAGCTGAGGCCAGCGTCCTCCCAGCGCCGCCGTCCGACCTTCCGTGCCTGCGTTTGCGGGTGCGAACCGATCAAGGCGAGTCCGCATAACGTGCAAAAAGGCGACAACGGACATGCCGGTGATGACGCCTGCGTGTGGCGCGGAGAGGGAGGGTGCGGCACTGCTTATGCCTCGATTTTTCCCTTGCATCCAGAAACCGACAAATCTATCTGGGGTGACGCTGTCGATGTCAGCGTCCTGCTGGAGCCGCTATGTTCCTCATCGCGCCACCATCAAAGCGTGTCAAGCGCTACCCTGTCCCGTGCAGGCCGGCCCGGCGAGATCTGGGGCACATACCCATGACCAGGTGAGGGCATACGCCCCGCGGTTGCTGCCGCACGAACACGGCCGACGCCTCCCAGCCGCACAAGGCGGGCGGGGCGCCCGACCGCACTAGAGACACGAGGGGAAGGACGGACATGCGCAGGATTTCGAGGGATCCAACCTATTTCGTGGGCCGTTTCAATCCTGAGACCAAGCTCCTCACGATCTGCGTCCGTGAAGTGAGCCTTGAGGATGCGGTGGTGATCGCCGGCTACAATGGCGCCCACGACCTCGAGGAGGCCGAAGACCTGCTGCGCCACGGCGCAGAGTTCTCGTGCCGTATCTCGAATGTCTGCATCTGGCTGTGCATGGGCTAGGCCGGGGACTTCATCCACCCTCCCGCCGGAGCGCGGGCTTGAAGGCCCGGCGTTACACACACATCCGCGCCCGGAAGCGCGGGCTCTGGCGGCACGTGTTTCGCCCCCCCCGGACCGCGGGCTTCCAAGCCCGCCC
>DBAV01000059.1:0-2651 GCA_002291875.1 Hyphomonadaceae bacterium UBA1001
GCACCGGCCCGGGATGACGGAGGTTGATTTGGAAAAAGGAACGTCATCCCGGAACCGGTGAGCAGCGCGAACCGGTATCCGGGACCTATCCCCTAAACTTTGTCCAGCATCCGCAAAAATCGCTGGACCATTGCGCTTTACGCCCACCCTCAAGGGATAGGTCCCGGGTCCGATGCTGACGCACCGGCCCGGGATGACGGTGCCAGGGTCAGACGGTGCCGGGTTCAGCGGGGCGTGGTGGGGGCGGGGCGTTTGCGGCGCAGGCGGCCCAGGGCCTTGATGCGCTGCCAGAAACGCTGGCGCTCGGGCACGTCCAGCGGCTGGAGATTGTGCAGGAAATCCTCGGCACAGGCGCGCCAGCTGAACGTCTCGGCATAGGCGCGGGCCGCGGCGCGGTCGATGTCCAGCGCCCCCATGCAGGCGGTGCGCAGGTCGTCGTCGATCACCCCGGCCCCCGACCCCGGGATGATGTCCTTGGGCCCGGGCGCGACATAGGCGGCGACCGGCGTGCCGGTGGCCATGGCCTCGAGGATCACCAGGCCAAAGGTGTCGGTGAAGGACGGAAAGACGAACACGTCCGCGTCCGCGAAATAGCGCGCCAGCTCGTCGCCGAACCGGGCGCCGGGAAACACCGCCTCGGGATAGCGCTTGATCAGCTCGTCGCGCTGCGGCCCGTCGCCCACCACCACCTTGGTGCCGGGCAGGTCGCACTTGAGGAACGCCTCGATGTTCTTTTCGACCGCCACCCGGCCGACATTGACCCAGATCGGCCGCGCCAGGCCGGCATAGACCCCGCCATCGATGCCGCGCTTGTCGGGATTGAACTGCACGGTATCCACCCCGCGCGACCACACGGTCAGGTTCGAGAACCCGCGCGACTGCAAGAGGTCACGCACGGTGGGCGTCGCCACCATCACCCGCCCCGAGCGATCGTGGAAGGCGCGCATGACCGCATAGCCCGCCGACAGCGGCAGCCAGGGGAAACGCGCGGTGACATATTCGGGGTATTGGGTGTGATAGCTGGTGGTGAAGGGAAAGCGGTGCTTGAGACACACCGCGCGCGCATCCCAGCCCAGCGTGCCCTCGGTGGCGATATGGACCGCCTCGGGCTCGAAGCTCTCAAAGCGGTCCTCGATGTCGCCCCGGGCGCCGATCGCCAGCCGGATTTCCGAATAGGTGATCAGCGGAATGGTCCGATAGCCGTCATTGGGTGACACCACCTCGACCTCGTGACCCATGGCGCGCAGTTCGGCCACGGTGCGCGAGAGCGTGCGCACGACCCCGTTGACCTGAGGCTCCCAGGCGTCGGTCACCAGCATGATGCGCATGCGCGTTCCTTCCCCGAGCGGCGCCCCAAACGGCGCCCCGACGCCGCGATCCCGACGCGGCGCCTAGCACGCGCGGGCGCGGCACTGTAGCACGCGGTGCACCGCGCTCGCGCCTTCGTCATCACGGCGGCCCGGCTGGCATGACGGCTTGATCTGAGGGGCGTCCTTGCCTAACCCCGCCCCCTGGCGGACCGGAGTGTCTCGCCGGAGGTTCCGCCATGTCCGCCTTTCCGTTCCGCCCGGCGTCCGCCTCGGGGCGCCCGACCGGCGCGCTCGCGCTGGCGGACGGCACCGTGCTGCTGGGCGAAGGGGTCGGCGCGGTCGGCACGGCGGTGGGCGAGGTGTGCTTCAACACCGCCATCACCGGCTATCAGGAGATCCTGACCGACCCGTCCTACGCCGCCCAGATCGTGACCTTCACCTTTCCCCATGTCGGCAATGTCGGCACCAATGACGAGGATGGCGAAGCGTCCGCGCCGGCCGCCTCGGTGGCGGCGCGGGGGGCCGTGTTCCGCCAGGTCTCGCGCGTGCCGTCGAACTGGCGCGCGCGCCAGTCGCTGCCGGACTGGCTGGCGGCACGCGGCATTGTCGGACTCTCGGGCATCGACACGCGGGCACTGACCATACTGATCCGCGAGAAGGGGATGCAGAACGCCGTGATCGCCCATGATCCGGCCGGCATCACCGACACCGGGGCGCTGGTGGCCCAGGCACGCGCCTGGGGCGGCTTGGAGGGGCTGGACCTGGCACGGGACGTGTCCACCGCCCAGACCTATCAGGTGGCCGAAGGGCGCTGGCGGCGCGGCCAGGGCTTTGTGCCCGTCACCGACCCGCGCTTCGAGGTCGTGGTCCTGGACTATGGCGTCAAGCGCAACATCCTGCGCGCACTTGGGGATGTCGGCGCACGCGCCACCGTCGTGCCGGCCACCACGACCGCCGACGAGGTGCTGGCCCGCCGCCCGGACGGGGTGCTGATCTCGAACGGGCCCGGCGACCCGGCCGCGACCGCGCGCGCCTATGCCGCCGATACCATCCGGGGCGTGCTGGAGGCCGGCGTGCCGACCTTTGGCATCTGCCTGGGCCATCAGATGCTGGCGCTGGCGATGGGCGGACGCACGCTGAAGATGGCGCAGGGGCATCACGGGGCCAACCATCCGGTCAAGGACCTCGAGACCGGCAAGGTCGAGATCGTCTCGATGAACCATGGCTTTGCCGTGGACGCCGACAGCCTGCCGGCCGGCGTGCGCCAGACCCATGTCTCGCTGTTCGATGGCACCAATTGCGGCCTTGCGCTGGACGACCGGCCGGCCTTTTCGGTGCAGT
>DBAV01000059.1:2995-3200 GCA_002291875.1 Hyphomonadaceae bacterium UBA1001
CGGTGCAGTATCACCCCGAGGCCAGCCCGGGCCCCCAGGACAGCCATTACCTGTTCGAGCGGTTCGCCCGCCTGATGCAGGCGCATCGCTGAGCGCGCGACACCGTGCCCGATTCCGGCCCCATCGCGCTTCTAGAGAGGCGCGATGAACCCGTTTGTCCCGCTGCTGGCCGTGCCGGCAATCGTGCTGCTGGCGCCCGCCGCGC
>DBAV01000059.1:3513-3753 GCA_002291875.1 Hyphomonadaceae bacterium UBA1001
GTGCTGCTGGCGCCCGCCGCGCAGGCCCAGGCCGTGTTTCCCAACGGGGCGCCGGTTGGCCTGGTGCCGCCGCCCGGCATGGAGGTGGTCCAGGGCAGCCTGGCACACTTTGCCAATCCCGTCACGCGCTCGAACCTGATGCTGGACTTTCGCCCCGAGGGCGAGTTCCGTGCGCTGGCTGACGGCCTGACCGACGAGGCTCTGGCAAGGGCCGGGATCACCGTGACCGGACGCGAGGCC
>DBAV01000059.1:4090-4237 GCA_002291875.1 Hyphomonadaceae bacterium UBA1001
GGCGCCTGCCCGGCAGCGCGGCGGGCGCGGCGGAGGGCGTCATCGTCACCGGCACGCAGGCCGACCCGCGCCTGCCCGGCCGCCGGATCGGCAAGCTGCTGGCGGTTGCACCCTTTGCGGGCCGCACACTGCTGGTGACGGGCAATG
>DBAV01000025.1 GCA_002291875.1 Hyphomonadaceae bacterium UBA1001
CGCCACCGCGATCGAGTACGCGATGGTGGCCGGACTGCTCAGCATTGCCATCATCGGCGGTGCGTCGATCCTGGGGACCAATCTGAACGCCTTCTTCGACGGCGTCGCCAACCACCCCGCCTGGCCCTTCTGACCCCGGCCCCGCAGGGTTCCTGCGCCAGACGTCAATCCTTGGCGCGCGGCTGGTCGCCGGCGCGGTGCTCGGTCACGCCCAGCGCATCAGCGAGGCGCATCCGGGCGCTGCCGGGCGCCAGGGGTTTCTGCTGTCCCGGGGCAGGCGCCCAGCCGGTCACCGTGACCATCTCGAAGGTCGCGTCCACCCGCCCGTCCGCACCGGAATGGCGGGCCGCATAGAGCCCCATCGCCTGCGCCAGCACGTCGCGGCGCAGCGGCCGGTGCGGGCCGGCCAGCACCGATGTCTCGCCCATGGCCCGCAGGTCCGCCAGCAGCGCCAGGGGCGTGGCGAACCGGACGCGGACCAATTCGGTGTCGGCCACCGGCAGGGCGAAACCCGCCCGCTGCAACAGCCGCGCAAGGTCCTGGACATCTGCGAAGGGGGCCACGCGCGCGCCGGCCCCGCCGGTCAGCGCGGCCTCGGCCTCGACCAGCACGCCGCGCAGCTCGGACAGGGTGCGTGGCCCGAACATCGCCGCCAGGAACAGCCCGTCGGGCCGCAGCGCGCGCCGCACCTGCACGAACAGCCCCGGCAGGTCGTTGACGGTGTGAAGGGCCAGCACCGAGGTGACCAGATCGACCGACTCCGGTGCAAGGGGCACGGTTTCAGGCGGCACCACCGCGGACGTTGCCCCGGGCGTCACCGCGGCGTGGTCACCCACCAGATCCCCCCACCACCCGACCTTGCCAGCGGCGCCCGGCGTGCCCTGAATGGCCGCAACAAGGGTCGCGCTCCGGCCGCCCAGGTCCACGCCGACGCCAAAGGTGCGGTTGATCCCCGCCAGGCGTTCGGCCAGGTCCCCGGCCGCCCGGCGGTGCAGGTAATCGGCTGATGCCAGCGTGCTTGCGGCGCGGCGCTGGCGCTGGACCACACGGGCGGGGTCGAACGGTCCGGTCGGCGCTGTGCGTGCGAGGGAGGGGGGCTGTTGGGTCACATTCCGCCTTACCATGACAGCGCCGCGTCGGCGCGCGGTCCGCACACCGCCCTGCGGCCGGTGGTGCAGGCCGTGCACGCGGCCGGTGTCTCGCTGGCGCGGCTGTTGTGGCCCGCACCGGCCGACGATCGCGAGCACGCGGCACCGCTGCGCGCCGCAGGTCTGATGGCGCCTGACGCGCACCGGGCCCTGGGCTTCATCGGCAGCCCCTGCTGCGCTGCGTGCGGCCTGCCGTTCGAGTCGGGCCGGGGAGAGGGCGCGCACTGCCTGCCCTGTCTGGCCGACCCGCCGGCCTTTGCCAGCGCCCGGGCCGCCCTGCGCTATGATGATGGACTGCGCGAACTGATCCTGGGCTTCAAGCATGGCGGCCGTCACCAAGCCGTGGGCCATTTCGCCAACTGGATGAGCCTGGCTGCCAGCGAGGCGATGCGCCAGTGCGACGTGGTGACGGCGGTGCCGCTGCACTGGACGCGGCTGGCGGTTCGCGGTTTCAACCAGTCCGCCGATCTGGGCGAGGCGGTGGCGCGCCGGCTGGGCATCGCCTTCGATCCGGCCCTGTTGCGGCGCCGCCGGCAGACCGGCTCGCAGGGGGGACGTTCGGCCGACGCCCGGGCGCGCAATGTCCAGGGCGCATTCGCGGCAACGGGTCCGGTGCCGGCGCGGGTGTTGCTGGTCGATGACGTGATGACCACCGGCGCCACCGTGTCGGCCTGTGCGCGCGCCCTGCGCCGCGGCGGGGCCAGGGCCGTGCATGTGCTGACCCTGGCGCGGGTGATCCGCGCCCGCCGTCTCGAGCCGCGATGAGCGCCCCGAGGAGCGCCCCGATGATCGGCCCGCCATCGGTGCAGCGAACCGATTGCGCCCCGGTGCGATCAGTCCATATCGACGACGCCGGAGGCATCATGGCACGCGCAACCGTCTATACCCGTCCGTTCTGCCCGTATTGCGACCGGGCCCTGGCCCTGCTGCGCCGCAAGGGCGTCGAGATCGAGGAAATCGAAGCCGGTTTCGATGCGCGCCTGAAGGCCGAAATGGTCAGCCGCTCGGGCGGGCGCACGACCTTCCCCCAGATCTTCATCGCTGGCCAGCATGTGGGCGGATGTGACGACCTGCACGCGCTGGACGACCGCGGCGGGCTGGACCCGCTGCTGGCGCAGTCCTGAGACATGGTACGCGTCGCCCTGATCCAGGCGCGCACCGGCACCGATCCGGTCGCCAATCTGGAGGCGCTGGCCCAGACGGTCGCGCAGGCCGCAGGCGGCGGCGCGCGCCTTGTGCTGACGCCCGAAGGCTCGAACCTGCTGCAGCGCGACCGTGCGGCCCTTCTGCAGGTGCTGCGGGACGAGGACAGCGACCCCATGGTCGCAGCCGCCCCCGCTCTGGCGCGTCAGCATGGCGTCGCGCTGGTGCTGGGATCGGTGCTGGTGCGCCGCCCCGACGGCACGCTGGCCAACCGGCTGATGGCCTTCGACGCCGATGGCACGCTGGTTGCGCGCTATGACAAGATCCATCTGTTCGACGTCGATTTGGGCCCCGGCGCCGAGCATCGCGAGTCCGGCACCTACACACCCGGCGCGCAGGCCGTCGTGGCCGGCCTCGCCGGCGTGCAGGTCGGCCTCAGCATCTGTTACGACCTGCGCTTTGCCCATCTCTATCGCGCGTTGAGTCAGGCCGGCGCGCAGGTGCTGGTGGTGCCCTCGGCCTTCACCGTGCCCACCGGTCAGGCACACTGGGAGGTGCTGCTGCGGGCGCGCGCGATCGAGAATGGTGCCTGGGTGCTGGCGGCGGCCCAGGGCGGCATTCATGCCGACGGCCGCGCGACCTGGGGGCGCTCGATGGTGGTGTCACCCTGGGGCGAGGTGACCGCGGCGCTGCCCGATGACGCGCCCGGCGTGCTGTTCGCCGACATCGACCCGGCCGCCAGCACCGAGGCGCGCCGCCGCATCCCCGCCTTGCGCCACGATCGCCCCTTCGAGCTTGGGCGGGTGCACGCCTTGCCGCCGGGCTGACGCCCATCCCGGTCGGCCGGGGGCAATGCCCTTGGCCCCGCCACGCGGCCAGACGGATCCCCGCCGCCCGTTCAGGGGGCGCCCAAGGCCGTGCGCATCGGCGCGTCAGCCGGGGAAGGTCTGCACGCCGATGCGATCGATGCGGTCCTCGCGCAGCACATGGCAGGCCATGCTCTCCATGCCCTGCGGCCAGCACAGCATGGGCAGGGCCTCGGTGCGCAGCCGCTCCCAGTCGGCGCGGGTGAAGGCCTGGTCGGCGTCGAACAGGAAGGGGAACTCCCCGCCCGGCTGGCCCGCCCCGGCCGCCCATTCGGGCAGGGTCGCAGTGGACTGGGTGGCCCTTTCGGCGGGGATCACCCACTCGGTGAGGGCGGCATCCATGGCAGCCGGATCCGCCGCGTCGGCCAGGCCGAAGACGCTGGCCGTCCCATAGCTCTCGGTCAGTTCCACCGTGCCGTCGGTGCGGCGGATCACCAGTGACACCACCGCCTTGTCGCAGGACGGCCCCTGGACGGTGGCCTCGATCACGAACTGTTGCGAGGGCCCCCAGGGACGCCGCAGTGCGGCCGGACAGGAATTGGGCACCTCGCGCAGGGCCGAGGCCAGTGCCGTTCCCACAGCCGCCATGGCGCCAGCGTCCGCGGTGGCCTTTTCGGCAATCGCCCCGGCCTCGGCCGCCATCTGTTCGGCGTTCTGGCGTGCCGCGTCCACCTGGGCATTGTCCGCGCAGGCGGCCAACCCCGCCGCCATCGCTGCTGTCGCCATCCATCGCCAGATCATCGTCTTCCCTCCGACATCACGGTTCGCCGGGGCCATCCACCGCATCGGCGCGGTCGGCGCAAGCCTTGCGTGTCCACCGCGCGGACGTCGATGGGGGCGCAGGGCGTGGTCTGGCGCATGGGCGGCGGACTCGCTATGCGGACCGTGGGCGGCAGGAGCCGGTGGGCCACCCTCCACACGCCGGGAGACGGGACAAGGGGAGCGGGGCGATGGGCAGAGCACCGACCGGCAGTTCACGCGGGGCCCCGGCCCTGCGCCCGGCGCCTTTCCGCCGAACCGCAGGCATGGCTTTGGCCGCCGCCGCGCTGGTTGCCATGCTGGGCGGCTGTGACCTGCTGGCGCCGCGCGACCAGGGGGCGGCGCCGACCGCGCCCGTCGCACCCGGCGTGACCGCGCCCCCGCTGGGCGGAGGTCCCGCGGACGCCGCCACACAGGCCGCCTTTGGCCAGGCGTTCAGCGCCTTTGGCGTGCAGGAACCGTTCTGGACCGTCGAGGTGACGGACGGGTGGGTCACCTTCATCCGCCCCGGCCTGCAGCCGATCGAGGGCTCGCCCGAACGCACCGTCACCAGCGAGGGCGCCTCGATCCGCTTTGCCGATGCCGAACTGCGCCTCGAGCAGCGCGCGTGCGCCGGCCCGAATGGCGCCTCGCTGCCCTTTGTGGCGCGCGTCTTTTATGCCGGCGAGGCCTATCAGGGGTGCGCCCGGACGGGCGCTGCGGGTTCGCTGGCCCAGTGGACCGACTTCATCCCCGAAATGCTGGCCGCCATCGACGCCTGCATCGCCCGCGCCAATGCCCGGCCGGTCCAGGTCACGTTTGCCTATCAGGCCGACGAGGAGGACGGTGTCGCGGTGCGCATTCGCGACGGTGAAGGCGGCCGCTACGAGTGCACCGCCCGCGCCAATGGCAGCGAAGTCACCGCGCTCGACGCCCTGCCCGACTCGGATCGGCTGGAACAGGAGGGGCGGGTGATGTTCCTGCGCACCGGCCAGTCCATGCCGGCAGCGGCCTGCCCGGCGGCCCCGCTGATGGCCCCCACGGGCGAGGTGCTGGGCCAGGTTGTGCCGCGCTCGTGCTGAAGTCCTGCCGGCGGATGCCGACCCCATGACCCTGCTGCGTTCGCTGGTTTTCCTGGTGTGGCTCTATGGCACGATGACGGCCGTGGGCATTGTGTGGCTGCCCGCCGCCCTGTCGTCACGGGCCGGGGCGGTTTCGGCGGGGCGCGCCTGGACCCGGCTGGCGCTGTGGGGCGCGCGCTGGATCGTCGGCATCAGGGTCGAGGTGCGGGGCCGTGAACGCCTGCCGCCCGGCCCGGTCCTGGTCGCGGCCAAGCACCAGGCGATGATCGACACCCTGCTGCCCTTCGTGCTGTTCGACCAGCCGGCGGTGGTGCTGAAGAAAGAGCTGCTCGGCATGCCGATCTTCGGTTGGTATGCGCGGCAGATGGAGATGATCCCGGTCGACCGCGAGGCGAACATGGCGGCGCTGAAGGCGATGCTGGCCGCCGCGCGCACCGCGCGGGGCGATGGCCGGGTGCTGGTGATCTTCCCCGAAGGCACGCGCCAGCCGATCGGGGCGCCGCCCGACTACAAGCCCGGCGTGGCGGCGCTCTATCGCGACCTCGGCCTGCCCTGCGTGCCGGTGGCATTGAATTCGGGCCTGGTCTGGGAGGGCCGCGGGATCCTGCGCCGGCCCGGAACCATCGTCTGGGAGTTTCTCGAGCCCATTCCCCCGGGGCTGAAGCGGGACGCCTTCATGCAGGCCATGGAAGAGCGCATCGAGGCGGGATCGGACGCCCTGCTGCCGCCCGCGCTTCGGGCACCGCGTGCCCGCGAGGGCGTTGGGCCCTCATGACAGACACCCCCTCCGACACGCCAGCCGACGTCGCGGACGCCGGTGCAGCCCCGTCGCGCCGCGCCCCGCGCCGGCTCGGTCTGCTGGTTCCGTGGGCGGTGTTCGCCCTGCTGTGCGCGGCCGGCACGGCGTGGTGGTTCCATGTCGCCGACCGGGCGCAGCAGGCCTTTGACGCCTGGGTCGAGCAGCGCCGCGCCCAGGGGGCGCAGATCGAATGGTCCGGCCGGCACCTCGAGGGGTTTCCGTTCCGGGTGGGCATCGTGCTCGAGGATGTGCGCCTGGCCGAGGGCACCACGCGCCTGTCCTTCAAGCGCCTGTCGGCGAATGTCGTCCCCACGGGCGAGCGGCTCTTGATCCTTGACGCGCGCGGCGAGGCGGGCCTGGACATGGCCGGGCTGCCGGGCGCGCCCTGGCGGGTGCGGGCCGACCGGCTGGGCCTTTCGGTGCGCTGGGACGAAGCCGGCGTCTTCCAGCGTGTCTCGTTCAACGCCACCCGCCCCGCATGGACGGCCGCTGGCGGAGCAACCGGCGGCGCCGAGGCGATCGACCTTCATGTGGCCGGCGTGCCGGGCGGAGACCCGCGTGATCTGAGGGTGCTGGCCGGGGCCAGCAGTCTGGCCCTGCCGGCGGGCGGCGCCGCACCGGCACCGCTGCGCGCGGCGCTGGGCACCACGGTGGGATGGACCCAGGTCGCGATGGTGGTTCCGCAGGGGCGCGACTGGCTGGCCCGCCCGGACCGGGCAGGGTGTCTGGACTGGGCCGCGCGCGGGGGGACGCTGCGGGTGGACGAGGCGCGGGTGCGCTGGGGTGCCCTCGATGCGGCCACCCATGGCACAGTGTCGGTCGACCAGGATGGTGCGGCGCGCGGCGCGCTGACCGTACGCATTGCAGCGGTCGAGGCCCTGTCGGGGGCGCTGGCAGGCCCTGCGCCCGAGCTGGCGCGCGGTTTGGCGGGCGCCGCCCTGATCGGTCGGCGGGCCGGCGGGACGCTGGAGGTTCCGCTCTCTGTCGGCCAGGGGATGCTGGCGATCGGCCCGGCCAGCGTGCCCGGCCTGCCCCCGATCTGTCGGTGAGAGGGACACGATGAAGCTGGACGGTCTCAGGGTGCTGGATCTGTCGGCCTTTCTGCCGGGGCCGCACATGACCATGATGATGGCCGACCATGGCGCCGACGTGGTGATGGTCGAGCCGGCGAACGGGGTCGGCGAGCCCACCCGCGCCATCGGCCACAGGACCGCCGACGGCGTGTCGGTGTGGTTCCGCAACATTGCGCGCGGCAAGCGCAGCCTGAAGATCAACCTCAAGGATGACGGCGCCCGGGCGATGTTCCTGCGCCTGGCCGCCGAGGCCGACGTCATCGTCGAAGCCTTCCGCCCCGGCGTGGTCCGGCGGCTGGGGGTGGATTACGACACCATCGCGGCGATCAATCCGCGCATCGTCTATTGTTCGATCGCGGGGTTCGGCCAGGACGGCAAATACGTCAACAAGCCGGGCCACGACCTGACAATGGAGGCGATGGCGGGCCTTGTGGACCTCAATCGCGGCCTCGAGGACGACAAGCCGGCCAGCCCCCACATCCCGGCCGCCGACGTCACCGCCAGCCTGATGGCCCTGTCGGCGATCCTGATGGCCCTGTACCGCCGGGCGCAGACGGGCCGCGGCGATTACATCGACCTGTCGATGTATGACAGCCTCCTGGCCTGGACACCCAACGTGCTGGGCCCGGTGTTTGCCGACAACGCCCATCCCGTCGCCAAGCACATGCGCCCGTTCGGCGGCGCGGCCATGTATCGCCCCTATGAAACCGCCGACGGCCGGTTTCTGGTGCTCGGCGGCTCGGAGCTGCACTTTGCAAGGAATCTGCTGGATGCGCTGGGGCGGCCGGATCTTCTGGACCATGCACGGCTGGAACCCGGCCCCGGCCAGGACCCCCTGAAACGCTTTTTCGAGCAGACCTTCCGCACCCGCACCCTGGCCGAGTGGGAGGCGTTCCTGAAGCCCATTGACCTGTGCTGGGCACCCGTTCGCAGCCTCAAGGACGCGATGGACGATCCCTATACGATCGAACGCGGCATGGTGCTGACCGACGAGGCCGGCAACCGCCATCTGGGCGTGCCGATCCGCTTTCGCGACGAGCCGGGCCGCGCGGTGCTGCGCCTGCCGGCCTATGGCGAACACTCGGCCGACCTGGCACGGGCCGTG
>DBAV01000102.1 GCA_002291875.1 Hyphomonadaceae bacterium UBA1001
AGGGACGGGGCGGGCTTGGCGAGCGGCTGGCGGGGGCGGTGCGGGCCGCCCCGCCCGGTGCGGTGGTGCTGGTGGGCACGGACTGTCCGGGCCTGACGCGGGCGGGGCTGGACCGCGCGCTGCGCGCCGCACGCGGACACGAGGCCGTGCTGGGCCCGGCCTATGATGGCGGGTTCTGGTTGTTGTTTCTGGGGGCGCGGGCACGCCGACGCGTCGATGCGATCCTGGGCGGTGTGCGCTGGTCGCATCCCTCGACCGCGCAGGACGTATTGCGTGGCCTTTCGCGCTGGCGGGTCTGCCAGGTCGAGGCGCTGGGCGACATCGACGAGGCGTGCGATCTGCAGGCCACAGGCTATCGGCCGGGGCGCCGGGGGCGCGCGCTGTCAGGGCCTACGCACGGTGGCCGCTGCGGCGGGGGCTGAACCGGCCGGGGCAATCTGCGGCGCCAGCACCGCAATGCTCGCCGCATCCGGTGTGCGGTGGATCGGCTGACGTCCCGCGGCCATGGCGTCCAGTTCGGGATTGGGCAGGCCGGCGCGCTTGCGGCACAGGAAGGTAAAGGCCAGCACCCGCTCGGCATAGGCCCTGGATTCCGCGCGCGGGATGCTTTCCAGCATCACCAGTGGGTCGTCGCGGCCGGGAAAGTCGGCCAGCCAGCGCTGCATGAAGCCCGGCCCGCCATTGTAGGCGGCATAGACCGCCATCAGGTTCGCGCCCAGATAGGGCCGCTCCAGCAGGTATTCGAGATAGTCCTGTCCGATGCGCATGTTCAGGCGCGGCTCGTGCAGTCGGCGCGGATCGGCCCGCAGCGAGGCGTCATTGTCCATCCAGGCGGCGGTCGAAGGCAGGATCTGCATCAGCCCCTGGGCATTGGCCGTCGAGATGGCGGTGGGCGAAAAGCGGCTTTCCTGCCGGGTGACCGCATAGATGATCGCAGGGTCGATCCGGAAACCGTCGCCGGGCATGAAGGCCGTATAGGGGCAGTGCCCCGCTGCGGCCGCGGTCCCGCCGAATTCGGCCGCGCGGATCTGGGCGCCCGGTGCGGCCAGGGCCTCGGCGAAGGCCAGGAAGGCGGGATCGTCCGCCGGCGCGAGCCGGGCATGCAGCACCCTCAGCTCGGCCTCGGCCTCGGCCAGCCGGTTCAGCTGTGCCAACGCCGCCGCGCGCCGTGCATTGGGCCAGCGGGCCAGCCAGGCGCGCACAGTGACGGCATCCTGTGCCGGCAGGTCAAAGCGCAGCGGCGTGTCGCGGCCCAGCTGGGCCAGCGCCAGCTGCCCGTAAAAGGTGTCCGGCCAGCGCGTCGCCGCCTCGAGGCGGGCCAAGACCCCGCGCGCATCGCCCGACGCCAGCGCCGCGCGTGCACTCCACCAGTTCGCGGCCGCCCGCTTCCAGCCATCGACTGAGGCCGAGTCGGTGCGCGCGAACAGGGTGGCAGCTGTGGCCGGATCGCCCTGCCGAAAGGCGGCAAGGGCACCATACCAGGCGATCTCGGCGTCCAGCGCTCCGCCCAATCCCGCCGCCGCCAGCGCGCGGGTGGTGTCGAGGTCACCGGAAAAATAGGCCACCGCGATGGCGCGCAGCCGAGCGCGCTCGTCGGCGCTGGCGTTGACCGGCTCGGCCGCGCCGGGAAGGCGACGGCCTCGACCGCGGTCGAGGCGCGTCGGCTCGGGGTCGCCCTCGGCGCGCACCCGCAGCGCCCGCTCGCGCAGGGATGTGGCAAGGGCGGTGTCGCGGTGGCGGTCCAGCCATTGCGCCAGGTCGGCGAAGGGCGCCTCGGTCGCCAGCAGGCGCATGCCCTGAAGGTGTCCCACCAGCACCGGATCGCCGATGCCCGCCAGCGCGCCCTCGAGGGCGGGCCAGTCGCGTGCCTCGACCGCCGCAAAGGCTGCGCGATAGCGCGCGGCGTCGTCGGGTGTCAGCGACAGGATGCGGCTTTCGGCCATGAAGGTGACGGTCGTCGCCTCGCTGCGCGGTTCTTCACGCTGGCCAAAAACGCTGTCCGACGGGGCGGGCGGTTCCGGCGGCATGCCACGCGGCTGGCCCAGTGCCGTCGCCGCGATGGCCGCCCACCCTACCAGCAGGGCCGCCACCTGCCATCGCACCCTCATGGACGCCCCGCCGTTTCGATGCCGAGGCTGTGCAGCAGCGCCTCGAACTGCAAGAGATCCTGCCAGGCCAGGCGCTTGTCCTGGGGCCTGCGCAGCAGATAGCTGGGGTGGAAGGTGGCCCGACCGGGGATCGGGGGGGTGTCCTCGCGCGCGGTGATTGCCAGGTCCTGGCCGCGCAGGCGCGAGATCGGCGCCACCCGGCGCAGCACGGTTTCAGCGGCGGTGCCTCCGACCAGCAGGATTGCCCTGGGGGCTGCCAGCTCGATGAACCGCGCAAGGAAGGGCCTGCAGACAGCGACCTCGGGCTCGAGCGGCTTGCGGTTGCCGGGCGGGCGCCAATAGATCGTGTTGGTAATCAGGACATTGGTGGTGCGCGACAGCCCGATCGCGCCCAGCATGCGATCCAGCAGCTGGCCCGACGGACCGACAAAAGGCTTGCCGACGCGATCCTCCTCGGCGCCGGGGGCCTCGCCGATGACCAGCACCGGGGCACCGGCAATGCCATCATAAACCACCGTCCTGCGGGCCTGGGCCTTCAGCGGGCACCCGTCAAAGGCTGCAATTTCCTGCGCCAGGGCCTCGATCGACTGGGCGCGACCGGCGGCGCTGCGCGCCTCGAGCGCGGCGTCGGTCACAGCGCCCTCGGCGGCTGGCAGGGTGCGGGCAGGGGGCGCGCGTGGCGGGGTCGACGTGCCCAGCACCCGGGCCAATGCCTCATCGACACTGGCGGGGCTGGCGGTCTCGGTGACCTGTCCGGCGGGGCCGGCATCGCGGCGCATCGCGGCCTGGGGGACGTTGGAAACTGCATTCGGCCGCGCTCCGTCCCGAGCGACGCGCGGGGCGGCGGGTGCAGGCGGCAACTCGACCCCGGCCTCTTCCCAGAAGCCGGCCAGCACCGCCCAGGCCCGTGCGCGTGCACCGGATGGATCGTGAACGCCGGAAATCACGTTGACGTTGCCCACTGCGTCGAATCGTCCGCCTTGGCCTTGAGCGCGCGCCCTTTAACTCGCATAACCGCGCACCGACGGCCAGACACCGGGCACCGATCCGGCGGACGGGGGGCCGATCGCCGCCGCTCAGGGAGCCTATGCATGGCCTTCGATGCCATTGAACGCGAATCCATGGAATACGACGTGCTGATCGTCGGGGCGGGGCCTGCCGGGCTTGGCGCGGCGATCCGCCTCAAGCAACTGGCCGCCGAAACCGGCCGCGAGATTTCGGTCGCGGTGCTGGAGAAGGGGTCCGAGGTCGGCGCGCACATCCTGTCGGGCGCCGTGATCGACCCGCGCGCGCTGGACGAGCTTTTGCCCGAATGGCGTGACGAAGGGGCGCCCCTGGTCGACAAGGTCAGGACCGACCGCTTCATGGTGCTGGGACCGGCGGGTTCGATGACGCTGCCGCAGTTTCCAATGCCGGACCTGCTGAAGAACCATGGCAACTACATCGGCTCTCTGGGTGCGCTGTGCAACTGGCTGGCAGGCCGGGCCGAGGCGCTTGGCGTTGAAATCTACCCCGGTTTCGCCGCGGCCGCCGTGGTCCATGACGAGGCCGGACGGGTCAAGGGCGTCCAGGTCGGCGACATGGGCGTGGGCCGGGACGGCAAGCCCAAGCCCGACTTCACGCCCGGCATCAACATCTTTGCCAAGTACACCCTGGTCGCCGAGGGCGTTCGCGGGTCGCTGGCCAAGCAGCTGATCCGGCGGTTCAAGCTGGACGAGGGCCGCGAGCCACAGAAATACGGCATCGGGCTGAAGGAGGTCTGGCGCGTGCCGGCGGCCAATCATCGCCCGGGCCTGGTTCAACACACCTTTGGCTGGCCGCTGGACAACCGCACCGGCGGCGGGTCGTTCATTTACCATTATGGCGACAACCTGGTTTCAGTGGGCTTTGTGGTGCACCTGAACTATCGCAACCCCTATCTGTCGCCCTTTGACGAGTTCCAGCGCTTCAAGACCCACCCGGACGTGTCGCGATATCTGCTGGGCGGCGAGCGGCTCTCCTATGGCGCACGCGCGATCACCGAGGGCGGGCTGCAGTCGGTTCCCAAGCTGACCTTCCCCGGGGGCGCCCTAATCGGCTGCTCGGCCGGCTTTGTGAACGTGCCGCGCATCAAGGGCAGCCACAATGCCATGAAGACCGGCATGCTGGCCGCCGAGGCCGCGTTCGCGGCGATCGGCGAGGGTCGCGCGCAGGACGAACTGGCCGGCTATGAAGAGGCCTACAAGGCCTCGTGGGTGGCGCAGGAGCTGCGCCTCGTCCGAAACGTCAAGCCGCTCTGGTCCAAATACGGCACCACGCTGGGCATCATGCTGGGCGGGCTGGACATGTGGACGACCTCGCTGCTGGGTGGCACGTCGATTTTCGGCACGCTCAAGCACGGCAAGACCGACGCCGCATCCACCGAGCCGGCGGCCAAACACAAGCCGATCGAGTATCCGCGGCCCGATGGGGTGCTGACCTTCGACAAGCTGTCGAGCGTGTTCCTGTCGAACACCAACCACGCCGAGGACCAGCCCTGCCACCTGACGCTGGCGGACCCGACGATCCCGATCCGCATCAACCTGCCCGAATATGCCGAGCCGGCGCGGCTGTATTGCCCGGCTGGCGTGTACGAGGTGCTGACCGATGCCGATGGCGCGAACCCGCGCTTTCAGATCAACGCGCAGAACTGCGTCCACTGCAAGACGTGCGACATCAAGGACCCCAGCCAGAACATCACCTGGGTAACGCCCCAAGGCGGCGAGGGGCCGATCTATCAGGGCATGTGAACCGCGACACCGCGAGCGCGTTTCGGGCTGGCAGGCAGGCGGCGGGCATTGTGCCGTGCCGCTTGACCTGTGAGGTCGTATGGGGTGGGGATGATGACATGAGCCGCTTCGCCCCTTCCGTGACCGCCGCCATCCTTGCGATCCTGGTTTCGACATGGTCGGCACCTCAGGCGCTGGCCCAGCGCGGCGGTACGGCCCCGCCGCCAACGCCGGTCGCCGAAGAGCCCTGCGCCGACATCGCGGAGGCGTTGCGCAGCGGCGACGTCCGGACGGTGACCCGGGCCGCCCCGCGCAGCTCTGACCGCGCCTGTGCGGCACTGTTTGCGGTGTTCGACGGCGTGAAGGCCGGTGACGGCCCGGCGATCCGGCAGGCGGCGGAGCGCGCCGACGGCATGTTGCCGCTGTCTGCGGAGGTGGTCGAGGCGTTCGCCCTGCTGTCCGAAGGGCGCCGCGACGAGGCGATCGCCAGCCTCGAGACACCGGTCATGCCGTGGGACACCGAGTCCACCGCGGTGGACAATCCGGTCCTGCCCCTGATGCTCGAGGCCGCGGGCCGCACCGAAGAGGCGCTGGCCGCCTACGAAGCGCGCGAGGTCACCGCGCGCATGGCCGAAGCCTTCGAGGGAGGGGATTTCTTCATTGCCGGGCTGGCTTCGGCGGAGGTGCAGCGGCACGCAACCCTGGCCCATCGCGCGGGCGAGCGCGACCAGGCCGGGGTGCTCTATGCGGCGATCCTGGCGCTGTTTCCTTATGACGTCGAGGCCCGCGAGGGCAGCGCCCGTCTGGCTGCCGGCCAGCCCCCGGCGCGCCCGGCGCTGGACCGCAATACCGCGTTCGCCGAGATGCTGGACCAGTTCTCGTCGGTGGTTCTGCTGTCGAATGCACTGACGCGCATGTCGTCCGGGCAGGTGGCGGCCGATCCTTTCGAGCCCGTTCCGGTCGCACTTGCCTATGGCGCGGTGCTGCTGGCGCCGACCGACGAGGCGCTGCGGCTGCGGCTGGGCAATCTTTTGTATTCGGAAGATGCCTATGCCGGCGCGCTGCGAGTGTCGCGGACGGTCGGCGCACGCAGCCCCCTGACCCCGGATGCGCGCATCCTCGAGGCGCTGTCGCACGAGGCGCTGGGCCGCTATCCGGCGGCGCGGCGGGCGCTGGCCACCGCAGCCCGCTCGTCGCGGATCGACATCAAGCTGTCGGCGGCGGAAATCTATGCCGACATCGGCGCAACCGAAGAGGCCATCCGCCTGCACGATGCTGCGGTCACGCTGGCCGACTTCCCCCGCGCGCGGGAAGACGCGCTGCATTCGCGCGGCAATTCGCGCTTTGTGCTGGGGGATTTGCGCGGCGCGGCGGCAGACGGGCGGGCGCTGCTCGCGCTGACGCCCCAGCGCCTCGACACACGCCTTGCGGCGACCTTTCTGATGGCCCAGGATCCGGCCAGCGCGCCCGAGGCGATCGCGGCCATGCGCACCGAGCTGGGGCGCGCGCCGGACAATGCGCTGGTGCTGAACTCGCTGGGCTTCACCCTGCTGGAGGGCGCGCCTGACCTGCATGCCGAGGGCTTTCGCCTGATCGCCCGCGCCGTCGAGCTCCAGCCCGCCAATCCCGCAATCGTCGACAGCTGGGGATGGGCGCATTACCTGTTCGGGGATTTCGAACGCGCGGTGGAATATCTTTCGCGCGCGGCCACCCTGACCGAGGACGACCCCAACCCCGAGATCCTGGAACACCTGGGGGACGCCTATTGGCGCCTCGGCGACCTCGAGGATGCGCGGCGCACCTGGCAGGCTGCGCTCGAGGCCGATCCTGATGCCACGCGCCGCCGCGCGCTGGAGGCCAGGCTGCGCGAGGGCCTGACGACGCCGCCACCCGAAGCCCGGCGCAAGCCCGTGGTCTCGGTCGGCCCGCGCACCCCCACCTGAGCCGCCCCGATGCAGCCGGGCCTTCTGTACGCGCATCCGCTGTTCGCCCGCCACGAGGTTCCGCGCGGCCACCCCGAACACGCCGGGCGGGTCGCGGCGGTGATGCAGGCGCTGCAGCCGCTGGTCGATTCGGGGCACCTGGACATGCGCACGCCGACGGCTGCCGATGATGACCTGCTCCTGCTGGTCCATCAGCGTGCGCACGTGGACGCGATCAAGGGCCATGCGCCGGCCGGCGGACTGGTGGCGCTGGACGGGGACACCTTCATGGGTCCGAACTCGCTGGCCGCCGCGCGCCATGCCGCCGGTGCGGTGGTGGACGCGGTCGATGCAGTGATGAGCGGTGAGGCGCTGCGTGCGTTCTGTGCGGTCCGACCGCCCGGACACCATGCCGAGCCGCACCGCGCGATGGGCTTCTGCCTGTTTTCGAACGTGGCGATCGGTGCCCGCCATGCGCGCCAGCGCTGGGGGCTGAAGCGTGTGGCGGTGGTGGATTTCGATGTCCACCATGGCAATGGCACCCAGCGTGTCGCCGAGTCCGACCCGGGCATACTGTGCGCCTCGATCCACCAATCCCCGCTCTGGCCGGGCACGGGTGCGGCCGACGAGACCGGCCCCGCCGGCAATGTGGTGAACGTCCCCGTGGCCCCGGGCACCGAGGGCGCCCAATGGCGCGCCATGGTCACCACCGACCTTCTGCCGGCCCTTGCTGCATTCGAGCCGGAACTGATCCTGGTGTCGGCGGGCTTCGATGCGCACCGCGACGATCCGCTGGCAGGGCTTGGCCTGGTGGAGGCCGACTATGACTGGATCACCCGGCGGCTGGTGGCACAGGCGCGGCGCACTGCAGGCGGCAGAGTTGTTTCATCCCTGGAGGGCGGTTACGACGTCCAGGCGCTGGGACGGTGTGCGTTCGTGCACGTCCATGCGCTCTTGGACGGCTGAGTGACCGCTCGTGGGGGGCAGGTGGGTCGTCCGGTAGAACGCGATGAGTGTGCAACCCGCCTCCGAACGGCCGGTCACCGCGCGTGAACCGAAAGCCGGGGTGATCATCCTCGCCCGTCACGGCAAGCCTGCCGTCGACCGTACGGTGCGAATCGACTGGCGCGAATACGAGGCCTGGTGGGCCAATTACGACCTGTCGGGCCTCGAGGACGGACAGTGCCCGCCCGAGGCGCTGGTCCGTCAGGTGGCGCAGGCCGACATCATCTACGCCTCGACCCTGCCGCGCGCGATCGAGACCGCGCGCAGCGTCGCGCGCGGCCGGCCGGTGACACTGGACCCGATGTTCGTCGAGGCGCCGCTGCCGCCGAGGTGAGATCGGAAGAGCG
>DBAV01000005.1:0-352 GCA_002291875.1 Hyphomonadaceae bacterium UBA1001
TCGGCGAACTGGGTCGAGGCGTTGTGCAGGACGATCGCGCTGTCCACCTCGTCCAGAAAGCGTTCGGCGGCGGCCGTGTCCTCGGTGACGATGGCGTCGGTGTGGCCCGAGCCGTGGCGTGCGATGTGCGCGATCGCCCCCTCCAGTCCATCCACCACGGCCACTGCCAGCACCGGCGCCAGGTATTCGGTGCGCCAGTCGGCCTCGGTGGCCGGCTCCATGGCCCAGATCGCCCGCGCTCGATCATCCCCGCGCAGCGTGCATCCGGCCGCCTGGAGCGCCTGCGCAACGGCCGGCAGAAGCACCGGGGCCGCGGCCGCGTCGACCAGAAGGGTTTCGGTGGCGCCGCAGA
>DBAV01000005.1:682-4500 GCA_002291875.1 Hyphomonadaceae bacterium UBA1001
AGGGTTTCGGTGGCGCCGCAGACCGACACCCGCCGCATCTTGGCGTTCAGCGTCACCGCGACCGCCCTGGCGGGGTCCGCGGCGGCATGGAGGAAGGTGTGGCACAGCCCTTCGAGGTGGGCGAACACCGGTATCCGCGCCTCGGCCTGCACCCGCGCCACCAGAGACTTGCCGCCGCGCGGCACGATCACGTCCAGCGCCCCGTCCAGGCCCGCCAGCATCACTCCGACCGCCTCACGGTCGGCGTCCGGCACGATGGCAACCGCATCGGCCGGCAGGCCAGCTTCAGCCAGCCCGGCCTGGACGGCCGCCCCGATCGCCCGGCATGACGAAAGGCTGTCCGATCCGCCGCGCAGGATGACGGGATTGCCCGCCCG
Organism: Hyphomonadaceae bacterium UBA1001; assembly: GCA_002291875.1. GTDB lineage: Bacteria > Pseudomonadota > Alphaproteobacteria > Caulobacterales > Aquidulcibacteraceae > UBA1001. The sequence goes on from DBAV01000005.1 coordinate 1,060, forward strand.
CAGGCACAGCGCGGCCGCATCGGCGCAGACATTGGGCCGCGCCTCGAAGATCACCCCGATCACCCCCAGCGGCGTGCGGACCCGCTCGATCCGCAGGCCATTCGGGCGGTCCCAGGCCGCCATCACCGCGCCCACCGGGTCGGGCAGGGCGGCCACCGTCTCGACGCCTGCGGCCATCGCTTCGACGCGGGCGGGTGTCAGGGCCAGCCGGTCGACGAACGCAGCGTCGGCCCCCGCGGCCTGCGCGAGCGCCACATCGGCGGCATTGGCGCTCAGGATGGCGGCGGTGCCCTCGCGCAGATGGCGGGCGATGGCGATCAGGGCCCGCGTGCGCGCGTCCGCCCCGGCAAGCCTCAGCGGCGCCGCGGCCGCCCGGGCCTTTCGCCCGAGGTCGGCCATGCGCGCCGCAATCGCCGTGCCGGGGACATCAGAGCCCGAGTCATTCCGCGTGATCGACGCCTGATCCATGAGAAAAGCCTTAGGCCGCGGTGCGCACCGCGCCAAGGTGCGGCAAAATCGACACGCACGATCGTGTGAACGCAGTTAATCTTGAAAAATCGCTGGGACGTGGCTATCCTGCAACACATCACGTCGCTGACCGCGACCCGCGCCGTCCCCCCGCTTGCAGGACGGTCTCGACGTGACGAGCGCCGCGGTCGGCCCCCCTTCCGCGGCAGCGAGCGGCCAGCCGGCATCCCCCTGACCGGCTGCCGCCCCAGACGCCCGGCCGGGTCCCCCCCGGTCGGGCGTCGACGCGTTCGGCCCCCCAGGTCGCGGGCAGGGGCGGCCCGACGCCCGCCTGCAAGTCGCGCTTGCGTTCGGTGGCGGCGGCGGCGACCACGCCGGGCATGAGGATCATGACCTGGAACGTCAATTCGGTCCGCCTTCGTGCCCCGCAGGTCCAGCGGGTGGTCGCCCTCGCCCGCCCCGACGTGTTGTGCCTGCAGGAGATCAAGTGCCGCGACACCGAGTTTCCGCTCGCGGCGTTCCGCGAGATGGGCCTCGAGCATGTGGTGATGAACGCCCAGAAGGGCATGCACGGGGTTGCCATCGCCTCCAACCGCCCCCTGGCACGCCTGGACGACCCGCCGATCTGCCCGATGTCCGAGGCCCGCGCGGTGGCGGCCAGCATCGAGGGGCTGGACGTGCATTGTCTGTATGTGCCGGCGGGCGGTGACGAACCCGATCCCGAAACCAATCCCAAGTTCGCCCACAAGCTGGAAACCCTGCGCCGCATGCGCGAGCACTATGCGCAGGCAGGCCGGCAGGGCGCCCTGGTGGTGTGCGGCGACCTGAATGTGGCGCCGGGCGAGCACGACGTCTGGTCGCACCGCCAGCTGCTGGACGTGGTCAGCCATACGCCCGTCGAGACGGCGGCGCTGGATGCCGTGCAGCGCGACGGCGGATTTGTGGATCTGGTCCGTTCGGCGATCCCCGCGCCCGAGCGGGTCTACACCTGGTGGAGCTATCGCGCGGCGGACTTCCAGCGCTCGGACCGTGGGCGGCGGCTGGACCATATCTGGGCAACACCGGATGTCGCCTCGCGCGCGGCGCCGCGCGGGCGGGCGGCGGTGGACCTACTGCGTGAAACCCGCGGCTGGGAGCGGCCGTCCGATCACATTCCCGTTGTGGTGGACGTGCGCGCATGAGCGTGCGGGTGGAGGCGATCATCTGGGATTTCGGGGGCGTGCTGACCAGCTCGCCGTTCGAGGCGTTCGCCCGTTTCGAGGCCGCAAGGGGTTTGCCCGAGGACTTCATCCGCACGGTCAACGCCACCAATCCCGACACCAATGCCTGGGCCCGCTTCGAGCGTGCGCAGATCGATGCCGCCGCCTTCGACAGCGCCTTCCGGGCCGAGGCCCGCGAACATGGCCATGACCTGCGCGGGGCAGAGGTTTTGCCGCTGCTGGCGGGCGAACTGAGGCCAAGGGTGGTGGACGCGCTGCGCCGCGCCAAGGCGCGCTATCGTGTCGGCTGCATCACCAACAATGTGCCGACCGGGCTGGGCGCCGGCATGAGCCGCGACGCCGACATCGCCGCCGCCATCACCGGGGTGCTGGCGCTTTTCGACCATGTGATCGAAAGCTCGGTCGCCGGCATCCGCAAGCCCGACCCGCGCATCTATCGGATGATGTGCGAGGCCCTGGGCGTGCAGCCCCAAGCGTGCGTCTTTCTCGATGACCTGGGGATCAACCTCAAGCCGGCCCGCATGTTGGGAATGCACACCATCAAGGTGGCCACCGAGGACCAGCTGCTGGCCGATCTCGCCCCCTTCCTCTGAACCGCCCCGGGGCGCGCATGCCCAAAAAAACGGCAGCGGCAGGTCGGGCTTCACGAAATCGCGAGCGTGATGTTGCAGGCGCGAAGGCGCGCCCCTCACGATGACCGCCATCGGGGATGGCGTCGGCGGTGCATCCGGCACGCGCATCCTCACGGTCGGGGCGCAGCCCGCGCGAGGGGAGTGGATCGGATGGACAGCATGGCAGAGAGGGCGCGCGTGGCGCGGCCCGCATGGAAAGGCTGGCTGCGGGCCGGGCTTGCGGCCCTGGCACTGGCGGGGACGGGGCTGGCGACAGCGGGGCTGGCGGGGGCGCAGACGCCCCAGGCCCCCGCGCCGATCGCAGCGCCCGCGCCCGTGGCGACACCGGACGCTGCGGCCGGCACGGCCCCGGCCGCGACCGCCACCGAGGGCGAAGCCGCCGAAAAGCCCGTTGCGACCTTGCTGGACCCGGTTGTCGACAAGGGCGACGTCACCTGGATGATGGTCTCGACCCTTTTGGTCCTGTTGATGATCATTCCGGGGCTGGCGCTGTTCTATGGCGGCCTGGTGCGGACCAAGAACATGCTCTCGATGCTGATGCAGGTCTCGACCGTGGCCGTCATCGGCATGCTGGCGTGGGCGTTCTGGGGCTACAGCCTGGCGTTCACCACCGGGGCGAACGATGCCTTCCTGGGCGGGTTCGACCGGCTGTTCCTGGCCGGCATCACCGCCGACTCAAAGGTCGCCACCTTCTCGACGGGCATCTATCTGCCCGAGCTGGTCTTTGTGGTGTTCCAGATGACCTTTGCGGCGATCACCGCGGCCCTGGTGCTGGGCGGGGTGGCCGAGCGCATGAAGTTCGCGGGCGTGGTCATCTTTGCGGTCCTGTGGCCGCTGCTGTCCTATTATCCGATCGCGCACATGGTCTGGTGGTGGCCGGGCCCGGATGCGCTGACTGCGGCCAGCTTTCAGGGCGACGACTACACCACGGGCCTGATCTGGGGCTTTGGCGCGCTGGACTTTGCCGGCGGCACGGTGGTGCATATCAATGCCGGCATCGCCGCGCTGGTCGGATGCATCATCCTGGGCGCGCGCGCGGGCTGGCGCAACGAACCCATGCCCCCGCACTCGCTGACCCTGACCTATGTCGGGGCGGCGATGCTCTGGGTGGGCTGGTTCGG
>DBAV01000005.1:4901-5645 GCA_002291875.1 Hyphomonadaceae bacterium UBA1001
CATGGCCAACACCTTCCTGGCCACCGCCGCGGCGGGACTGAGCTGGGTTGTGGTCGAGTGGGTGACCCGCAAGCGACCCTCGATGCTGGGGCTGGCCTCGGGCATCGTGGCGGGCCTGGTGGCGGTGACCCCGGCGGCAGGCTTTGCCGGCCCGATGGGCGCCATCGTGCTGGGCCTCGTGGTCAGCCCGATCTGCATCCTGTTCTGCTCGGCCATCAAGAACGCGCTGAAATATGACGACAGCCTGGACGCCTTTGGCATCCATGGCGTGGGAGGCATTGTGGGTGCACTGGGCACCGCGGTGGTGGTCAATCCGGCGCTGGGCGGCGCGGGCGTCGTCGACTATGCCACCTGCTTTGACGCCGCCGGCGTCATCCAGGCCACCTGTCCGACGGCCGCCTATGATTTCGGCACCCAGTTCATGGCCCAGCTCAAGGCGGTGGGTGTCACCGTGGTCTGGGCCGCCATCGCCAGCACCATCGTGTTCGGCCTGATCCGCCTGATCGGCCAGCTGCGCGTGGACCGTGAAACCGAGGAGGATGGGCTCGACATCAACGAGCATGGCGAGAGGGCCTATCACCCCTGATCCACCAGACAGGGCCCGGGCCTTTGGGCTCGGGCTCACCTGGATTTGCGCCACTTTGTGGCGGCGGTTGACGGGGCCTTAATCCCGTCGGGTGCACACTGTGGGCATGCCGTCCGCAGCCGTCCTGACCAAGCCCGCGCCCGACGCGTCCGCCCGTG
>DBAV01000018.1:0-3620 GCA_002291875.1 Hyphomonadaceae bacterium UBA1001
GGACGTGGTCCAGCAGCCACGCCATCTTCGATGCCGAGAAATAGGGGTCGAGCAACAGGCCCGTGACTGCCTGCACGGAGGCCTCGTGGTGCTGGTTGCGCAGCGCGTCACACACCTGCGCCGTGCGCCGATCCTGCCACACGATGGCGCGCGCGATCGCCGCGCGATCAGCGCGATGCCAACCCACCACCGTCTCGCGCTGGTTGGTTATGCCGACGGCGGCCACCCGGGCCGCGCCGCCGACGGCCGCGAACACCTCTTTCAGGACATCGATTGCGGCGTCCCGGATGTCCAGCGGGTCGTGCTCCACCCACCCGGGCTGGGGATAATGCTGGACCAGCGGGCGCTGTGCGCTGGCAAGCAGCGTCAGCGCGTTGTCATAGGCAATGGCACGGGTCGACGTCGTCCCCTGGTCGAGCGCGACGACGATCCGGCTCACCGGCCGCCCGCCCCGATCTCGTCGAAGCCGACCGTGTGGGACAGCACGGCCGCATCCTCGGAATCGCGGATTTCAAAAGTCAGTCGCCGGTCTTCCCAGTCGATCCGCAGCACCCCGAAATTCTCCTGGGTATAACCGGACCCTATCATGGTGGGCAGGGTTTCGGACTGGCCGGCCGACCAAGGCATGTTGATCGACGAGGCTGTCAGGTCGAACAGGGGGAATTGCGGCCCGCGTCCAGCCTGGGTGCGGTTCAGCGATGAATAGTGCCGATCGCCGGTCGCAAACACCACACCGCGCGCGCCGGTGTCGGCGATCAGGTCGTAAAGTCGCTGTTGCTCCAGCGGAAAATTGCCCCACCGCTCCCAGCCATGCCCTTCGGCGACCACCTGCACCGAAGACACGATCAGGCGCAGGTCCGCCGGCTGCATCAACTGGTCGCGAAGCCATTGCCACTGGCGCTCGCCCAGCATGGTCCGCGCCGGATCGGCATCGGGCAGATAGCGTTCGCGTCCGGGGGCGCCGCGCTGGTCGGTCGGGCGCAGGGGCGAGCGGTGAAAGCGGGTGTCCAGCACGATGACCTGCAGGCGACGCCCCGGCTGGTCACCCAGCACATAGGCCCCATAGACACCGTCCGGGTGGTTCTGCGGTGAACCGGCCCCCAGATTCCAGAACCGTGTGAACATCTGCCGCGCGACCTCTCGATGCGCGAATGTCTCACCCCCGCCGTCATTGATGCCGAAATCGTGGTCATCCCACACGGCGATCACCGGTACCTGCTCCACCAGGCTGCGGAATTCGGGGCGCTGGGCCTGCTGCCAATAGGCGGACCGCAGGTCCGAGAGCGCAGGGTCATCCGGCGTAGCCGACCCATAGACATTGTCGCCCATCAGGATGGCCAGATCGGCCGGATGTGCGGCCATGCGGGTCAGGGTCGACAGCCCGCGCTCCTCGTTCATGCACGACGCCAGCAGGATGGTGTCCACCGTGCCGGTCGGCAGGCCTGGCCCCGGCGGCAGGGCGGGAAAGCCCGCGAGGATTGCCGGTCCGGGCGCGGCGGCACCCGCATTGCCGGGCGGGGCGGCCTGCCCGGTGGCGGGCCCTGCCCCCGGCGCACCGGCGCATCCCGTCAGCGCAAGCACCCCCGCCGCCGCGGCGATCAGCGCGCGCGCCCTCCGGCCCGATCCCATGCCCATGATGTCCACTCCTTGCGTCCCCTGGACGGTGCGTCCGCGACGTCAGAACCCGGCCAGGCGCGCATAGCGGTCGCGATGGAAGGCCGCGCTGCCCCACAGCGCCTCCTGTACGCGGGCCCGTTTCAGATAAAGCCCGGAATCGTGCGCGTCGGTCATGCCGATCCCGCCGTGCATCTGGACGCACTCATTGGTGACAAGATGCAGCGTGTCGCCCGCGCGCGCCTTGGCCAGCGAAACCAGTTCGGCGACGTCTTCCCCGCCCTTGTCGCAGGCGGCCAGCGCGGCGTGCACGGCCGAGTGGGTCAGTTCGATCTCGACCAGCATCTGGGCAGCGCGGTGCTGAAGGGCCTGGAACGAGCCGATCAGCTGGCCGAACTGGGTGCGCGTGCGCAGATAGTCCGCCGTCATCTCGAATGCCGCGCGCGCCCCGCCCAGCATTTCGGCAGCCAGAGCGGCGCGCGCATGGTCGAGGATGCGCTCGAGATGCCTGCCCGCCGCATCGCCCGTTGCCAGCACGTCCGACTCGCTGATCGAAACGGCGTCCAGCGTCAGGTCGGCATAGGCCCGGCTGTCGACGGCATGGAGCGGTGACACCGACAGGCCCGCCGAACCGGCATGGACGAGGGCCAGCACCAGCCCATCCGCCGATCGGGCGGTCACCACGATCAGGTCGGCATTTTCGGCGTCCGGCACGAAGGTCTTGCACCCCGACAGGCGCCAGCCGCCGGCGGGATCGCGTTCGGCCGTGGTGGCCACGCGATCGGGCGCGTGATGGGGATGCTCGTCGACCGCGAGTGCCATCCGCAGCCGCCCTTCGGCCAACGCCGGCAACCAGCGCGCCTGCTGTGCCACACTGCCAGCCTCCAACAGCGCCGAGGCGCCGGCCACCGCCGTCGACACCAGCGGCGAGGGTGCCAGCGTGCGACCCAGCGCCTCCAGCACCAGGCCCATCGCGACGTGGCCAAGGCCGACCCCGCCATGCGCCTCGGGCACGAGGATGGCCGTCCAGCCCAGCTCGACCATGGACTGCCATGTGACCTCGTCATGCCGCGCACCGCTGTCGCGCAGGCGTCGCAGCAGCGCCACCGGCGCCCGTTCGGCGGCAAATGCACCTGCCGCCTCGCGCAGCATCACATGCTCTTCACTGAGCGTGAACATCCAGACCAGCCCTGCCCTATTGATGGTCGCGCAGGCCGATGACCCGCTTGGCAACGACATTGAGATTGATTTCCGAGGTGCCGCCCTCGATCGAATTGCCCTTCGAGCGCAGCCAGTCGCGCGTGGCCTTCAGCCCGGCGGCCGAAAAACCCTCGCCGCTCCAGCCCAGCCCCTGCGTGCCCAGGGCTTCGACCGCCAGTTCACAGCGCTCCTGGTTCAGCTTGGCGGCAGCCACCTTGAACATCGACGCCATATGCCCGACCGAGCCGCCCGCCCGTGCCTCCTCGCCCGCGCGGCGCACGGTCAGAGCGAAGGCGCGGTCCATCATCGCCCATTCCGCGATACGCGCACGCAGGTCGGCATCCGCAAGCCGCCCGGTTTCGTCCGTGCCGACATGGGCCTTGGCCATCTGGTGCAGCGGGGTCAGTGAAGCCCCGCCAAAGCCCGAGGCCGAAATGTTCTGGCGCTCGTACTGCAGCAGGCGCTTGGCGATCTCCCAGCCACCCCCGACGCGCCCGACCAGCTGGTCCTTGGGAACGCGGACATCGGTGAAGAATGTCTCGCAGAAGGGCGACGAGCCCGAGATCAGCGTGATGGGGCGGGTCTCGACACCGGGCGAGCGCATGTCGAACAGGATGAAGCTGATGCCCTCGTGCTTGTCGTGGTTCGACGTCCGCACGAGGCAGAAGATCCAGTCCGCCTCGTCGGCATAGCTGGTCCACACCTTCTGGCCGTTGATCAGCCAGTGGTCGCCGCGGTCCTCGCAGCGCGTCTGAAGGCCCGCCAGGTCCGACCCCGCGCCCGGTTCGGAATAGCCCTGGCACCAG
>DBAV01000018.1:3940-4142 GCA_002291875.1 Hyphomonadaceae bacterium UBA1001
GAATAGCCCTGGCACCAGCGGACCTCGCCGCGCACGATTCCGGGCAGGAAGCGGCGCTTTTGCTCTTCACTGCCATATTCCAGCAGCACCGGCCCGAACATCCACAGGCCAAAGGAATAGAGCGCGGGCCGCGCGCGGATGCGCCGCAGCTCGGACTGCAGCACCGCATCCTGGGCCGCATCGAGGCCACCGCCGCCATAGT
>DBAV01000018.1:4484-4623 GCA_002291875.1 Hyphomonadaceae bacterium UBA1001
ACGCGGCCAGGTCGGCGCCGTCCACCCGCGCGCGCCCATGCGCTCGAGCCAGAGCCGGGCATCGGGGCTGGGAAAGCGCGCCTGCCGGCCGCCCCACACGATCTCGTCCTCGCGCATCGGCGTGCGCATCGAGGCGGGG
>DBAV01000048.1 GCA_002291875.1 Hyphomonadaceae bacterium UBA1001
CGCGCTTCGTCTCGCCGGTCACGCGCGCGACGCAGGTGCTGCGCCGCGAGGGCGCGCGCTGGGTGGCGCAGGCGACCTTCGATCCGCTGGACCGCGCGCGCGGGCCTCCTCGAAGGTCTGCTCGCGGCCCTCGCCGGCTCGGTGAACACGGTCCGGATCTGGGACTGGCGGCGCGAGTTCCGCACCGGCGATCCGCGGGTGCAGGGCGACGTGCCGACCGGCCCGTTCTCCTACTCCGACGCGACCATCTTCACGGACGGCACCGGCTTCGTGGTCGGCTCGGGCAATCCCGCGCTCGCCGCGGGCGCGCCGCGCGGGGCGCTGGCGATCCAGACCGGGGGCTGGTGGCCGAACGGTGTCGCGGTCGGTGCGGGCGACCTCATCGGCCTGGCCGGGCGGCTCTACATCGCCACGGAGACGGTCACAGCATCCGGTGCCGGCACGGCCACCATCCCGATCTCGCCGCCACTGCGCGAGGCGCTGCTGATCAACCAGCCGCTGGTGCTGACTCGGCCCACCGTCGCCATGCGGCTGGTCTCCGACGACGAGGCCGCCAATCCGACCCGGCCGGGGCGCTTCACCGCGATCACCATCCGCCTCGAGGAGGCCCTGTAGTGTCCGACACCCACGGCACCCCGCGGCTGTCGCCCCACGCGGCGTCCTCTGCCACCTCGCCGGTCGCGGCACCCGTCGTGCTGGTCGAGCTCGACTTCGCCTCCGGCCCCTTCCGGGCCTGGACCGGGCTCGGCCAGCTGAACTGGGCGGGGAAGGTGTTCGAGGGCGTGGGCTCGATTGGGGCGGTGGGGGAGGTCGAGGAGACGGTCGAGCTCCGCGCCGTGCGGCTGACCCTGGCGCTCTCGCCCGTGCCGCAGGAGGTGGTGGACATCGCCCTCGCCGAGCGGAGCTTCCGGCTGCGGCCGGCGCGGCTCTGGGGCGCGCTGCTGGATGCCGAGGGCGCCTTCGTCGCGGACCCGTTCCCGCTCTGGGCCGGGCTGATGGACACCATGGAGGTGACCGACGGCGCCGAGCCCCGTGTCGCGCTGACCTGCGAGAGCCGCCTCGTCGACCTCGAGCGCGCCGAGGTGCGCCGCTACACCGACGCCGACCAGCAGGCCGAATATCCGGGCGACCGCTTCTTCGAATACGTCCCCGCCCTTCAGGAGGCAGAGATCCGGCTGCCAGCGCAGTGACGCGGCGGCCAGCTGTTCATGCTCCTTCGTCTGGGTGTCCGTGCTGCAATCGCTCGCGCGGCGTCATCGCCTCTCCGCGGCGATAGAGCACCTCGTCACTGCCAAGATCCGGCACCTGCGCAGGGGGCACGATCTCGAGTTTGGTGGTGACCTGCCAGTCATCGGGGAAATGCACGCCGATCCCGCCTTCAAGCTCCCACATGTCGGCTTTGTCTTGGTCGGAAGGTGCTTGGTCGAAGATGGCTCTCAGCGTCACCCTCTTGGCCGCACGGTCCACTGCGAAGCAGTACGTCAACAGGGTCTGGATCGCACGATCGGGCCACTCCCTTTCGGCATACCAGCGGATGCGCTCTTCCCAAGTCTCTGTTCGCTCAGTCATCACCTGCTTCCTTCAATCCAGCCGCGCGGGCGCGCAGGCACGATATGCACACGGCCACCGGCGCCGTAGTGGATCATCCCCCGCGTAGTGGGCGCAGATGCGCCGCGCCCATCGCGGTAGATGCCAATGATCTCGTCGCCGTTATCAAACCTTTCGCGCGCGCCCGGCTGTCCGGCGGGCATTCCGTTCGCCGAAGTTCCTCGGTGCGCGTGGCGATCAACGAGGCTCTGAGGATCGACGGACGGGTCCAGTTCGCTTCGCCCTCCTCCCGGACGATGATTTCTGTGGCCTGGGAGATGTTTCCCTTGTTGATCACCATCCACCGAATAGCGTGGTCGCTCGCCATCATCCTGCCGCGGCCCGGGCGCAGGGGAGGCCACGGCGCCTTCGCTCCGAGCCTCCTGATTGGCCTCGCTTGCGGCCTCGCGCTCTCCTGGCTGCTCGGGAATGGCATTGTACCAGGATCGGGGAGCGATGCTTCCGCGCCTCGCTCCCTCGATGGCATCGTCGAGCAGGTTCCGCCGGCGCAGCGCAGGTAGCCCGCGCGGCAGCGCTCGCCCGATCAGCGGCGGCAAGCGCACGGCGCCCTGCACAAGCGCTGGCGCCGCGGCGACTTGGATCACGTCCGCGTCGCCTTGGTCGCCCTTTGGTGTTCGTGTGGACCCGATCTTGTCGTCATCCCCGCCCGGTGGGTCCAACCGTGTATGGGCGGCGACGTGCTCAGTCTTGCCGTTGCGGGTCCGCGTGTAGGCCTTGACGTAGACCACGCCGCCTTTGGCCGCATCGCCTTTGACCACTGCCTCCCAGCCCTCGGTCACCCACCGGCCATAGGCCTCTCGCTCGGGATGGCCTGACCGCCAGTAGCGCGGATCACGCATCGCGGCCCGGAGGCTCTCTTCGGTGACGGGGATGAGATCGGCCATCAGCAGCACCTCCGAGTCGGAGTTTTTATTCCTATTTCTGCTCCATTGTCAAGAACAAAATCGGAACTAACGGCGATGCTGCAAACAGCTACGGGCCGCATGTCCGACTGGCCGATCCGGCTGGCAGCCCTGCTGTCGGCGGTCGAGAAGCGCCCCTTCGACGCCCATCGCTGGAACTGCGGCCGCTTCGCGCTGGCCGCAGTGGAGGCGGTCATCGGCAGCCGACCAGAGGTGCGGGTCCTGCCCGACCTCGCGGCCACGGCGGACAGCGCCGGCTTCCCCCGCGTGCCGCCGCTGCTGGCCCGCATGGGCGACATCGTCCTCGCACCCGATCCCGACCGCCTCGGCGTGGTGCTCGACGCCGGCCGCGTCGCATTCGTCGGGCCGCGCGGGCTCCTCCGCGCGCCGATCACCCTCTGCACCACTGCCTGGAGGATCGGCTGATGCCCGCCGCCGTCCCCCTCATCGCTGTTGTCGCGGGCGGCGTTGCCTCGGCCGCGGTCGGCGGCGGCATCATCGGCGCGATCGTCGGCGCCGGCGCCGCCTTCGTGGTCTCGACCATCGGCGCCTCGGTGTT
>DBAV01000081.1 GCA_002291875.1 Hyphomonadaceae bacterium UBA1001
TGCGTCAGCATCGGACCCGGGATCTATCCACCACGCTGTCGGGATGGGTCCGGGCTCACGCGGGCTGACCCAAAGTGCGGCGGGGTCAGGGGATTTCGGGGTTCCGGAACAGGCCTTCGATCGGGACCATTCCCACGAGCGGCACCATGGCCCGTTGGCGGTCGATCGGAAAATTCGGGTCGAGGTCGCGCCAGTCGGGGTTGGCAGCCTCGATCAGCGCGATCTTCCAGCTGCGGCGCCAGCGTTTCACACGCTTTTCGTGGACGATCGCCTCCGGGATGGTGAGAAACCCTGTCCACCAGACCAGCCGGTGGACGTGATGACGGTCGGTGAAACCACCGAAGCGGCCGGTGCGGTGATCGTGCACGCGCTGAGGCAGATTGGTGGTGACGCCGGTGTAGAGCGTGCCGAGACGCCGGCTGGCCAGCATGTAAACGGTCGGCACACGTTCCATCCGCCGAGTTTTGACCCCGCGCAGCGGCTGCGCAATCCCCCTCGCCGCGCGCATCCGCGCAATGGCCATCTTGCGCCATCATTCCGGGGTGGAGGGTTGTTTGATTTCCAAATCAGCGTCCCGTCATCCCGGGCCGGTGCGCCAGCATCGGACCCGGGACCTATCCCTTGAGGGCAGGGTTCGAGGGCAAGGGTGCAGCGGCGGCTTTTACATTTGCTGGAACAACTTTTGGGGATAGGTCCCGGGTCGCGCTTCGCTTGCCCGGGATGACGGTTGGTTGCTTTTACACGATCCGCTCTCATCCCCAACGCTCAGTGGATAGGTCCCGGCTTGCGCTGCGCTTGGCCGGGAGACGGTTGGAACTTTGAAAAGGACCTGACGTGATCGAGGGCTGGCCCTGCACAGCGCCCCCCTTTTCCGCGGGCGGGAGGTTTTGTATCGCTTACGTCCATGTGATCGCGCGCAGGCGGCCCGGGATTTGCCATCCTGATGCCGCATGACGATGGTGCGACGTGAACCATCGGGCGGTGCGTGGCCCCCCCGGCCAGGGATCCATGGGAGATGACCTCTATGAAGCGACGACTTGGACTGGTGGCCGGCGCTGCGGCGGTGGCCGCACTGGCGGTGGCCGCGGCCGTGCCCGTGCTGGCGCAGCAGGCCCCGACGCGGGCGGGCACGGCTGCCCCCGCCGTGCCGCAGGTGGCCCGCCCGATCGACGTCGAGGTGTTCGCGCAGGCCCCGCTGATCAGCGGGCTGCAGCTGGTCGATGACGGCCGCAAGATCATCGGCCTCGCCCGCGTGCCGGGCAAGACCGACGAGTTGGGCGTGGCCGTTTGGGACATGAACAATCTGGAGGCCGGCCCCCGGATCACCCCGCCGCGCAACAATATCCGCTTCCAGGGCGTCAGCTTTCTGGACGGCGACCGCTTTGCCATCTTCGCGAACACCCCGTGGACCGGCAATATCGGCGGCTGCGGCGGCGAGGGCGAGCAGGTCGGCTCGACCGCCACCTGGATCTTCCAGGATTATGTGACCAATTTCGAGATGCAGGAGTTCGACCAGCCCCTGCGTCCGCGCGTGCGCAATGACGACATCCAGCGCTGCATCAATCTGAGCACCAACACCTCGGTGCTGAATCGCCTGCCGTTCGAGGATGACGTGGTGCTGGTCGCCACGCTGAACGAGCGTCTGGAGAGCATCGCCGCGCGCTACAATGTGCGCACCGAGCAGCTGACCGAGGTGATGAGCCTGGCCGGCAGCTGGGGCCATGGCCTGTGGAATGGCCGCACCGCCCTGCCGATGCTGCGCGAGCGCATCCGCACCGAATCCGACGGCAGCAACACCTTTGTCACCGAACTGCGCAATCCGCAGTCCGGCCAGTTCGAGGCCCAGCCCGCCCTGGACAACCCTGTGCGCGAGCGCAACACCATCGACGTGGTCGGGTTCGACGAGGAAAGCGGCAAGTATTATGTCGTCACCGACCGCTTCTCGGACCTGGCCCGGGTCTACATGTATGACCCGATCACCAAGAAGTTCGACGCCGAGCCGGCCTTTGCGCACCCGCGCTATTCGGCCACGGGCGTGGTGCTGGGCAGTGGCCGCGAGGATTTCGGCCGCCTGCTGGGCTTTACCTATGGCGCGGCGGTGGGCGAGGTGTTCTGGGTCGATCCGGTGCGCCGCAACATCCAGCAGGCGCTCGAGCGCGCACTGCCGGGCCGCCAGGTGACCCTGTCCAGCGTGCAGGATGGCGGCAACCGCGTGCTGGTGCGCTCGGAGAGCTCGCGCCATCCGCCGGCCTGGCACCTGCTGCTGAACCAGCGTGAGCTGAAGCTGCTGGGCCCCGAGCGGATCGTCGATCCCAACACGCTGGGCGAGACGCGCCTCGAGTTCTTCACCGCGCGTGACGGCAAGCGCGTGCCCAGCTTTGTCACCTTGCCGGCCGGCTGGACGCCCGAACAGGGCCGCCTGCCCGCCATCGTGGTGCCGCACGGCGGTCCGTGGGCGCGTGACGATGCCGGCTGGGATTTCTCGGGCTGGGTGCAGTATTTCGCCTCGCGCGGGTTCGCGGTGGTCCAGCCACAGTATCGCGGCACGCCCGGCTTTGGCCGCGCGCTCTGGCTGGCGGGTGACCGCGAGTGGGGCAAGGCGATGCAGGACGACAAGGACGACTCGGTCCTCGACCTGGTCAACCGCGGCATTGTCGACCGCAACCGCATCGCGATGCACGGCTATTCGTATGGCGGCTATGCGGCCTTTGCCGCGGCCGTGCGCCCGAACGGTCCGAATGCCGGCCCCTTCCGCTGCGCCATCGCGGGCGCGGGCGTGGCCAACCTCGAGCGCATCCAGAACGAGCTGTTCGGCGCCAGCCGCATCCAGCGCGAGTTCCAGGGTGACACCGTGTTTGGCCTCGACCCGCAGGAGCAGGTGCGCAACACCAACATCCCGCTGCTGATCTATACCGGCGACCGGGACGTGCGGGTGCCGCCCTTCCACAGCCGCGACTTCTATCGGGCTGCCAGCGCGGCCGGTAAGAATGTCGAGCTGCTGATGCTGCGCGACATGGGCCACCAGGGCAATCTGTGGTTCCCCGACCACTTCCGCCAGCTGCTGCCGCGCATCGAATCGTTCATCAAGAACGAGTGCGGCATCCAGCCGGGGCCGATCCGCGGCTGACGCGCCCATCCGATTGCTGAAACGCCGGGACGGGCGGGGCTGGATGGCTCCGCCCGTTTCGCCTTGATGGGGGGCGGCTGCCGCAGCGCACGCTTGACCTGAGGGCGCGCAGCGTCCAGACGCTGTTGCGAAACGTTCGCAGCAAGTCGGAGGGGTCATGTCCGCCATCGGAATGGGGTTTCGCGCGGCCGCGGCCGCCCTCGTGCTGGCGCTGGCGGCGTGTGCGCCCTCGGGCCAGGGCGGTTCGGGCGGCCAGGCGACCGGCGGCGGTGGCGGGGATGCGGCCGCGGCGGGCGGTGCGTCCGGCGGGGTGGTGAACGTCTACAATGCGCGCCACTATGACAGCGACCGTCAGGTCTTTGACCAGTTCACCGCCCGCACCGGCATCCAGGTCCGCCAGATCCAGGGCAACGCCGAGCAATTGCAGGCCCGGCTGGAGGCCGAGGGCGCCGACAGCCCGGCCGACGTGGTCATCACCGTCGATGCGGGCAATCTGTGGCGGCTTGAGGCAGCGGGCCTGCTGCAGCCCGTGACAACGCCCGCGCTCGAGGCGGCGGTGCCTGCGACGCTGCGCTCGAACGACTGGTTCTGGTATGGCTTTTCGCGGCGTGCGCGGGTGATCGCCTATGACCGCCAGGACGTGCGCCCCGAGCAGGTCGCCACCTATGACAGTCTGGCTTCGCCGGCCATGCGCGGGCGGGTCTGCGTGCGCCCGGCGTCGAACGTCTACAACCTCTCTTTCCTGGCTGCCCTGATCGAGCGGCGCGGCGAGGACCAGGCCCGCACCTGGGCCGCAGGGGTGACCGGCAATTTCGCCCGCCGGCCCGAGGGCAATGACACCGACCAGCTGCGCGCGGTGGCGGCGGGGGTGTGCGACGTGGCGCTGGTCAACCACTATTACCTGCTGCGCCTGGCGCGGTCGCAGGATCCGGCCGATCGCGCGGTGGCCCAGCGGGTGGCGCTGTCCTTCCCCGACCAGAACGCCTCGGGCACCCACATCAACATTTCCGGCGCCGGGGTCGCGCGCCATGCGCCGAACCGCGACAATGCCGTGCGCCTGCTGGAATTCCTGGTCTCGGCCGAGGGCCAGACCCTGCTGGCGCGGGGCAATGACGAATACCCCGCCAGCCCGGCCACGCCTTCGGGCAATCCCGAACTGGACGCGCTGGGCAATTTCACCGCCGATCCGATCGAGATGAGCGCCTATGGCCGCAATCAGGCCACCGCCGCCGCCATCTTCAACGAGGTGGGCTGGCCCTGATGTCGGCCGTGCCGCAGCGCCGCGCTGTCCCCTCGGGGGCCGCCCTGATGGGCGCGATGGTGCGCGTGGCGGCATGGGGTCTTCTGGCGCTGGTGCTGCTGCCGGTCGCGGCCGTGATGGCGGGGGGGCTTTCGGCCATTGCCGCGGGCGGCGATGCGGGCGGCACGGACCTGCTGCGCCCGTCCATGGTGTCGCTGGCGCTTGTGGCCATCGTCACGGTGCTGGCCACCGCGATCGGGGCGGGCACGGCGGTTCTGGTGGCGGGCTGGCGCTTTCCCGGCTCGGAGGTGTTCTCGTGCGCCATGGTGCTGCCGCTGGCCGCGCCGGCCTATATCGTGGCGTTTGCGTGGGCCGACCTGACCGCTCCAGGCCGCATGCTGGACATCCTGCCGGTCTCGGGCTTTGGCGGGGCGGCCTTCGTGCTGACCTTCACCCTGTTTCCCTATGCCTATCTGGCCACCCGCGCCGCGCTGGCAACCCAGTCGGTGTGTGCGCTCGAGGCCGCTCGCACGCTGGGCGCGGGCACCGGGCGGCGGCTGGGGGCGGTGGTGCTGCCGATGGCGCGCCCGGCCCTGGTGGCGGGCGCAGCACTGATCGCAATGGAAACCGCTGCCGAATATGGCACCGTTTCGTATTTCGGCGTGCGAACCTGGTCGGTGGAAATCCTGCGCGAATGGCTGGCCTTTGGTGACCGGGCGGGGGCGATGCAGCTGGCCAGCCTGCTGATGCTGGCCGCGTTCGCCGCCCTGCTGGTCGAGCGGTCGGCCCGCGGGCGCGCTAGGGTGGCGGGCGGATCGCATCGCTGGCGCACACCCGAGCGCACCGAACGGGTGGGCCCATGGCGGTGGGTGGCCAGTGCGGCATGTGCCGCGCCGCTGCTGCTCGGCTTTGTCATCCCCATCGCAGGGCTGTTGTACCGCGCCAGCATCGCAGGGGTATCGCCGGCCGCCGACCTGCCGTCGGCCTTGCTGAATTCTTTGACACTGGCGACGCTGGGCGGGGGGCTGACCATCATGTTCGGCCTTGCGCTGGCCGCCGCGGGGCGCCGTTCGGCCGGTGTGGCACGCGGCGGGTCGCTGCTGACGGCGCTGGGATACAGCGCCCCCGGCGTGGTGGTGGCGCTTGGGGCGCTGACAGCCTTTGGCTGGGCGCGCGAGGCCGGCTGGGTCGGAGGTTTCGTCGGGGCACTGGCGCTGGGCGTATTGGTGTGGAGCTATGCCACCCGCTTTACCGCCGCAGGGCTTGGCCAGATCGAGGCGGGGCTTCAGCGCGTGACACCCAGCCTTTCAGGCGCCGCACGGACACTCGGCGCAGGCGCGGCCCGGCGCTTTTTCGCGGTCGACCTTCCGATCGCAGCGCCCGCCACGATGGCGGCGGCGCTGATGGTGTTCGTCGAGATCGTCAAGGAATTGCCGGCCACCCTCTTGCTGCGACCCTTCGACTTCGACACCCTGGCCACACGGGCCTATGGCTTTGCTTCGGACGAGCGGCTGGCCCAGGCCGCCTTCCCGGCCGCCCTGATCGCCCTGGCGGGCCTGGTGCCGGTGGTCGCCCTGTCGCGCGCGCTGGGGCTGTCGCGGCCGGGCACGCGCACCGGGGCGCTGCCGGCAGGCCAGCCCACGCTGGCGCGACCGCGGACGCTCGATCCGCTGGCGACACCCGGAGAGTGACATGGGAGCGATGGAGGCCTCGCCCCCGGTGTCCGTCGGGGACGTCGTTCTGTCCGGCGTCGGCGTGCGCTTTGATGCGGCCTGGGCGGTCGACGGGATCTCGCTGACCCTGCGGCGCGGATGCGTCACGGCCCTTCTGGGCGCTTCCGGCAGCGGCAAGAGCACCCTTCTGCGCGCCATTGCGGGCCTTGAACGCATCGCGCGCGGCGAGATCCGAATGGGCCCGCAGGTGCTGGCGAATGCCAACACCCATTTGCCGCCCGAGGCTCGGCGCGTCGGGGTGGTGTTTCAGGACTATGCGCTGTTTCCGCACATGACGGCCGCCCAGAACGTCGCCTTCGGCCTTGACGCACGCCCGCGTCTGCAACGACAGGCCCTGGCCGGGGACTGGCTGGCGCGGGTGGGCCTGGGCGATCGCCGCGACGCCTTCCCGCACGAGCTGTCGGGCGGCGAGCAGCAGCGCGTTGCGCTGGCGCGCGCGCTGGCGCCCGAGCCGGCCATCGTCCTGCTGGACGAGCCGTTTTCCGCGCTGGATCCGGGCCTTCGGTCCGAGCTGCGTGATCTGGCGGGGGATGTGCTGCGGGCGGCAGGCTGCCCGGCCCTGTTCGTTACCCATGACGCCGACGAGGCCCTCTACATGGCCGATCAGCTGGCGATCCTGTCGCGCGGACGCCTGGTCCAGGGCGGCAGCCCGCACGAGGTCTATGCCCACCCCGCCGACCTGACGGCAGCAGCGGCGCTGGGGTCGGTGAATGTCCATCGCGGGCGCGTGCAGGGCGGTGTGCTGACGACACCGTTCGTTGCCCTGCCCGCCCCCGATCTGGCCGATGGTGCACCGGCGGTCGCGGTGGTGCGGGTCGAGGGTGTCCGGCCGATCCCGGGCACAGCCTTCGGCGTGCGCGACCGCCGGGCGCAGGGGCCGTTCACCTTGCTGCGGGTCGAGGCGCCGTGCGGCGCGCTGTGGAAGGCCCAGGCCCGCGCCGACGTGGTCAGCGACGCCGGTGCCGGCGTTTCAGGCGGGCGCTGCGACCTGTCGATCGCCCCGGGCGCCGCGCACGTTTT
The DNA here is from genome assembly GCA_002291875.1 of Hyphomonadaceae bacterium UBA1001. Classification (GTDB taxonomy): domain Bacteria; phylum Pseudomonadota; class Alphaproteobacteria; order Caulobacterales; family Aquidulcibacteraceae; genus UBA1001. Next base: position 7,121 of record DBAV01000081.1, read on the forward strand.
CGCCGACCTCACTGCCTGAGCCGTCAGTCGAACAGGTCCGGCTGGCGGTCTGCTGCCGGTTGGCGCGCTGCGCGGCGCGCCCGCTCGGAAGCGCGCCCGGCATCACGCATGCCCGAGCGCCGCGAGCCATGGCGCTCCTGGATGGCGGCGGCCTCGCGCCGGTGGGCGGACGTGCGGCGCACGGCATGGACGCGCTCGCGCGCATGACGGGCGGTGGCCTCGTGGTCCACGATCGGAAATGGATAGTTCTGGCCCAGCCGCACGCCCGCCATGGCCAGAACGCCGGCCGGCGCCGCCCACGGCGCGTGGATCGCCGCATCCGGCAGGGCCGCGACTTCCGGCACCCAGCGGCGGATGAAATCACCCTGCGGGTCCTGGTCCATGCTCTGCTTGACCGGATTGTAGATCCGCGCGGTGTTGGTGCCGGTGGTGCCAGACTGCATCTGGGCCTGGGGATAATGGATCCCCGGCTCGAAGTCGGTGAACAGGCGCGCCAGGTGGACCGCCGGCGCGCGCCAGTCCTGCCACAGCTGATAGCTGGAAAACGCCATCAACATTGCGCGCATGCGAAAGTTCAGCCAGCCCGTGGCGATCAGCGCGCGCATGCAGGCATCGACAAAGGGAAAGCCGGTCTGCCCCTGCGCCCACGCCGCCAGCCGCTGCGGATCGGGCTGGGCCGGGCGCAGGCCGTCATAGGCGTTGTGCATGTTGCGCCGTTCCAGATCGGGCGCGTCCTCGAGCTTCTGGATGAAGTGGCAGTGCCAGTGCAAGCGCGAGACAAAGCTCTGGATGCTGCGCGCAAACACCTGGTCGCCGGCGCGCAGGTGCTGCTCGCGGGCGCGGCGGGCGGCCTGGAGGGCCTCGCGCACCGACAGCGTGCCGAATGCCAGGTGCGCGGACAGGCGCGAGCACGCCTCGAAGGCGGTGCGCGGGCTGGACATTGCGCGCGTGTAGTCGCGCCCTCGCACGCCCAGGAACGAGCGCAAATCATCCAGCGCCACCGCCCGCCCGCCAGCTTGGCGGTCGGGACACGGATCGTCCGCCAGGCCCAGCGTCTGGGGCTCGGGAATGGCAGCCGCCAGCGGCCGCACGCCCGCATCGGCCCAGCGCACATCGGCGGGAACGGCCTGGAGCGGCAGCGCCATCGTGCGTTCCCACTGCCGCGCCCAGCCATCGCGGTCGGCCAGTCGCCGCACCACGCCGTGATCGGGATGTTCGACAAAGGGGATGCCCACCCGCCGGCACCAGCGTGCCACCTCGACATCGCGGGCATAGGTCCACAGAAGGCCGGTTTCCTGCAAGGCATGGACGGCCGTGATCGGCTGACGCCGGTTGAGGGCCTCGAGCACGGGCACCGTCTCGCCCACTTCGACCAGCAGGCCCGGCGCGCCCAGCGCCCTCAGGCCAGCATCCAGACCGGCCAGCGCCTCACGCTGGAAGGCAAACTGGCGTCCGGAATGTTCGGGCAACGCCCAAAGGCCGGGCTCGATCACGTGCAGCGGCAGCACACGCTGGCCCGATCGCGCGGCCGCGGCCAGCGCGGCATGATCCTCGACCCGCAATCCGCGCTTGAACCAGACGACCCTGACCATGACCTCGACATCGCATGCCCGTGCGGTTCGACAAGGCCCTGCCCGGACGCCCGCATGCGCGGCCCAATGCCACAGCCCACGCCCGGGTTCCCGCGATGTCAGCCATGCGCTTGAGTTCCCCCCGGACCCGCGTATGTCGGGGCCAGCGAGGAGTGCCCGATGAATTTCGACTTCACCGACGAACAGACCATGCTGCGCGAGTCGATCGCGCGCTTCGTCCAGGGTCATTACGATTTCGATGCGCGTCGGGCGCTGGTGGCCTCGCCCGAGGGCTGGAGCCGCGACAACTGGGCCGCCTTCGCCGAGATGGGCCTGCTGATGGCGCCCATTCCCGAGGAATATGGCGGCCTGGGTGGTGGGCCCGTCGACGTGCTGGTGGTGATGGAAGAATTCGGCAAGGGCATGGTGATCGAGCCCTATTTGCCGACCGTCGTGATCGCGGGGGGCGTGCTGCGCCATGCCGGCAGCGAGGCCCAGAAGCAGGAGCATCTGGCCGCCATCGCGTCGGGTGAGCGGGTCTTTGCCTTCGCCTATGCCGAGCCGCGCGGCCGCTATGACCTGTTCGACCTCGAGACGCACGCCCGGCGCGATGGCGCGGGATGGGTGCTGAACGGGCACAAGGCCGTGGTGGTGGGCGCCCCCTGGGCCGACCACCTGATCGTCACCGCGCGCACCGGCGGCGCGCGGCGCGATCGCGAGGGGATCTCGGTGTTCGTGGTGCCCAAGTCGGCGCCGGGTATCACCACGCGCGATTATCCCACGGTGGACGGCCTGCGCGCGTCCGAGGTGTATTTCGAGAATGTCGCGCTGGGGGCGGAACACCTGGTGGGCGCGGCCGATGGTGCGCTCGACCTGATCGAGCGCGTGGCCGACGAAGCCACCGCCGCGCTCTGCGCCGAGGCCGTGGGCAGCATGCGCGTCCTGCATGCCACCACGGTCGACTATGCGCGCCAGCGCAAGCAGTTCGGCGTGCCGATCGGCTCGTTCCAGGTGCTGCAGCACCGCATGGTCGACATGTTCATGGAGGTCGAGCAGTCAGTCTCCATGACCTACATGCTGACGCTCAAGCTGGATGCACCCACGCTCGAGCGTCAGAAGGCCGCTTCGGCCGCCAAGGTCCAGATCGGCCGCTCGGGCCGGTTCGTGGGCCAGAACGCGGTCCAGATCCATGGCGGCATGGGCATGACCGAAGAGCTCAAGGTCGGCCACTTCTTCAAGCGCCTGACCATGATCGAAAGCCAGTTCGGCTCGGTCGACCACCACCTCAAGCGCTACACCCGCCTGACCACCCCCGAACTGGCCGCATAATTCCAAAACACAGCCCGTCATCCCGGGCCGGTGCATCGGCATCGGACCCGGGACCTATCCCCTGCTGCTGGGTTGTTGGGTTTACAAACCAACGCGTCGTCATCCCGGGCCGGTGCGCAAGCATCGGATCCGGGACCTATCCCCTGCTGCTGGGTTGTTCCGTTTACAGAACAACGCGCCGTCATCCCGGGCC
>DBAV01000140.1 GCA_002291875.1 Hyphomonadaceae bacterium UBA1001
CTCTAGGACGCGGACCGGCGGGTCGAGGGGGTGTTCGTGCAGGTTCGCGGTGGTGCCGATCCGGTCGATCGCGGCAAAGAGGCCGGGCGCGGCCAGGGGCGTCAGGACGCCGTGCCAGGTGCCGCGGCTCAGGTTGATGCCCTGGGCACCGTCGGTGACGAAGGCCACGGGCGCGCCCGGAACCCCGCCCGCGTCCGGGGCCACGATGACCAGGAACGGATGGGCATGCAGGGGCAGGAAGGCCTGGCTGCCGTCGGGGTGCCGTTCCAGCAGGTCGCAGTCATGGGGCAAGGCGCGGGGTTGGGCCAGAAAGACCGAAATCCCCGCCCGCCCGCCTGGCCCGAAGTCCAGCGCGGCCCGGTCGTGCCAGCGCCCGCAGAGGCCGCGGTTGATGATCCGGTCGGGCGCCCCCCGCGCCTCCAGCACCTGGCCGAAGGGGGCGAAGGCGGCGGCGGTCAGTGGCAGAGGGGTAAGGGTCAGCATGGCGGGACCTGGGAGGAGGGCGGCGGGGGTTTCACCCAAGACCCCCGGAGACATCTGCGGCAAGATGATGCCTTGCGCGGGAAGCATCGGTCGCGACTGTAAATCGGGGTCCGTGAACCCGGAAGAGGCCACCCGTGTCCGGGCCATGCCGGATCGGACAATGGCTTCCGGCGGTCTCCGTCCCGCACCTTCGGGTGCAGTGCGGCATTCAATCGTCCCGGATTAGATGCCTGATCGCGTTTTCCCGGCCGTGATGCGATGGCGGGGTTTTCGCCGGCAGGCGTGGATCGCGGTTTAGCGCCTGCGGCATGCGCCCTTCACTCTGCTGCAATGGCAATCGCTGGCCCGGGATGCTCGCCAATCCGTGGCGCAGGCTTTCGGGGTCTGCCTGTCAGCCGACCCTGCGCCGGGATATGGGCGGCGCGTCTGCAAAGGGTGGATTTCGCAGCGATCGCCGGACGGACGGACCGACGCCCCAGCACCCGGCCGCTTTCGGTGTCAGGCGACACGGCAAACTGGCCCTCTGGCGACATGAGGAACTGGCCCCCTCGCTGAGTTGAGAGGGCTGATCTGGATGACCGAGAGGACGACGACGAGGCTGCCGCGGGCTGAGGGTCTGCGGAGGGTCGAGATGAAGGGGCCGGACGACGTGTCGGCGATGCTGAGACTGAAGGCGCTCGGCTGGGGCGCGCGGGCGGTGCGGTGGCGCCTTGGTTCGGCGGTGACGTTGCGCGCCGCCGGCCGCAGGGCGACCATCGCGGCAAGGGACCCAGGGGTTATGTCCGTCTGGACGACCGCATCCGCGAGGACCTGAGCGACCGGCCGAGCGACGATCCGGACATCGATGCGTCCGGGATCGAGGTCCAGGTCTAGGTAGTCCAGGGCGAGGTCACGCTCAGCGGCACGGTCGACAGCCGTCCCGCCCGGCGCCGGGCCGAGGACTGCGCCGAGGCGATCCCCGGGATCAGGCACGCCCAGAACAACCTGCGCGTGGGCGCGGGCATCGGATCGGGCATCGACCCGACGCCGACCGCAGCGCACCGGGGGCGAACCCGGGCGCCAAGGTCGCGCTGGCCGGAACTTCGGCGGCTGATCCGGGTCAGGGCGGTGGGTCCGGCCTGGCGGGCCTGGCCAAGACCCCGGGTCTGACCCCGCGCGTCACCTCGTGACCGCAACCGCACCGCGCCCGGGGTCGGGCGCGGCGCCCCTGATCGGAGAGACAGCCATGAGCCTTCGCATCCGATCCCCGCTCCTCGTCCTCTGCCTGTCGGTCGCTGCCCCGGCGCAGGCGCAGACCGGCGTCGGTGCCAGTGTCGGCGGGACCGTCGAAGCCGCGACGGAGGCCGCGACGGGCGCGACGACCGACGGCACCGCGCCGGTGCTGCGGATCCGCGCAGCGCAGATGATCGAAATCTGCGCCGCTCTGCCCGCCCGGTGACCCCTGACCCCAGCCGCACGGAGACCTGATCCATGACGACCGGAACCCGGGACAGTCTGTTTCAGGATACGCTGAAGTATATCTTCTATGCCGAGCGGAAGATCCTGCACGCTCTGCCAAAAATGCAGCGCGCGGCGCAGTCGGCCGAGCTGAAACGCGGGTACGAAACCCACCGCGCCCTGACCGAGGGGCAGGTGGAACGCCTGCAGCAGGTGTTCGTGCTGATCGGCAAGCGCCCGCAGGGCAAGACCTGCCCGGCCATCGACGGCATCCTCGACGCGGGCGCGGAGGTGATCGAGGGCTTCAAGGGCAGCCCGGCACTGGACGCGGGCCTGGTCGTGGCAGCGCAGGCGGTCGAACACTTCGAGATAGCGCGGTATGGCACTCTGTGCGCCCGGGCGCAGACCCTGGGGCATACCCAGGCGCTGGCCTTGCTGCGCGTCACGCTGGACGAAGAGCACGCGACCGACGCCGCGCTGAACGGCCTGGCCGATGGTTCGGTCGACGCCGCTGCCGTCGCCGAAGCCGCCTTGACGCCCGACCAGGGCGCGCGGGATCCCGGTTTCACCCGGGGCCGCGTGGCGGGCGCGGGCAGCCCCTCGGAACCGGACCCTTCGTCTGGGCGTTCCCTGTCCAAAGGCTGCCCTGGTGCCCGCCATGTCTCCGCCCCAACCCAGCACGTCGCCCGACGCCCTGATCGGTCTGGTGCCGCAGATGCGGGCCTATGCGCGGGCTCTGACGCGCAACCCCACCGATGCGGACGACCTGGCGCAAGAGACGCTGGTCAAAGCCCTGACCCATGTCGCCCGTTTCCCGCCCGGCACAAGCCTGCGCGCTTGGCTCTTCACAATCGTGCGAAATAACGTCCTGACCCAGGTCAAAAAGATCCGGCGCGAGCCGACGGGGTCCGAGGACTGCGTGTCCGCGACCCTGACCGCGCATCCCCGCCACGATCAGACGATCGAGGGCAAGCCGCTGCTGGCCGCCATCGACGCGCTGCCTACTTTGTTGCGCAAATCCGCTGAGATCCGGAGTTTCCCTTTCCCGGGACAGACCTATCCTGCGCGCTGGGTGAGCGGGGTTCCGGGGGCGGTGAAGCGGTTCGGGATGGCGGCCCGGATCTGAAGCTCGGCAACCCGGCGGTCGACGTCGCGGGACATGACGCGCTCGCCCGGAAGCTTGAGGCACCGCATCTTGGCCTCGGCCAGACGTCGTCGGTGGCAGCCGGTCCGCCGCTTCCAGATCGCGCGGCCCAGGCGGCGGCAGCTGCGGAGCGCCTCGTTGCGCGCCGTTGCCCCTGGGGTGCGGTCCTTCCGCGGCTTGCCGGTCTTGCGGGGCGGGATGACCGCCGCCGCGCCACGCGCCGCGATGGCGGCGTGACAGGCACGGGTGTCGCAGGCGCCATCCGCGCTGACGATGCCGAGGGGCTGATCGTCAGCGATCTGGTCCAGCAGGTCAGGCAGCACAGGCGCGTCGCCGATCCGGCTGCCGGTGACCTCGATGGCCCGGATTTCCAGCGTTTCCGCATCAATCCCGAGGTGCACCTTGCGCCAGTCTCGCGGTTCGGACGGCCCGTGCTTCTTGGCCCGCCACGCGCCGTCGCCTGCGGCCGTCACGCCGGTGCTGTCGATCAAGAGGTGCAGCGCGCCGGTGCTTGGGCGGTAGGGGATGGGGACGGTCAGGGTCTTCTGACGGCGGCAGAGGGTGCTGACGTCCGGCACCGGCCAGTCCAGCCCGGCAAGCTCCAGAAGGCTCGCCACCATCCCGGCCGTTTGCCGAAGCGGCAGCCCGAAGCGCGCCTTCAAGGTCAGGCACGTCTGGATCGCGGCGTCAGTGAACACCGGCTGACGGCCACGCTTGCCGGTCGGCGCGGCCGGCCCTTGCGTCGCGCGATCGAACCGGATCGCCACCGATCCGCGCTTGGCCAGCGCGTTCGCCATTGGGCTCGAACCCATGGCGCCTCAAGGGCTCACTGTAGTCATGCCCGTTCGTCGTGCGGCAGGCGGGGGGCTTCGGCCTGCCCATGCAGACCCGCTACCACCCTGGATTCACGCGGTGAATCCTCGATCGCATGTGCGCAACAAAGCCGGGCGGTTGTGAGTGCCGACGCCCTCGCCCGGAATTTGGCCTGGGCCCGGCGCGGCGACTTCCTGTTCCTGTCGGGCGTCATCGCCGCGGACCCCGTGAAGGGGCGGATCAGCCGCGGTTTTGACGACCTGCCCGAGGGCGTGGCGGACAGCATCGGCCGCACCGGGGAATTCAGCGTGGACGCCAAGGACGGGCCGATCCTGGCGCAATCCTGGCATGTCCTGGATCGCATCCGCGCCACCGTGGAACAGCAGGGGGGGCGGATGCGCGACGTCTTCAACCTGGTCCAAGGTTCCGCGGACCTGGACCATTTTCCGCGCTACGACCTGATCCGCTGCGGCTTCTTCGCTGGCACGCCCCCGGTTCGACGGTTGTCGAGGTCAGGTCCATGATGCCCTCGGCGGACATCCTGATCGAGATCGAGATCGAGATCNNAATGCGCTGAAATACGGCGCCCAGGGCGGCCGAATCGAGGTGCAGGCGGTGCGCGTGACCGACGTCCTGGGCTTTCCGGACCCCGTCCTGCGGGTCAGCGTCACCGACTTTGGCGAAGGGATCGACGCGATCCACATTCCACGACTGACC
>DBAV01000093.1 GCA_002291875.1 Hyphomonadaceae bacterium UBA1001
CGGCGGCGGTGGCGGCGGCGGTCAGACGCTGCAGATCGGCCCGCGCGGCTTTGCGGTGATGGCAGGCCTTCTGGGTCTGGGCTGGCTGGCCACGGGAATCTACGTCGTGCCCGAAGGCCAGGTGGCGGTGGTCACAACCTTTGGCCGCTTTGACGGCCAGATCTCGACCCCCGGCCTTCATGCGCGGCTGCCCACCCCGATCCAGTCGCACCGGATCGTGTCGCTGGCCGGCGAACGCCGGATCAGCATCGGCGGCACCGATACCGACGAGGCGGGCGGCGACAACCAGATGATCACCGGCGACGAGAACCTGGTGGACATCAATTTCGCGATCGCCTGGCAGGTGTCCGACCCGGCCGACTTCGTGTTCAATGTCGCCGGTGAGACCGACGACGAAAAGGCGACGACCGTGCGCGCGGCGGCTGAGTCCGTGATGCGCGAGGTGGTCGGCCAGCGTCGCCTCCAGGCCATCATCACCACCGACCGCGCCAGCGTCGAGCAGGCCGTGCGCGACCAGACCCAGGGCATCCTCGATGCCTATGCGGCCGGGGTGCAGATCACCAACATCCAGCTGCTCAAGGCCGAGGCCCCGCAGGAAGTGATCGAGGCGTTCAACGACGTCGTTCGCGCCCAACAGGACGCCGAGTCGGCTCGCAACGTGGCCGAGGGTGAAAAGCAGCGCCAGATCGCCGAGGCCACCGGTTTCCGCGACCAGCGCATCCGCGAGGCCCGAGGCGAGGCCGAGCGCTTCAACCAGGTGTTCGCCCAGTACCGCGCCGCCCCCCAGACCACGCGCCAGCGCCTCTATATCGAGACGATGGAACGCGTGTTCGGACGCTCGGACCGCGTGCTGCTGGACACCCGCGGCACCGGCGTCACCCCGATCATCCCGCTGGACCAGCTGCGCCGCCCTCAGGCCACAGCCCCGCAGGCCAGCGCCGCCCCCGCCAACCCGCAAGGAAACCGCTGACATGGGTCCGAAAACCATTGCCGCCGGCGTGCTCGCGCTGGGCGCGGCCGTCGTCGCCGGAAACACTTTCTACACCATCGACCAGACCGAGCAGGTCCTGGTGATGCAGCTGGGCCAGGTGGTCGCGGTCAAGAACGAGCCGGGCTGGATCGAGTCCGGCCTGCAGGCCAAGATCCCCTTCGTGCAGACCCTGGTGCGCTATGAGCGCCGGCCGATGAACCTCGATCTCAACCCGATCGAGATCGTCGCCGCCGACCAGGAGCGCCTGCTGGTGGACGCCTATACCCGCTGGCGCATCCAGGACCCGCTGCTGTTCTTCCAGAACCTGCGGTCCGAGGACATCGCCCGCAACCGCCTGCAGACCCTGGTGGCAGCCTCGGTGCGCCGGGTGCTGGGTTCGGTCCCCTCGAGCGAGATCATTTCGGGCCGGCGCGGCGAACTGATGCGCGCCATCCTGGCGCAGGTGAACGCCCAGGCCGCCGAGCTGGGCATGTCCGTCCAGGACGTGCGCATCCGTCAGGCGGACCTGCCCGAACAGACGGTCGAGCGGGTGTTCGAACGCATGCGCACCGAACGTCAGCGCGTGGCGACCGAAATCCGCGCCACCGGCCAGGCCGACGCCCAGCGGATCCGCGCCGACGGCCGCGAACAGGCCGAGCGGCTGCGCGGTGAAGGCGAGGCCGAAGCCACGCGCATCTTTGCCGCAGCCTTTGGCCAGGACCCCGAGTTCGCGGCCTTCTATCGCTCGATGCAGGCTTATGAGACCGCCTTTGCCGATGGGCGCACCACCATGGTGATCACCCCCCAGGGCGACTTCTTCCGGTTCATGCAGGACCGCGACGGCGAATAGCCGCCTTTGCCCATCCGACCTCTTGAACACGCACGGCCCGGGCCACTCGCCCGGGCCGTCTGCGTTCGCGGGGCTTGTGTTTCGAACCGCCCGGCGGCACGCCGCCGCCATGTCGAACAGCCCCGCGCCCCTCTCCGCTGCCACCCGCCTCGCCCATGCAGGCGGGCCGGCCGACGCCGCGACGGGCGCGGTCGTCGCGCCGGTGCATGTCGCCACCACCTTTGCGCGCGCGCCCGACAATACCCTGCCCTCGGCCCACCTCTATGGCCGCCCCGACAATCAGACCGTGCGGTCGGTCGAGGGCATTCTGGCGGGCCTCGAAGGCGGGGCGGACGCAATGCTGTTCGGCTCGGGCATGGCGGCCGCCAGTGCCGTCTTCATGGCTTTGGCCCCCGGCGATCATGTGGTGGCGCCGCGCGCGATGTACTGGGCCCTGCGCGGCTGGCTGGAGGCCGACCTGCGACGCTGGGGTGTGGCGGTGGACTTTGCCGACATGGGCGATCCGAACGCCCTGCGCGCGGTCCTGCGGGCGGGGCACACGCGGCTCGTTTGGATCGAAACACCCGCCAATCCCACCTGGGAGATCACCGATATTGCCGCCATCGCCGCTGTCGCCCATGCAGCCGGCGCGAGGCTGGCCGTCGATTCCACGGTGCCGACGCCGCTGCTGACGCGCCCGCTCGAGCTGGGGGCGGACCTGGTGATGCATTCGGCGACCAAATACCTCAACGGCCATTCGGACGTGATCGCCGGTGCCCTGGTGACCCGCCGCATCGATGACGCATGGGAGCGGATCGGCCGGGTGCGGGCCCGCGGCGGCGCCATCCTGGGGCCGTTCGAAGCGTGGTTGCTGGGGCGCGGGCTGCGCACGCTGGCCGTGCGTGTTCCGGTTCACTGCGCCAATGCGCAGCTGCTGGCGCAAAGGGCCCTGGGGCACCCATCGGTGCTGGATGTCCTCTATCCCGGCTTGGCCCACCATCCGGGGCATGCTGTCGCCGCCGCACAGATGAAGGGCGGCTTTGGCGGCATGGTGTCGATCCGCCTGAAGGGCGGCGAGGCGGCGGCGCTGGACGTGCTGTCACGGGTGCGCCTGTTTGCGCGTGCCACCTCGCTGGGCGGGACCGAAAGCCTGATCGAGCATCGCGCCACCGCCGAAGGCCCCGGCTCGTCCGTCCCGCGCGACCTTTTGCGCATCTCGGTGGGGCTGGAGGACGGCGAGGAGCTGTGGGCCGATCTGGCGCAGGCGCTGGGGTAAGTCCGATGTGCGGGGCCGGCGGGCCTCTATTCGCGGCCGCCCGACGCAGGATTGGCCCCCCAAGGGCTCATCACCCCCGCATCGCTTCGGCCATGGCCTGGGCCTGTTCGGGTTCGATGCCCAGCGCCTCTAGGAACGGGTTGGGCGCGTTTGCGTCCCACGCATTGCGCGGCCCGACCGTCAGACCGCCATCCACCAGAAGGTTCGCGCCGGTGACAAAGGCGCCCTCGTCGCTGCCGAGGAAGGCGACCATGGCTGCGATGTCCTCGGGCCGGCCGGCGCGCGCGATCGGCTGCACACCGCCGCCCTTTTCGGCGATCAGCGCGGCAAGCTGGTCGGCCACCGGACGGGCCATGCCGAAGGATGCACCAAAGATCGACGTGGCGATCATGCCCGGCGAGATCGAATTGACCCGGATGCCCGCACTGCCCAGCTCGGCCGCCGCGCAGCGCGAAAAATGGATCACCGCCGCCTTGGCCGTGGAATAGGCCAGCGGACCATAACCCGCCTGCAGCCCCGCCACCGAGGCGGTGTTGACGATCGCCCCGGCGCCCTGTCGCCGCATGATCGGCACCGCCGCGCGCGTGCCCGCCATTACCGACACCAGCAAGAGATCCAGCGTGCGCCGCATCGCCTCGACCGGGGTCTGTTCGATGGTGCCCATCGACCCGCCCACCCCGGCATTGTTGAACACAAGGTCGAGGCGTCCGAAACGCTGGTCGGCCGCCGCGATGGCGGCCTCGACCTCGGCGTCGCGGGTGACGTCACAGGCCATGAACGCCACCGAACCCGCGAAGCGGGACTCGAGCGCCTGGCCCTTTTCGACCTGGATGTCGGCGGCGATCACCCGCGCACCCTCGGACACCAGGCGCTCGACCGTCGCCAGTCCGATCCCCGAGGCGGCGCCGGTCACCACGGCCACCTTGTCGGCATAGCGTTGCATGGTCCATCCTCCTGTCGGCCCGGAACGCGCTCGGGCTACGCGCTTTGGGGGCATGGGGCAATGACCCCGCCTCGACGGAGGGACCACGCATGACCGAGGCAGGGGCGGCCGAAACGGCAGCGAGGATCGCAGAAGGGTCGATGACGGCCGTCGAGGCGGTCGAGGCGGCGATCGAGCGGATCGAGGCCCGGGACGGGGCGATCAACGCCGTGGTGATCCGCGATTTCGACCGGGCCCGGCGCGAGGCCCGCGAGCGCGACGAAGCGCGGCGCCGCGGCGAGGCGGGTCCCCTGAACGGGGTGCCGATCACCCTCAAGGAGAGCTTTGCGGTCGAGGGCCTGCCCGCCACCTGGGGCATCGAGGCTTTGCGCGGTCATGTCCACGAGCGTGATGGTTCGACCGCGGCGCGCCTGCGTGCGGCCGGCGCGGTGATCCTGGGCAAGACGAACGTGCCCGTCGCGCTGGCCGACTGGCAGTCCGTCAATCCGATCCATGGCCGCACGCTGAACCCCCATGACCCTTCCCGTTCGCCCGGCGGCTCGTCGGGCGGGGCGGCAGCGGCCCTGGCGGCCGGCATGGTGCCGCTGGAGATGGGGTCGGACATTGGCGGCTCGATCCGCATCCCGGCG
>DBAV01000266.1:0-194 GCA_002291875.1 Hyphomonadaceae bacterium UBA1001
GTCAAGCTGGAAGACAAGCTGACGGTTGGCGACGTGCAGACCGGGGTGGCGATGGAACTCTATCGCGTCACCGGCTCGATCAGCTATCTGACGCGCGAATTTTCCGCCGAACACGCCAGCGCGCGCAGCGAATACGGCGCCCTGACCCTCGCCGTCCGCTGGTAACCCCCCGCACCCTCCCGGTGAGGCAGGGT
>DBAV01000266.1:509-4872 GCA_002291875.1 Hyphomonadaceae bacterium UBA1001
CACCCTCCCGGTGAGGCAGGGTCGGATTTTCAACGAAAATCCGGGGTGGGAGAGAAGCCGGATATGCCGCGGCCCGCACCGTCGCGCTTACCCCCCAGTGCTCTCCCACCCCGGGTTTCGCTGCGCAAAACCCGACCCTCGCTCACCGGGAGGGTGGCGCTCCGGCCGATCACGCGCTTCCGGGACCAACGGAAGCACGCCCCGAAATCACGACCGTGCATCCATCAGCCTTTGACAAAAGGTGGCACATTCTCCTCGGGGAGAAGGTCGGAGGCTGCGCAGCAGGCTCCGGGTTGAGGGGTTGTCGCGAAGGCTTTGCAGATTGGCGCACAGTTGGTGCGGCACGCTTACGACCTCTCCGGCACCCTCCCCACAAACCGGCGCGGTGACACCTTCTCCTCGGGGAGAAGGTCGGAGGCTGCGCAGCAGGCTCCGGGTTGAGGGGTTGTCGCGAAGGCTTTGCAGATTGGCGCACGGCTGTTGCTGCACCCTCACGGCCTCTCTGCCACCCTCCCCTCAACCCGGATTTCGTGCCGAAATCCGACCTTCTCCCCGAGGAGAAGGTGGCGCGACGGGTTGAGGGGTTTTGCGCGAACACTGCGCCCTCACGGCCTCTTTGCCACCCTCCCCTCAACCCGGATTTCGTGCCGAAATCCGACCTTCTCCCCGAGGAGAAGGTCGCAGAGGGTTTTCCGTGGCGCCCCTGCCGGGGGGCGCGGGGGCCTGCAGGCGCACCAGCGCCTCCCAGCCCTGCATCAGTTCGTCGAGCTGGCGATCCACCATCGGGTCCGAACGCGCCTCTTCCAGCGCTGCGAGGTCGCGCCGCACCGACGCCCGGTCGCATCCCAGCAGGCGCGCGGTGGCGGTCAGCGACACGTCCGCCCCCACCGCGAGCAGATAGGCCGCAAGGCGCCGCGCCTCGGTCGCCGGCCGCCCGGCGGTGCGGGCCGCAAAGGGCGGCAGCCCCAGCGCAAAGGCGGCATATTGCCAGGCCGAATCCGCCAGTGCCCGGGCACGCCGGCGCGCGTCCGCCGGCCCCGTGCCCACACCCGTCATCCATCTGCTCGACAATGACCCCTCCCTTCTTCCGCCAGACAATCCAGAAAGATGGCGCAAGATCGGAACATAACAAGAACATCTGCGCGCGCAAGTGCACCTATCGCTCCGGCCTTCACGGCTCGGCAAGGTGCGGCGGCTAGAGCGGGGGGATGATCGCCCGCCTTTCGCCCCTGCGTCCACTGTTGCTCGTGGTCCTGGCAGCGCCGCTGCTGGTGACACCGCGCGCCTTCGCCGTGCCGGCCGACACCGCCCTGGCCGAGCGTTCGGCGCTGGTGGCGGCCGACCGTCGGTGCGCCCTGTTCGGCGACCGGCTGTCGGCAGCCCTGGTGGCGGCGGCGCTGCAGGCCCGCGGTGCCCTGCTGCGGGCGGGGCGCGCCGAGCACGAGGTCGATGCCATCGCCGCACGCGGGCGCACCATCGGCGAGCGCGCGGTGTGTTCCGACCCCTCGATCCAGGAAGCGGCGCGGCGCGCCCAGAGCGGGTTCGACGGTCTGGCCCGGATGCAGGCCATGACCTTTCCCGGCACAGTGCGCGCGTGGGAGGCGCGGCGCATGGCCTATGCCGATGGCTGGCGCGTGGTGCAGGACATCAGCGGCTCGGTCGGCACGGCCCGGTTCGGCCTGCGCGAGGCGCCCGGCTCGGGCGGGGTGCGCCAGCTGGTGCTGGTGATCGACGACCCGCGGGGCCTGGCGCCCGCCAGCGTGCGCCTGCAGATGCGCGACACCGATCGCCATCCGCGCGCGGTGATGCGCGGGGTCTGGCGTCCGGTGGTGGCCACCGCGCCGGCGGGCGGGGCGAACACCGATCTCGAGGCGCGCCTGGCCGTGGCATCGGCGACACGGACCTGGTTCGCTGCCGCGCGCACCCTCGAGCCGGCCTTCACCGACCGCGCCCGCAGGCCCCATCCCGCGCGTCTGGTGTTCGCCTTCCCGGCGGATGCGGCGGGCGCGCTGGCGCGGCTGGACCCGCGCGAGGCGGTCGAGATCGTGCTCGACCCCGCACCGGGCGGGCGGGGCGGGCGGCTTCTGGTCGAGGTCGGCGACTTTGCCCCCGCGGCCGCCCTCTTCGGGCGCTGAGCGTCGGCGGTCAGCCGGGCAGGCCGCGCGACAGCATCTCCTGCGCCCACACGACAAAGGTCCGCATCTGCCACGCCGAAAGGCCGATCACGGTCAGGCCCACCGCCACCATCAGCACGCGCCGCGGGGCCACCCGCACCAGCACGGCCGCGAAGGGCGCTGCCAGCACCCCGCCCAGGATCAGGCCGGCCAGGCTCCACACCAGCTCCTGCGCGAACGAGATGTCGGACCGGGCGAACAGGATCGCGAACGTGGTCACCGCCGCCGCCGCCACCAGGAATTCGGTGGTGTTCACCGACCCGATGGTCTGGCGCGGCGCATGCCCGCGCCCCAGCAGCGTCGAGGTGACGATCGGCCCCCAGCCCCCGCCCCCGGCCGCGTCCAGAAACCCGCCGACAAAGCCCAGCGGCACCGCATTGCGCCAGCCGCCCGGCACACCCGGCAGCGTGCGCAGCGCCCGCACGATGATCAGCACGCCCAGCAGGAACAGATAGACCGAAACGAAGGGCAGGATGGTCTTGCCCGGCACCACGAACACCAGCGCCGCGCCCAGCACCGCCCCCACCATGCCGGCCGGTGCCAGCCGCCGCACCAGCGACCAGTCGACATTGCGCGCGCGGATGTGGCTGGCACCCGAGGCGCCGGTGGTGAACAGCTCGGCGGTGTGGACCATGGCGCTGGCCGTCGCTGGCGGCACGCCGAACGCCAGCAGCACCGATGTCGAAACCGTGCCATAGGCCATGCCCAGCGCGCCATCGACCATCTGGGCCAGAAAGCCCACGGCCAGCGCCAGCCAGAAGTCCGGTGCCTCCACGACGCCCGCCTCCACGCGCAACCGGGGTGCCTGTCACCGCACCGGAACGCTAACCGCGCACGGCGTGTTCCGCAATGTGCGCACCGCGCGCCCGCAATTCGGCCATACCGGTCGCCAGAGTGCCGGCGCGGCCGGGGCGGCGGCGGGGTGAGCCCCGTGGTTGTGCGCGAGAGGGCGCACGTGTAAGTCGGGCGCTTCGCGACGGGGTGGCAGGCCGGGTCGTCCGGAAGCCTCCGGAGCGGGGGCCGGATGTCGCGAGGGGTCGGAACGCGTCCATGTCTCAGGTTTTCCAGCTGCTGCCTTTCGGGTCCGTCGAGGAGGCCGGACGAGCGGTGACGGCCCTGCTCGAAGGCTATCCCGTGGCGGCGCTGGTGCTGGTCGCCTTTGCGCTGGTGGTTGTGGTGATGCTGGGCCTTTCGGCGGCCACTGCGGTGCGCGTCCAGGCGGTCAGGCTCTGGCGGGATGCGCGCATGCGTGCGGTGCGCAACCGCCGCGACCATCGCGCCCTGGTGGTTGTCGGCAGCATCAAGGGGACCCGCGGCCACGCCAGCCGCCGCGCCGTGCGCAAGGCGCTGGAGGCGCATTTCGGCGGCTTTGCGTTTTCCGCGCCGGTGGCGGTCGAGTATCTGACGGTCGATCTGGAAACGGGCGGCGATGATGCCACCCTGGACCACACCCTGCGCGAGGCCGACCGCATCCTGCGCGGCACCAATGCCGACCTTCTGGTGTGGGGCCAGCACAGGCTGATGCGTGGCACGCTCTCGCTGCGCCTGATGACGCCCACAATGCCCGAAATGGCCCGGCAGGCCGGTGCCTTCGAGGTCAAGTGGAATGGCCGCGGCGAGCTGCCCGACGATGCGGGAGAGGCGCTGGCCTATGCCGCCGCGCGGCGCGTGCGCCCGGTGCTGAACCGCCCGCAGGACTACAAGCCCGAGCGCCTGTCCGAGATCGTGCGCAAGCTGGACGGTCTGATGATCGACCCGCCGCGCACGCTGAACCTGGAAATGCGCCGCGAACTGTCCACCGATTTCGCCTCCGGCGCCCTCAGTCTGGGCGAGCGGGGCGGCGAAGTGGTCTGGCTGCACAAGGCACTCGAGGCGCGCAAGGCGGTGTTCGGCGAAATGACCCGCCAGGACGACCCGATCGCCTGGGGCGTGGCCCAGCAGGAAATCGGCCGTTGCCTGGCGGCCATAGGCGAGCGCGAAAACGACCGCGCCACACTGGAGAATGCGGTGGCGACGCTGAAGGTCGCCCTCGACGCTTTGCGCACCGCGCCCCAGATGCTGGCCGCCGAAAGCGCGATGCGCGCCCTCGCCCGTGCCGAATCGGCGATGCAGCAACGCAAGCGCGTCGGCCTGCGCTGGCCGATCCTGTAACCCGGCCGGTCCACCCCTCCCACCCCGGGTTTCGCTGC
>DBAV01000100.1:0-26028 GCA_002291875.1 Hyphomonadaceae bacterium UBA1001
TCAGCATCATGAAGGTGAACAGCGACAAATAGGAAAAGAACCGCGCGCGATGCGGGTCCTCGGCCATGTATCCGACCGAATAGATGTGGACCAGCGTCGACACGCTGGTGATGACCACCAGCATGACGGCCGAAAGGGTGTCGATGCGGACCGACCAGGTCGTTTCCAGCCCGCCCACCGAAAGCCATCGCACGATCTCGGTGACCCGGTCCGGGGCCGCGCCGAAGGCAACCGTGGCAAAGATGTAGGCGGCCGCGCCTGCCGACACGACCATCAGCAGCGTGGTCAGCGCCATGGCCACCCGATCGCCGATGAAGCGCTGCAGCAGGCCTGCAATGATCGCCCCCACCAGGGGGGCGAACACGACGATGTAGTCGACTGGCATAATGCGGGCTCAGCCCTTCATCTGGTTGACGGATTCGACCTCGATCCCGCCGCGGTTGCGGAAATAGGTGACGAGGATGGCGAGCCCGATGGCCGCCTCGGCGGCTGCGACGGTCAGGATGAACATGGCGAACACCTGCCCCTGCAGGTCACCGAGGAATTGCGAGAAGGCCACCAGGTTGATGTTGACCGCCAGCAGCATCAGCTCGATCGACATCAGGACCACGATGACGTTCCGGCGGTTCACGAACACGCCCACGACCCCGATCGTGAACAGGGCGGAAGCGACCGCAAGATAGTGCCCGAGGCCGATCTCCATGATCAGATTCCCTCGCCCGGCTTGACGTCCTTGAGGACGACCGCCTCGGTGCGGCGCCGGCCGACCTGGGTGGCGACGTTCTGGCGCTTGACGCCTTCGCGCTGGCGCAGCGTCAGCACGATCGCCCCGATCATGGCGGTGAAAAGCACCATTCCCGACAGCTGAAACACCAGCACATATTCGGTGTAGAGGATGCGCCCCAGCGCCTCGGCCGTGCCGCCCTCACCGAACTCGGCGGGTGAGCGGGCGGCATTCTCGGGCGAAACCCACGCGCTGCCCACCAGCAGGAACTGCGCGACCAGGATCACACCGATCAGCCCGCCAAGGGGCAGATAGCTCAGAAACCCCCGCTTGAGCTCGGCGAAATCGATGTCCAGCATCATCACGACGAACAGGAACAGCACCGCGACCGCGCCGACATAGACCACCACCAGCAGCATCGCCAGGAATTCGGCCCCCATCAGCACGAACAGGCCCGCGGTGGTGAAGAATGTCAGGATCAGGAACAGCACCGAGTGAACGGGATTGCGCGCGGCGATCACCAGGAAGGCCGACACGATCGTGATCGTGGCAAGCGTGTAGAATGCGACGGCGGTGATCGCCATGTCCGATCCTTCTTCCCCATGATCCGGATGCCGTGCCGCCGGGCGCTCATGGGCGCCCGGTTACGCTCAGCGATACGGCGCGTCCAGTTCGAGATTCCGCGCGATCAGCCTTTCCCAGCGATCGCCGTTGGCGAGCAGCCTCGCCTTGTCATAATAGAGTTCCTCGCGCGTCTCGGTGGCAAACTCGAAGTTGGGCCCCTCGACGATCGCATCCACCGGGCATGCCTCCTGGCAGAACCCGCAATAGATGCACTTCACCATGTCGATGTCGTAGCGGGTGGTGCGGCGTGAGCCATCCTCGCGCGGTTCTGACTCGATGGTGATGGCCTGGGCCGGACAGATCGCCTCGCACAGCTTGCAGGCGATACAGCGTTCCTCGCCATTGGCATACCGGCGCAAAGCGTGCTCGCCGCGAAAGCGCGGGCTGAGCGGGCCCTTTTCGAACGGGTAGTTCACGGTGTGCTTGCGCGCGAAGAAGTACTTCATCGACAGCCCGAAAGCGCCGACGAAATCCATCAACAGCGCACCGCGCGCGGCCTGCAGCAGCCCGGACATCACCCTTGCCCTTTCGTTTCCAGACTCAGGCCGCACCGCGACCGAAGACGACATACGCCGCCACCAGCACCACCGCCACCAGCGAGGTCGGCAGGAAGATCTTCCAGCCAATTCGCATCAGCTGGTCGTAGCGAAAGCGCGGGACGATTGCCTTGACCATGGCGAACACGAAGAACACCAGCCAGAGCTTGACGTAGAACACCAAGAACCCCAGCCACGGGTCGTTCACCGCGCCCCAGGGCAGATGCCAGCCCCCCAGGAACAGCAGGGTGATCAGCGCGCACATCAGGACGATGTTCAGATACTCGCCGATCATGAACAGCAGGTATGGCGTCGACGAGTACTCGACCTGATAGCCCGCAACCAGTTCGGACTCCGCCTCAGGCAGGTCGAAGGGCGGACGGTTCGTCTCGGCCAGCGCCGACACGAAGAACACAACGAACATCACGAACAGCACGACCCCGACCGCCACGGTCGCCGGCTCGGTGACATTCAGGAACTTGAAGGCGTGCCAGGTGTGAAGGCCGCCCGACTGGGCATCGACAATGGCGCCGAGATTCATCGATCCCACCACCAGCAACACGGTGATGATCACCAGCCCGATCGAAACCTCGTAGGACACCATCTGCGCGGCCGAGCGCAGCGACCCCAGGAAGGGATATTTCGAGTTCGACGCCCAGCCCCCCATGATGATGCCATAGACACCCAGCGAGCTGATCGCGAACAGATAGAGGATGCCGACATTCAGGTCCGAGATGACCCACCCCGGCGCGATGGGCACCACCGCCCATGCCGCGAACGCCAGTGTGAAGGTCAGGAGCGGCGCCAGCAGGAAGACGGTCTTGTTCGCCCCCGCCGGGATCACGATTTCCTTCAGCACGAACTTGAAGAAGTCGGCAAAGGACTGAAGGGTGCCGAACGGACCGACGACATTCGGCCCCTTGCGCATCTGCACTGCCGCCCAGACCTTGCGGTCGAACAGCAGGATGTAGGCCAGCGTCAGCAGCAGCATGACGACGATGGCCAGGATCTGGCCGACCTTCATCAAGGTCCACTCGACGCCCGTGCCCCATTCGACGAAGGGGACGAAATCATAGCCCACCATCGCCCTACTCCGCGGCCATCAGGACCGGAGCGGCGCGACGGCTGGCCGCGCACTCGGCCATCACCACGCTGGCGCGCGCGATCGGATTGGTCAGGTAAAAGTCGCGCACCGGCGACACCAGGGCGGCGGACGACAGGGTCCCTGCGGCGCCGAGGCTGGCCACGTCAAAGCCGGCCGGAAAATCGCGCCGCGGTGCATGGTCCAGCGAGGCGAACACCGGGTGGTCGGCCAACAGCCGCTGGTGCAGCTGGGCGTGGGAATCATAGGGCAGCCTGTGCCCGAGGCGCTCTGACAGGGCGCGGACAATGGCCCAGTCCTCGCGCGCCGCGCCCTTGGGGAACGCTGCCCGCTGGGTCATCTGCACCCGGCCCTCGGTGTTGACGAAGATCGCGGCCTTTTCGGTGTAGGCGGCGGCTGGCAGCACGATGTCGGCGCGATGGGCACCGCGGTCGCCATGGGTTCCGACATAGATCACGGTCCCACGCCCCGGGGCCGGCAGGTCGATTTCGTCTACCCCCAGCAACCAGAGCGCCGACAGGCTTCCGGCGTCCATCGCCCGAACCATGGCGGCGGCGTCGAGCCCCCCCGGTCCGGGAACAAAGCCCAGATCCAGAGCCCCCACCCGCGCTGCGGCGGTGTGCAGGACACAATAGCCATTCCAGCCAGCCTCTCGGCCCGAAATGCCGAACCGCGCGCACAATTGGCCCACGGCGCGCAGGAGGGCCGCCGAATCGGGTCGTATCAGTGCCCCCTGCCCGACGATGACCATGGGACGACGCGCGCCCTCGAGGCGCGTGGCCCAATCCTCCTCGCCGGCCAGCAGGCGTTCCAGCGCACCGCCATCCTCGCCCAGCTGGGTGACGCGATAGGTCAGGTCCGCGGCCGCTCCCACCGAGGCGATCTCGGCCCCGCGCAGCCACGCCCGACGCAGGCGCGCATTCAGCACCGGTGCCTCGATGCGGGGATTGGTTCCCACCAGCAGGATGGCGTCGGCCTCGTCGATGCCGGCAATCCCGGCATTGAACAGCCAGCTCTCGCGCGGCCCGCCGCCCAGCACCAGACCGTCGGGTCGGCCGTCGACATTGGGCGAGCCCAGCGCCGTGAACAGGTCCAGCGTGGCCTTCATCGATTCCACGCACGCCAGGTCCCCGGCAATCGCGCCCACCGCGCCCCCGCATGGCCGAAGCGCGTCCGCGGCCATCGAGAGGGCCTCGCCCCAGCTGGCCTCGCGCAGGCGGCCATCGACCCGGACATAGGGGCGGTCCAGTCGCTGGCGACGCAGGCCGTCGACCGCATGGCGCGTCTTGTCCGAGATCCACTCCTCGTTGATCTCTTCCTGGACCCGCGGCAGCACGCGCAGGACCTCGCCCTGGCGCGCATCCACGCGGATGTTCGAGCCCAGCGCATCCATCACGTCGATCGTCTCGGTGCGCCGCAGCTCCCAGGGACGCGCGTTGAAGGCGTAGGGCTTGGAGGTGAGCGCACCGACCGGGCAAAGGTCCACCATGTTGCCCTGGAGCTCGGACGTCAGCGCGCCCTCCAGATAGGTGGTGATCTCCATGTCCTCGCCGCGGCCCGAAGCCCCCAGTTCCGGCACGCCCGCGATCTCGGTGGCAAAACGCACGCACCGGGTGCACTGGATGCACCGGTTCATGACCGTCTTGATCAGCGGCCCCATGAACTTGTCCTCGACCGCGCGCTTGTTCTCGTCAAAACGCGAACCGGCGCGGCCATAGCCGATCGCCTGGTCCTGAAGGTCGCACTCGCCGCCCTGGTCACAGACCGGACAGTCCAGCGGGTGGTTGATCAGCAGGAACTCCATCACCCCTTCGCGGGCACGGCGCACCAGCGGGGATCGGGTGTTCACGACCGGCGGCTCGCCATTGGGGCCGGGGCGCTGGTCGCGCACCTGCTGGGCGCACGAGGCCACCGGTTTGGGGGCGCCTTTCACCTCGACGAGGCACATCCGGCAATTGCCGGCAATCGACAGGCGCTCATGGTAGCAAAAGCGCGGGATCTCCGCGCCCGCTGCCTCGCACGCCTGGAGCAGCGTGTATTCCGGCGGCACGTCGATTTCGGTGCCATCGACGATGATCTTGGTCATCGGGTGCTACTCCGCCGCTGCCAGGGTGCCGAGCGCGTGCAGCCCGCGCGACCTGCGATAGGCGGTGATGCGGTCCTCGATCTCGTGCCGGAAGTTCCAGATCAGGCCCTGGATCGGCCAGGCCGCCGCGTCGCCCAGCGCGCAGATCGTGTGCCCCTCGACCTGCCCGGCCACATCGAGCAAAAGGTCGATCTCGGACATTTCCGCTTCGCCGCTCTGCATCCGCGTCAGCACGCGCCACATCCAGCCCGTGCCCTCGCGGCAGGGTGTGCACTGGCCACAGCTCTCGTGCTTGTAGAAATAGGCCAGCCGGGCAATCGCGGCGACCAGGTCGGTCGACTGGTCCATCACGATCACGGCGGCCGTTCCCAATCCGGACTTGAGGGCCGACAGGGCGTCGAAATCCATCAGCACGGTTTCGGCCATTTCGGCGGTGATCATGCGCACCGACGAGCCGCCCGGTATCACCGCCTTCAGGTTCGACCACCCCCCGCGCACGCCCCCGCAGTGCTCTTCGAGCAATTGCCGCAGCGGTATGCCCATCGCCTCTTCGACATTGCACGGGCGGTTCACATGGCCCGAGATCGAGAACACCTTGGTGCCCTCGTTCTTGGGCCGGCCGATGCCGGCGAACCATGCCGCCCCGCGTCGGATGATGGTCGGTGCCACCGCGATCGATTCGACATTGTTGACGGTGGTCGGGCAGCCATAGAGGCCGACATTGGCCGGAAAGGGCGGCTTGAGGCGGGGCTGGCCCTTCTTTCCCTCAAGACTTTCCAAAAGGGCGGTTTCCTCGCCGCAGATGTACGCGCCCGCGCCGTGGTGGACATAAAGGTCGAAATCCCAGCCGTGCACATTGTCACGGCCGATCAGGCGCGCCTCGTAGGCCTCACGGATTGCCGCTTCCAGGACCTCGCGCTCGGCGACATATTCGCCGCGAATATAGATGTAGCACGCATGGGCCTGCATCGCGAACGAGGCCACGAGGCACCCCTCGATCAGAAGGTGCGGATCATGGCGCATGATCTCGCGGTCCTTGCACGTGCCCGGTTCGGACTCGTCGGCATTGACCACCAGATAATGGGGCCGGTCCTTGACCTCCTTGGGCATGAACGACCATTTCAACCCGGTCGGAAAGCCGGCCCCGCCCCGCCCGCGCAGACCGGATGCCTTGACCTGGTCGATGATCCAGTCGCGCCCGCATTCCAGCATGTCGCGCGTGGCGTTCCACGCACCGCGCCTGCGCGCCGCCTCCAGCCGCCAATCCTGAAGGCCGTAGAGATTGAGGAAGATGCGGTCCTTGTCGGCCAGCATGTCAGGCTTCCGCGGGCTGGGGTTGCGGTTGGGGACGGTTTGGCAGGGTCACAGGCACCGCCAGTGATCCGTCGTAAAGGGCGGGGTCCACCAGCGTTGCCGGACCGCCCTCGGGGGCGGACTTCTGCCGGCCGATGGCCGAGCCCGGCTGCACGTCCTCGCCCCGCAGCAGCGCGTCGATGCGGGCTTCGAAGGTCTGTGGCGTCAGGTCCTCGTGGTATAGGTCACGGATGGCCACCACCGGTGCGTTGGCGCAGGCGCCCAGGCACTCGACCTCCTCCCACGACAACAGGCCGTCCGCGCTGACCGCGAAGGGCGCACCGATCCGGCGGCGGCACACCGCCTTCAGGTCATTGGCGCCGCGCAGCATGCACGGCGTCGTGCCGCAGACCTGAAGATGATGCCGGCCAACGGGCTGGAGGTGGAACATCGTGTAAAAGGTCGCCACCTCGTAGACCCGGATGCGCGGCATGCCCAGCATTTCGGCGACGACGCGGATGGCGGGCTCACTGACCCAGCCCTCCAGTTTCTGGACCAGCCACAGCAGCGGGATCACCGCCGACTGGCGGCGGTCGGCGGGGTATTTCTGCAGCCACCAGTTCGCCGTCTCCAGCGAAGCGGGCGAAAAGGCGAAACCCTCGGGCTGGTTCAACGCCAGGCGGCGCACCGACATCCCATCACCTCACGAAATCGATGCGGCAGATCAGCCGACCGCGTACGGTGTAGATGGCGGCCACTTCATAAGGCTCGGCGTCCGGCGAGCGGATTACGCGCTCATGGTCCACCACCACGTCATTGCACGCCACGCGCCCCAACAGGACCACGCGATTCAGCGGATGCTGGCTGAAGAGGTCAGCATAGCGCTGGCGCAGCGCTGCCATCCCCGACCAAAGCTCCTCGCCGTTGAAGTTTGCCACCACCACATCGTCGGTGAAACAGGCACAATAGGCGTCGAGGTCCTGGGCATTGTAGGCGTCCAGCTGGCGCTGGGCGACGTCGAGGGCGGTCGCGGTGCTCACCGGTCGATCTCTCCGAAGACGATGTCGAGCGAGCCCAGGATGGCAGAGACGTCCGCCAGCATGTGCCCGCGATTGAGGTGGTCCATGGCCTGCAGATGGGGGAAGCCCGGCGCGCGGATCTTGCAACGATAAGGCCGGTTCGACCCGTCCGCCACCAGATAGACGCCGAACTCGCCCTTGGGTGCCTCGACCGCCGCATAGACCTCGCCCGGTCCGAGGTGGAAGCCCTCGGTGTAGAGCTTGAAATGATGGATCAGTGCTTCCATCGACGCCTTCATCTCGGCGCGGCGCGGCGGGGCCAGCTTGGAGTTTTCGGGCAGAACCGGCCCGCCGCCCGAAGGCCCACCCAGCAATTCGATGCACTGGCGCATGATCTTTGCCGATTCGCGCATCTCTTCCATGCGGCACAGATAGCGGTCCCAGCAGTCGCCATTCTTGCCGACCGGAATGGCGAACTCCAGCTCGGAATAGATTTCATAGGGTTGGGCGCGGCGCAGGTCCCAGGCCATCCCCGACCCGCGGACCATCACCCCCGAAAAGCCCCAGTCCAGCGCGGTCTTGCGGTCGACCACGCCGATGTCGACATTGCGCTGCTTGAAGATGCGGTTCTCGGTCAGCAGCGAATCGATATCGTCGCAGACCTTCAGGAACGGATCGATCCAGTTGGCGATGTCCTCGATCAGCCTGGGCGGCAGGTCCTGGTGCACCCCGCCGGGGCGGAAATAGGCCGCGTGCAGGCGCGAGCCTGATGCGCGTTCATAGAACACCATCAGCTTCTCGCGTTCTTCGAACCCCCACAAAGGCGGCGTCAGTGCGCCCACGTCCAGCGCCTGGGTGGTGACATTCAGAAGGTGCGAGAGGATGCGCCCGATCTCGGAATACAGCACCCGGATGATCTGTGCCCGGCGCGGCACCTCGACGCCTGCCAGCCGCTCGATCGCCAGGCACCAGGCGTGCTCCTGGTTCATCGGCGCAACATAGTCGAGGCGGTCGAAGTACGGCAGCGCCTGAAGATAGGTCTTGTACTCGATCAGCTTTTCGGTGC
Source organism: Hyphomonadaceae bacterium UBA1001 (assembly GCA_002291875.1). Lineage (GTDB taxonomy): Bacteria > Pseudomonadota > Alphaproteobacteria > Caulobacterales > Aquidulcibacteraceae > UBA1001. Next base: position 8,451 of record DBAV01000100.1, read on the forward strand.
CGCGGTGCAGCAGGCCGATATGGGGATCGACCCGTTCAACGACCTCGCCGTCCAGTTCGAGCACCAGGCGCAGCACGCCATGGGCCGCCGGATGCTGGGGGCCGAAATTGATCGTGAAGCGCCGCTCGTCAAAGGTGGCCTGCGCCGTGGTGCGCCCGTTCCGGTCGTCGCTGACCGCGACAATGCCTGACGTGCCTTCGGCATCGCGCGGCACACCATCGCCCTGCGGTCCGGTCATCGCGGTGGTCATCCCTTGGCCTTCTCGTCGCCGGGCAGGGCAGCAATGCCTTCCCACGGGCTCTCGAAGTCGAAATTGCGGTATTCGGCATTCAGCTGGACGGGCTCGTACACCACGCGCTTCTGCCCTTCGTCCCATCGCACCTCGACATGGCCCGTCAGCGGGAAGTCCTTGCGCAGCGGATGGCCCGAAAAGCCATAATCGGTCAGGATGCGCCGAAGGTCGGGGTGACCCTCGAAGGTGATGCCGTAAAGGTCGAACGCCTCGCGCTCATACCAGTCCGCTGCCGGAAACACCCCCACGAGGCTGGGAACGGACGCCTGTTCGCCCACCCGCACGCGCACCCGGATGCGCTGGTTCCGTGTCATCGAAAGCAGGTGATAAACGACGTCGAACCGCTCGGCCCGCCCCGGATGGTCCACCCCGCACAGGTCCACGAGCGTGGTGAACTCGCATCCGGGGGTGTCGCGCAGATAGCGAAGCAGCCCGATGACCTCCGCGCGCGAAGCCTCGAGCGTCAGTTCGCCGAACCGCACGCCGACAGCGCCCACGGCCTCCGGCATTGCCGCCATCACGCGTTCGCCCAACGCTTGCAGATCAACGCTCATCGGCCATCCTATCGCTCGATCGTGCCTTCGCGACGGATCTTCTTCTGCAGCTGCAGGACGCCATACACCAGCGCTTCGGCCGTGGGCGGGCAGCCCGGCACATAAACGTCGACCGGAACGATCCGGTCGCATCCACGAACCACCGAATAGCTGTAGTGATAGTAGCCGCCGCCATTCGCGCACGACCCCATCGAGATCACATAGCGCGGCTCGGGCATCTGGTCGTAGACCTTGCGCAGGGCCGGAGCCATCTTGTTGGTCAGCGTGCCGGCCACGATCATCACGTCCGACTGGCGCGGGCTGGCGCGCGGGGCAAAGCCGAACCGCTCGAGGTCGTAGCGCGGCATTGCCGAGTGCATCATCTCGACCGCACAGCACGCCAGGCCAAAGGTCATCCACATCAGCGACCCGGTGCGTGCCCAGGTCACCAGCGCGTCGATCGGCGCGACCAGAAAGCCCTTGTCGGCCAGCTCGCCCCACAGGGTGTGGAAGAACGGATCGTCCGGCGTGACGAGCGCGCCGCCCTCCACGCCCGACCGCCCGGCAAGGCGCGCAGGCACCGTGGTTCCGGGACCGCCTACTCCCATTCCAGCGCTCCCTTCTTCCATTCATAGATGAAGCCGACGGTCAGCACGCCCAGGAACACCATCATCGACCAGAATCCGAATACGCCTGTCTCGTCCAGCGTTACCGCCCACGGAAACAGGAACGCCACCTCGAGGTCGAAGATGATGAACAGGATGGCGACCAGATAGAACCGCACGTCGAACTTCATCCGCGCATCGTCGAACGCGTTGAAGCCGCATTCATAGGCCGACACCTTTTCCGGGTCCGGCGAGCGCGGTGCCAGAACCCACGCAGCCAGGATGAAGGCTGCCCCCAGCGCGACGGCGATCGCGATCAGGATCACGATCGGAAGGTATTCAAGCAAATACGATTCCATCGTGTGCGACGCGCCTTCCAAGCTGACTGCACCCGCTATCACGGCGGCGTGAGTCGCGGGGCGCGACCCAGCGTCGCTGCGCAGCGCCCCCTGGCGCGTCCAATAGGCGGGCACTCGTGCGCGTGCAACGGCTGTGCTTCAGCGCAATCTGTGTCAACATGGCGACGTCGCGTGGGCTGGGACGGCCCGCGCAGGGGGGAAATCCATCACATGAGCAGCACGAACACCAAGGCGCCCAAGGCGGGCGGCGGCTTTTTCGGGGCCGTCGAACGCGTCGGCAACGCCCTGCCCGATCCGACCACCCTCTTCTTCATCATGATCGGCCTGCTGATCGTGGTGTCGGTGATCGGAAACGCGCTGGGCTGGAATGCGATCAACCCCGCCACCCAGAAAGAAGTCGTCGCCTCCAGCCTGCTGTCGGGCGAGAACGTCCGCAAGCTGCTTGAGGAAATGCCCCGCACGCTCACCAATTTTGCCCCCCTCGGGACGGTGCTGGTGATCATGCTGGGGACCGGCATCGCCGAGCGATCGGGGTATTTCGCCGCCGCGCTGAAGTCGGGACTGCGCGGCGCGCCCAAGACGCTGCTGGCCCCGATCGTCGCCTTCGCGGGATGCATGTCCTCGATCGCGGTCGATGCGGGATATGTTGTGCTGGTTCCGCTGGGCGCCATCATCTTTGCCGCCGCCGGGCGCCACCCGCTGGCCGGACTGGCCTGCGCGTTTGCAGGCGTCTCGGGCGGATTCTCGGCCAACCTCTTCCCGTCCTCGCTGGACACGCTTCTGCTGGGGATCACCCAGGGTGCGGCGCAGATCGTCGATCCGAACTGGACGTTCGTGATCACCGACAACTATTACGTCATTGTCGTCTTCACCTTCGTCGTCACCGCGATCGCCTGGGCCATCACCGACCTGGTCGTCGAGCCCAGGCTGGGGCCGTGGGGCGGTGGTGAAAGCACCAACCCCGAGAGCGCCGACAGCGCCACCCAGCTTTCGAAGGCCGAGCGTTCAGGTGTGTTCTGGGGCACGGTGTGGCTGGTGATCCCGCTGGTCGCCCTTGCACTGCTGGCGATGGAGGGCGGCCCCCTGCGCGACCTCGTCGAACCGGGCGAGCCGACCATTGCGGCCCTCACCCCGTTCTTCACCGCCCTGGTTGCCGGCCTGGCCATCGCCTTCTTTCTCGCCGGCCTGTCCTACGGGATCTGCACCGGCCGGTACCGAACCGACAAGGACGCGGTGAAGGACGTCAACGATTCGATGTCCGAGATGGGGGCCTACATCGTTCTGGCCTTCGCAGCGGCGCACTTCATCGCCATGTTCAACTGGTCGGGGCTGGGGACGCTGCTGGCCATCAGTGGCGCCGAGGCGATCCGCGCGCTCAATCCCAGCGGCCCGGTGCTGATGGTGCTGGTGATGCTGTTCACCGCGACGCTGAACCTCATCATGGCGTCGGCTTCGGCGAAATGGGCGCTGCTGGCGCCCATCGTGGTGCCGATGCTGATGCTGTCGGGGTTCAGCCCGGAAGTCACCACCGCCGCCTATCGGCTTGGGGATTCGGCCACGAACATCATCACCCCGATGATGTCCTATTTCCCCATGGTGCTGATCTTTGCCCGCCGCTACGTCAAGGACGCCGGCATAGGCACCCTGCTCGCACTGATGCTGCCCTATTCGATCGCCATCCTGCTGGCGGGTATGACCATGATCGCGGTCTGGGTCGGCTTTGGTTTCGAGGTTGGCCCGGGTGCGGGCGTAACCTACACCCTGCCAGGCGCCTCCTGAACGCCCGCGGGCAGGCCGCCGGAACGAGAAAGCCCCGCCGGTGACGGCGGGGCTTTTTTCATAAGATTCACGGCTGGCGCGAGTGACGGGGCTCGAACCCGCGACCTTCGGCGTGACAGGCCGACACTCTAACCAACTGAGCTACACCCGCGCTGGCCGTGAGGCGCGGGGTTTATGCCCGCGCCCGCGGGGGGTCAAGCGCCATTGTGCGCTCGGACCGCTGCGCGGACTGTGATCCGGGGCCTGCCACCTGCCACGGACGTGCGAAGGCCCGACGCATCGCGCCGGGCCTTCTGGAATAGGCGTGGTCCGGGGTGGTGGGCGGTGAGAGGATCGAACTCCCGACCAACGGTGTGTAAAACCGTCGCTCTACCGCTGAGCTAACCGCCCCCGTCCCGCGTCACCTCACTTCTTGGGCGAACCCTTCTTGGGCGCCGGCGCCGGATTCAGCGCGTCCTTGAGGCCCTTGCCGGCGCGGAAGCGCGGCCGCTTCGACGCCTTGATCTGGACCTTTGCACCGGTGGCCGGGTTCCGGCCCTCGGACGCCGCACGCTCGAGCACGTCGAACGCGCCAAAGCCGGGGATCTTGACCTCGCGGCCGCCCTTCAGCTCGTCGGTGATGACGTCGAACACCGCGTTCACCATCTTTTCCGACAGGGCCTTGGACTCTCCACCGGCCTCGGCGACCGCGGCAATCAGTTCCGTCTTGTTCATCTCTCGCACCTTACCTTCGGGTGGTTGATGTGCCGGAGAATGCTTACGCAGCGGGGCGCGTCAACCATCAATCCCGCTTGCGCAACGGTTTTGCGGTGGATTCAGTGTGCAAGACCAGAGTCTGATTGAGTTTTCCGGCTGGTTTCGCCCACCAGCAGGTCGCGCTCCTCGTCCTGTTCGGTCCATTCCAGCGGCACCAGAGGCCGAATCAGGGCGACCTCGAGGGCCTCGTCGATGGTCGAAACGGGGATGATGTTCAGCCCCTGCTTCACATTCGCGGGGATGTCGGCCAGGTCCTTCTCGTTGTCCTTGGGGATCAGCACGGTCCGCAGTCCGCCGCGCAGCGCCGCCAGCAGCTTTTCCTTCAGCCCGCCGATTGGCAGCACACGGCCGCGCAGGGTCATTTCGCCGGTCATGGCGGCCTCACGCGATACCGGCACCCCAGTAATCACCGAAACGATGGCCGTCACCATCGCGATGCCGGCCGAAGGTCCGTCCTTGGGGGTGGCGCCTTCGGGAACATGGACGTGGATGTCGCGGGTGCGGAAGGTCGAGGGCTTGATGCCGAACAGGATCGAGCGTGAGCGCACGAACGAGTTCGCGGCCGAGATGGATTCCTTCATCACGTCTCGCAGGTTGCCCGTGACTGTCATGGCTCCGCGCCCGGGCATGCCGACGGCCTCGATGGTCAGCAATTCCCCGCCGACCTCGGTCCAGGCAAGGCCCGTGACCACCCCGACCCGGTCATCGCTGTCCGCCTCGCCAAAGCGGAATTTCCGCACGCCGGCAAAGTCCGACAGGTTACCCGAATCGACCACGATCGCCTCGACTTCGCGCGCCTCCAGCCGCCGCACGCTCTTGCGCGCCAGGCCCGCAAGTTCACGCTCGAGGTTCCGCACCCCGGCCTCGCGGGTGTAATAGCGAATGAGGTCGCGGATGGCCTCGTCCTCGACGCGAAACTCGCCTTCGCGCAGGCCATGGGCCTCGATCTGCTTGGGCAGCAGATGGCGCTTGGCGATCTCGATCTTCTCGTCCTCGGTATAGCCCGGAAGGCGGATGATCTCCATCCGGTCCAGAAGCGGCTGCGCCATGTTCAGGCTGTTGGCGGTCGTGATGAACATCACGTCCGACAGGTCGTAGTCCAGTTCGAGATAGTGGTCGTTGAAGGTCGCGTTCTGCTCGGGGTCCAGCACCTCCAGCAGGGCAGCACTGGGATCACCGCGGAAATCCCCGCCCAGCTTGTCGATCTCGTCCAGCAGGAACAGCGGATTGCCCGACTTCACCTTCTTGAGCGACTGGATGATCCGGCCGGGCATAGAGCCGATATAGGTGCGCCGGTGGCCGCGGATTTCGGCCTCGTCGCGCACCCCGCCCAGCGACACCCGCATGAAGTCGCGCCCGGTCGCCTTGGCGATCGAACGGCCCAGCGAGGTCTTGCCCACACCCGGTGGGCCGACAAGGCACAGGATCGGTCCACGCAGACTGTTGGTCCGCCCCTGGACCGCCAGATATTCCAGGATCCGGTCCTTGACCTTCTCGAGCCCGAAATGGTCCTCGTCTAGCACCGCCTGCGCATGCGCCAGGTCCTTGCGGACCTTTTTGCGCGCGCCCCAGGGCAGCGACAGGATCCAGTCCAGATAATTGCGCACCACGGTGGATTCGGCCGACATCGGGCTCATCTGCCGCAGCTTTTTCAGCTCGGCCTCGGCCTTGGCCCGCGCCTCCTTCGAGAGCTTGGCCTCCTTCATGCGCTTTTCCAGCTCGGCAACGTCCTCGCGGCCGTCCTCGCCGTCGCCCAGCTCGCGCTGGATCGCCTTCATCTGCTCGTTCAGGTAATATTCGCGCTGGCTCTTTTCCATCTGGCGCTTGACGCGGTTGCGGATCTTCTTCTCGACCTGAAGCACGCCCATCTCGGCGTCGATCAATGCCAGGATGGCCTCGAGGCGCTTGGGCACCTCGAGGGTTTCCAGCAGGGATTGCTTGTCCTCAAGCTTGATGGACAGCTGCGCCGCAACCGCATCGGCCAGGTGATCGGGATCGCTCAGCTGCGAGAGCGACTGCAGCACCTCGGGCGGCACCTTGCGCGACAGCTTTGCAAAGCTTTCGAACTGCTCGGCCACGGTCTGCGCGAGGGCCTGGACCTCGGGACCATCGCCGCCGACCGATTCCAGGACCTCGATCTCGGCCTCGAAATAGTCCTCTGTCCGCAGGAATTCGCGCACGCGCGCGCGCCCCCGGCCCTCGACCAGCACCTTCACCGTTCCATCCGGCAGTTTCAGCAATTGCAGGACCGAGGCCACGGTCGCGATGGCGTGGATGCCGTCCGCTCCCGGGTCGTCGTCACTGCCATCGGCCTGCGCAGCCAGCAGGATCAGCTTGTCGCCGCGCATCACCTCATCCAGCGCGCGGACGGATTTGGGGCGCCCGACGAACAGCGGCGCGACCAGATGCGGGAACACCACGATGTCGCGGAGGGGCAGGACGGGAATGGTGCGGACTTCGGACATGCGGTTCTCCAGCGGACCGCGGACGCCCCCCGGCTTCACCGCGAGTCCTCGTCATTCACCATAGCCTCGCTGAGCCGATGATGAACGGACGACGCAATGTGGGCTGATGCGGGTCGGGCTTCAACGGCCCGTGCTGCAGGCGGATGTGGGAAGCGTCGGCGAGCCTCAGCCCGCCGAGGATTCCTGGCCCTTGCGTTCGGAATAGATCAGCAGCGGTTGGGCACGACCCTCCACCACCTCACCATTCACCACCAGTTCCTCCACCCCGCGCATGCCGGGAAGCTCGAACATGGTGTCCAGCAGGATCGATTCGAGGATCGAGCGAAGGCCCCGCGCGCCGGTCTTGCGCGTGATCGCCTTGCGGGCGGCCGCGCGAAGCGCCTCGTCGGTGAAGGTCAGCTTCATGCCTTCCATGTCGAACAGGCGCTGGTACTGCTTGACCAGGGCGTTCTTGGGCTCGGACAGGATCTGGACCAGGGCCGCCTCGTCGAGGTCTTCCAGCGTTGCCAGAACCGGCAGGCGCCCGACAAATTCGGGAATCAGCCCAAAGCGCAACAGGTCCTCGGGCTCGATCTCGCGCAGGATTTCCCCGGTACGCCGATCCTCCGGGTCCTTGATCTCGGCGCCAAAGCCCATCGAGGCGCCCTTGCCGCGGCTCGAGATGATCTTGTCCAGACCCGCAAACGCGCCGCCGCAGATGAACAGAATGTTCGAGGTGTCGACCTGGAGGAATTCCTGCTGGGGGTGCTTGCGCCCGCCCTGCGGGGGCACGGATGCGACCGTGCCCTCCATGATCTTCAGCAGCGCCTGCTGGACGCCCTCGCCCGACACGTCGCGGGTGATCGAGGGATTGTCCGACTTGCGGCTGATCTTGTCGATCTCGTCGATATAGACGATCCCCCGCTGGGCCCGCTCGACATTGTAGTCGGCAGCCTGCAGCAGCTTGAGAATGATGTTCTCGACATCCTCGCCGACATAACCTGCTTCGGTCAGCGTGGTTGCGTCCGCCATCGTGAAGGGCACGTCGATGATGCGGGCGAGGGTCTGCGCCAGCAGCGTCTTGCCGCAGCCCGTCGGTCCGATCAGCAGGATATTCGACTTGGCCAGCTCGACGTCATTGTTCTTGGCGGCATGGTTCAGCCGCTTGTAGTGGTTGTGTACCGCCACCGACAGCACGCGCTTGGCATAGGTCTGGCCGATCACGTAATCGTCAAGTACATCCTTGATTTCACGCGGGGTCGGCACCCCCTCCTTGGACTTCACCAGCGAGGTCTTGTTTTCTTCGCGGATGATATCCATGCACAGTTCGACGCACTCATCGCAGATGAACACGGTCGGGCCCGCAATCAGCTTGCGGACCTCGTGCTGGCTCTTGCCGCAGAACGAGCAGTACAGGGTATTCTTGCTGTCGCCGCTGCTAGACTTGCTCATGGGCGCTCCTGCGCGCTGCTGCGTCGACCATCATGCGACGCCACACACGCCATACCGGCAACTCGGCACTGTGACGTGCGAGTGTTTCACAACAGTTTCGGCTCTCCATCCGACCACAGGTCGGCCGGAAGGGCAAGCGTCTTCGATCCGCAACCGATCCGATCAGGTCGGGCTTCCTTCCGGCACGTCGCGCTTCTCGAAGACGCGGTCGACAATGCCAAAGGCCTTGGCCTGTTCGGCGGTCATGAAGGTGTCCCGGTCCAATGTCTTCTCGATCGCCTCGAGGGTCTGGCCAGTGTGGCGCATATAGATTTCGTTCAGGCGCTTCTTGGTGAACTGGATGTCCTCGCCATGGCGCAGGATGTCGCTGGCCGGGCCGCGGAAGCCGCCCGAGGGCTGGTGCACCATCACCCGTGCATTGGGCAGGCACACCCGCAGTCCAGGCTCGCCCGCCGCCAGCAGCAATGACCCCATCGACGCTGCCTGGCCGACGCACACCGTCGACACTGGCGAGCGGATGTATTGCATGGTGTCATAGATCGCCAGGCCCGAGCTTACGATGCCGCCCGGCGAGTTGATGTACATGGCGATTTCGCGCTTGGGATTCTCGGATTCCAGGAACAGCAGCTGGGCGGTCACCAGCGAGGCCATGCCGTCCTCGACCGGTCCGATCAGGAAGATGATCCGCTCCTTCAGAAGGCGCGAGAAGATGTCATAGGCGCGCTCGCCCCGGCTGGTCTGCTCGACGACCATCGGCACCAGGTTCAAAAGCGTCTCGGTTGCGGTCATCGGCCCCTCAGTCCTGGCTTGCCGGCGGGACGGATCCTGCCGCGCCGGCTGCGTCGATATTTGTCCTCGGCGCCGCGCCCGCAACCGTGCGCGGCAGTGCCATTCACAGCGCCTCGGTCTGTCAGTCGGCCGGATCCTCGCGCGTCAGCTCATCGAGAGGCACCTCGCGGGTTTCCACCGTGGCCAGTTCGAGCATGTAGTCGACCACCTTTTCCTCATAGATCGGCGCGCGCAGCTGGGCCAGCGCGCCGGGGTTCTTGCGATAGAACTCGACCAGCTGACGCTCGCGGCCGGGGAACTGGCTGGCCTGCTGGCCAATGACCGCGCTGAGTTCCTCGTCGCGCACCTCGATCCGGTTGCGCCGGCCGATCTCGGCCAGCACCAGGCCCAGCCGCACACGCCGCTCGGCAATCCGCCGGTAATCCGCGCGCAGTGCGTCCTCGGTCTTGGCCTTGTCCTCGTCGTCGAGGCGACCGGCCTCGCGGTCAGCCTCGATCTGACGCCAGATCTGCGAGAATTCCGCCTCGACCATCTGACCCGGCAGGTCAAAGGCGTGCTTTTCATCCAGGATGTCGAACAGGGCGCGTTTGGCCTTGGCCCGCGACAGGCGCCCGCGCTCGCGTTCGATCCGCTCGCGAACCAGCCGGGTCAGCTCTTCCAGCGAGGAAATGCCATACCGCTTGGCCAGCTCTTCATCGACGCTCGCCGGCTGGGGCGCTTCGACCTTGGTGGCGGTGACATCGAAGGTGGCTGCCTTGCCCGCCAGGTGCGCCGCGCCGTACTCGGCCGGGAATGTCACCTCCAGGGTGCGCTGCTGGCCTGCCTTGATGCCGATCAGCTGCTCCTCAAAACCCGGAATGAAGCTGTCCGAACCGATCCGCACGGGCGCACCCTCTGCCGAGCCGCCTTCGAACGCCTCGCCGTCGATCTTGCCGACGAAATCGATGGTGACCTGGTCGCCCTTCTTGGCCGCGCCCTTCTTTTCGGTGAAGCCGACGCTCTGCTCGGCCAGCTTGGTCAGTTCGGCTGTCACCTCCTCGTCGGTGACAGGGGTCACGGGCTTGGTCACCGTCAGGCTGGCGGGGTCGACGGGTTCGAAATCGGGCATCACCTCGACATCGACCGTGTACACCAGGTCCGACTTGCCGCGGATCACCGGATCGACATCACCTTCGAACTTGAGGTCGGGCGAGCTGGCCAGGCGCAGGTCGCGCTGCTGGATGGCCGCGTCCACGCCCTTCTGGAACGCATTCTGGACGATCTCGGACATCAGGCTTTCGCCGTAGATCCGGCGCACATGCGCACCCGGCACCTTGCCGACTCGAAAACCCTTGATGTTCAGGCGCGGACGGATTTCCTCGATCTTGGCATCGAGCTGGGACTGCAGGTCCTTGGCCGGAATGGTGATCTGGAATGAGCGGCTGAGCCCCTCGGCTTTCAGTTCGGTGACGTTCATCGCGGCAATCCAAGGGTCTGGACCGTGACGCGGGAGGTCGTCCCCCGGGTCGCGGATCGGTGCGTTTTAGAAGGCGCGGCTTATTGCACGCGCCCTTCGGCCTGTCCACGCCGTCCCGGCTGTCGAACGCCGAAGCATGGTAAAGGCCCGAATCACGCCGTTCCGGACTGGCGGCGTCGTTGCGCGCCCGGTTGCACATATGGTGCGGATGGAGGGAGTCGAACCCCCACGCCTCTCGGCGGCGGAACCTAAATCCGCTGCGTCTACCAGTTTCGCCACATCCGCAACGCCCCACGATGTGCCGCGCGAGGGCCTCGCGCGCAACCGTCAGCCCGCAGGCTGGCGCCTGCGGAACTCGGCAGCCAGCCCCTCCAGCGTGCCGGCGGCGATGGCGTCACGAAGGCGTGCCATCAGCGACTGGAAATAGGCCAGGTTGTGCCAGGACAGCAGCACCTGCCCGAGGATTTCATGATTGCGGACCAGGTGATGCAGGTAGGCGCGTGAATACCCGCGCGAGGCGGGACACTCCAGCGAGGCATCGAGCGGGCTTTCGTCTTCGGCAAAGCGCGAGGCCTTCAGCGTGATCGGCCCGTCATCGGTCCAGGCCTGGCCGTGCCGGCCCGCGCGGGTTGGCAGCACGCAGTCGAACATGTCGATGCCGCGCACGACCGCCTCGACGATGTCGATCGGCTTGCCCACCCCCATCAGATATCGTGGGCGCTCGGCAGGCAGGTGCGGGACCGTCGAGGACAGCACGTCCAGCATGCGGTGATGGCCTTCGCCCACGGCAAGCCCCCCCACCGCGTAGCCATCGAAACCGATCTCGAGCAGGCGCTGCGCGCTCTCGAGCCTGAGGTCGGCGTGAATGCCGCCCTGCACGATGCCGAACAGCGCCTGGCGTTCGCGCTGGCCAAAGCGGGCGCGGCACCGCTGGCCCCAGCGCGCCGACAGCCGCAGCGACTCGGCCACCGCTTCGCGCGGGGCGTCCCATGCGGGACATTCGTCAAGCTGCATCACGATGTCGGCTCCGATCGCGTCTGCCTGGATGTCCATCGCCCGCTCGGGCGTCAGCACGTGCGACGAGCCGTCCCAGTGTGAGCGGAAGGTCACCCCCTCTTCGGTCAGCCTGCGCAGGCCCGACAGCGACCAGACCTGAAAGCCGCCGCTGTCGGTCAGGATGGGGTGGGGCCAGCCCATGAAGCGGTGCAGACCGCCAAGCCGGGTCAGACGTTCGGGCCCCGGACGCAACATCAGGTGATAGGTGTTGCCCAGGATGATGTCCGCCCCGGTCGCGCGGACCTGCTCGACGCTCAGGGCCTTGACGGTCCCGGCCGTGCCCACGGGCATGAAGGCCGGCGTGCGGATCACCCCGCGCGGGGTCACAAGCCGCCCCGTCCGGGCTGCGCCGTCCTGCGCAAGGATTTCGAATGGGTGGCTCATGCGGCGGACGGCGCAGTGCGCCACAGCAGGCTGGCGTCGCCATAAGAATAGAATCTATAGCCCCGCTCGATCGCGTGGGCATAGGCCGCCTGCATGCGCTCGCGCCCGGCCAGCGCGGATACCAGCATGAACAGCGTCGACCTGGGCAGGTGGAAATTGGTCCACAGACCATCGACCACCCGCCAGCGATGACCGGGCGTGATGAAGATGGCGGTGTCAGCGCTGCCGGCCATGACCATCCCATCCGCGTCGGCAGCGCTTTCGAGGGTGCGCAGCGAGGTCGTCCCGACAGCGATGATGCGCCGGCCCTCGCGGCGCGCGGTCTGAAGCTGGCGGGCGGCGCCGGGCAGGACCTCGTACCATTCGGCGTGCATCCGGTGCGAACTGACGTCGGCCGCGGTCACCGGCAGGAAGGTGCCTGCCCCGACATGCAGGGTGACGTGCACCCGCTCGACCCCGCGCGCGTCCAGCGCCTCCAGCAGGCGCGCCGTGAAATGCAGGCCCGCGGTCGGCGCGGCCACCGATCCGGTGCGGGCCGAATAGACGGTCTGGTAGTCTTCGGCATCGGCGTCGTCGACCGCGCGGCGTGAGGCGATGTAGGGCGGCAGCGGCATCCGCCCGACCCGCTCGATCCAGGCATCAAGCACATCGCCGGCCCGATCGAACGCCAGTTCGAACTCGCCCCCAGCCGCCTTTTGGGTGATGCGCGCACTTCCGCCATCGGCGAACACCAGCGTATCGCCGACCGACAGCCGCCGCGCAGGGCGTGCAAAAACGCGCCAGTGTGCGGCGGCGACCCGGCGGTGCAGGTTCAGGCTGACGGTGACATCCCGCCCCGCCGGATCACGCGCCGGGCGCAGGGCCTGAAGCGCGGCGGGAATCACGCGCGTGTCGTTGAACACCAGCACATCGCCCGCCCGCAGCAGGTCGGGCAGGTCGCGCACGGTGCGGTCCTCGACCGCGCCGGTTTCGGGCACATGCAGCAGACGTGCGGCATCGCGCGGGCGCGCCGGGCGCACCGCGATGCGGTCCTCGGGCAAGGCGAAGTCGAAGTCGTCGAGGGTCAATGCCGCTCAGCCGTACGGAGCGCCGCGGTGGTCAGTCCGCTGCCACGCGCATGCTGACGATGCGGCCCGGCTCGCGCGGCGGCTCGCCCTTGGGCAGCGCGTCGACTGCCTCCATGCCCGACACCACTTCGCCCCACACCGTGTACTGGCGGTCGAGGAAACGCGCGTCGTCAAAGCAGATAAAGAACTGGCTGTTGGCCGAATTGGGGTCGCTGGTGCGGGCCATCGAGCACACGCCGCGCACATGCGCCTCGCTGCTGAATTCCTGCGCCAGGTTCGGCTTGGACGAACCGCCGGTGCCCTGCCCGCGCGGGCAGCCGGCCTGCGCCATGAAGCCGGGGATGACCCGGTGGAACACGATCCCGTCATAGAACCCCTCTTCGGCCAGCTCGGAAATCCGCGCGACATGACGGGGCGCGAGGTCAGGGCGCAGGCGGATCAGCACGTCGCCGGTCGAAAGCTTGAGCGAAAGGTGCGGAGCATCGGTCACGGAATGGGTCCTTTGAGGGTCTGGAGGTCAATCGAGGACGCGGACGGGGATGTCGATCGCGCAGGGGTGCACGCTCTGCCCGCTCGCACGCCGCTGGTCCAGCATCGAACGGAAGCTGGCGCTGTCGGTGCGCAGCACTTCCAGCCTCGGGCGATCGGCCTCGGGCATTTCGGCGACGACCCGCATGCGCAGCACGCGGTCTGGCGTGGCGGGCGGTTCACCCACCGCCAGCGCGCGCACGATGTCGCCCCCGCGCAGGATGCGTCCCCACGCTGTGTAGCGTCCGTCCAGGGTCGCAGCCGTGCCGCGCATCAGGAAGAACTGGCTGTTGGCGCTGTTGGGCTCGTTCGCGCGCGCCATCGACGCCACGCCGGGGCAGTGCAGCGAGTGCCCCTGCACACGCCCATCGGCGCTGAGGTCCATCAGCGTGTCGGGCTGGGTGACGACCGGCATGGCGCCGATGAAGCCCAGTCGCTGGGCGCCCGGATGTCCAACATCGGCGAAAGACAGCGTCCGGTCCCGCCGGAAGGTGAATTCGGCCGCAAGGTCCGGCAGGTCAGAGCCGCCGGACCCGTCACCGCGCGGGTCGCCCCCCTGGGCCATGAAATTGTCGATGACACGGTGAAAGGCCAGGCCGTCATAAAAGCCCGTCCGCGCCAGTTCGCGGATCCGGTCGACATGGCGCGGCGCCAGTTCGGGATAGACCTCGACGACGACGTCGCCGCGCGTGGTCGTGATGTGCAGCAGGTTCGCCGGATCGGGCGCGCGCCAGTCGGATGCGGCCAGTGCCGGTGCAGCGGACGTGCTGGCCGTGGCCTCAGCCCCGGCCGCACTCGGCCCGGCCATGACCGAAGCCACGACCATCAGCGCTGTAAGGTACACACGCGAACCTCTCATTTCCCAGTCTCCGTGACCCGAACGGTCGGCGCACGCGCTGTTGCGCGCAGGCCGGACGGAATTGCGGCAGCGTCACTGGCCGGCATAGCGCCGGCGCAGATGCTCGGCGACGGCGGGGGTGACAAAGGCGCGGATGTCGCCGCCCAGCCGCGCAATCTCCTTGACCAGACGCGAGGCGACGCTCTGGTGCTGGACATCGGCCATCAGGAACACAGTCTCGATACGCGGGTTCAGCTTCTGGTTCATCCCGGTCATCTGGAACTCGTATTCGAAGTCCGAAACCGCCCTCAGCCCGCGCAGGATGGCCGTGGCGCCGACCTCCTCGGCGAAATGCATCAACAGCGAACTGAACGGCTGCACGTCGATCCGGGCCAGGTGCGAGAACCGCGCGGTTTCCGCCCGCACCATCTCGACCCGTTCCTCGATCGTGAACAGCGGCGCCTTGTCACGGTTGACGGCCACGCCGACGACCAGCCGGTCCACCAGCTTGCAGCTGCGCTCGATGATGTCGAGGTGCCCATTTGTGACGGGATCGAACGTCCCCGGATAGAGCCCCACACGTTCCAAACCGACCATCCCCCTCGAGGCCAGAGCCGAACCCTCAGTTTTCGGCCGGCGTCGGGCCGCTGTCGTCGCCCTCTTCGCCCACTTCGCCAAGCCTTTCAACACCGACCACGTGCTCGCCCTCGGCCAGCGTGATCAGCTTGACGCCCTTGCCCGGGCGGCTTGCGATCCGGATCGAATCGGCGGGCATACGGATCAGCTGCGCGCCGTCCGACACCAGCATGACGTCGTCGGTGTCCTCGACCGCGAACGCAGCCGCGATCCGCGCGTCCGAATCCGGCGCAAACCGGCGCGCGATGATGCCCTTGCCGCGCCGCCCAGTGCGCCGATAGTCATATGACGATGACCGGCGCCCGAACCCGTCGGTCGTGACGGTCAGGATGAACTGCTCGCGCGCGCCCAACTCGGCGATCCGCTCGGGCCCCAGCGCGAACGACGCGTCACCATCCGTGTCGGCGTCGTCGGTTTCGAGGTCCGCTGTGGTCTCGGGCTCGGCATCCTCCTCGCCGGTGGCGCGCCGCATGGCCGAGGCGTGCCGCTGATAGGCGCGCAGTTCCGCCGGGCTGGCATCAACGCTGTGCAGGACGGCCATCGAGATAACCTCGTCCTGGTCCTCCAGCATGATGCCGCCGACACCGTCCGAGTCGCGCCCCTTGAACAGGCGCACCTCGTCACAGTTGAACCGGATGCAGCGGCCGCGCCGGGTGGTCAGCAACACATCCTCGTGGATCGAGCAGATCTTGACGTCGACGATGCGGTCGCCCGGCGCCAGCTTCATCGCGATCTTGCCCGCGCGGTTCACATTGGCGAAATCCGACAGCCGGTTGCGGCGGACATTGCCCATGCGGGTGGCGAACATCACGTCCAGCCGGTCCCACATCTCGGGGTCCTCCGGCAGCGCCATCACCGAGGTCACCCGCTCGTCCGGATCGATGTTCAGAAGGTTCACCAGCGCCTTGCCGCGCGTGCGCGGGTCGCCCTGCGGCAGACGCCACACCTTCTCGCGATAGACGTGCCCCCCCGACGAGAAGAACAGCACCGGGGCGTGGGTCGAGGCCACGAACAGGCGGGTGATGAAGTCCTCGTCACGGGTCTCCATGCCCGACCGCCCCTTGCCGCCGCGGCGCTGGGCCCGGTATTCCGACACCGGCGTGCGTTTGGCATAGCCGCCATGGGTCATGGTGACGACCATGTCCTCGCGCTCGATCAGCGACTCGTCATCGAGCTCGAAATCGCCTTCGACGAACTTGGAACGGCGCGGCACGGCGAAGGTGCGGCGCACCTCGTCCAGCTCCTCGCGGATGATGGCGCGGATGCGCTCGCGCGAGCCCAAAATGTCCAGCAGGTCGCGGATGGTGACCGCCAACTGCTCGGCCTCGTCGTTAATTTCCTGCCGACCCAGATTGGTCAGCCGCGCCAGCTGCAGCGCCAGAATCTGGCGGACCTGCTCGTCCGACATGCGGATCTGGCCGTCCGCCTGCACGACCGTGCGCCGATCGGCGACAAGGGCGATCAACGGAGCCAGGTCGGCGGCGGGCCAGCTGCGCGCCAGCAGCGCCTCGCGCGCCTCGGCCTGGTTCGCCGAGGCGCGGATCGTGCGGATGACCTCATCGATGTTGGCCACAGCGATCGCGAGGCCCACCAGCACATGCGCCCGGTCGCGCGCCTTGTTCAGGTCAAAACGCGTGCGCCGCGTGACCACCTGCTCGCGAAAGCCCAGGAAGATCTCCAGAAGGCGTCGCAGGCCCAGCTGGGCCGGGCGCCCGGCATCCAGCGCCAGCACATTGTAGGAAAAGCTGACCTGCAGCTGCGAGTGCCGCAGCAGCTGGTTCAGGACCACTTCGGCCGAGGCATCCGCACGCGTCTCGATCACGATGCGCACGCCCTGGCGGTTGCTCTCGTCGCGCAGGGCCGAAATGCCCTCGACCTTCTTTTCGCGCACCAGTTCGGCGATCCGCTCGACCAGCGTCTTCTTGTTCACCTGAAAGGGGATTTCATCGACGATGATCGCCTGGCGGCCGCGCCCGACCGTCTCGATGCGGGTCACGGCCCGCAGGATCACCGAACCGCGCCCCGATGCCAGTGCGCTGCGTGCCGACATTCGCCCCAGGATTTCCCCGCCGGTGGGAAAGTCCGGCCCCGGGACGATGTCCAGAAGGGCGTGGTCCTCGATTGCAGGGTCGTCCAGCAGCGCCATGGCCGCGGCGCATACCTCGTCCAGATTGTGCGGCGGGATGTTGGTGGCCATGCCGACGGCGATGCCGTTCGCGCCATTGACCAGCAGGTTCGGAAACCGCGCGGGCAGCACCGTCGGTTCCTGTTCCTGGCCATCATAGTTGGGCTGGAAGTCGACCGTGTCGCGGTCGATGTCGGCCAGAAGGAAGTTCGCCGACCGTGCCATCCGCACTTCGGTATAGCGCTGGGCGGCCGGCGGATCGCCGTCCATCGACCCGAAATTGCCCTGCCCGTCCAGCAGGGTCAGGCCCATCGAGAAATCCTGCGCCATGCGCACCAGCGCATCATAGATCGCGCCATCCCCGTGCGGGTGGTATTTGCCCATGACGTCGCCGACAATCCGCGCCGACTTGCGATAGGGCTTGTCGTGGGTGACCCCTATCTCGTTCATCGCGTGCAGGATGCGCCGATGCACCGGCT
>DBAV01000100.1:26403-26746 GCA_002291875.1 Hyphomonadaceae bacterium UBA1001
CATTGCATAGTCCAGATAGGACCGCTTGAGTTCGGCCTCGATCGAGATCGGCGCGACGCCCTCCTCGTCCGCGGGGCGGCCGTCCCTGCCGTCGTTCTCACTCATCCACGATCATCCAGCTGTGCGCGCGCCGGATGCGGAATCGCACCTGGCGCGCCAAGCACTAGCAAAGCAGCGGCCGATCCGGAACTCGACCGGCGCAGGCCGCGCTGGCACTCAGAACGGCACCTCGTCATCGATGTCCTCGCGCACGGGGGTGGGCCGGCGTCCGCCGCCGCCACCGACCGCACCGCGGTCATCATACCCGCCATCCTCGACCGACGGGCCCTCGCCGCGGCGATCC
>DBAV01000252.1:0-3101 GCA_002291875.1 Hyphomonadaceae bacterium UBA1001
GCGGCGCGCGCGCGGATCGAGGCGCTGGACTGGATCGACGCTGCCACCGTGCGGCGGCTGTGGCCGGGCAAGGTGCAGGTGGTGGTCGACCGTCGCGCGCCGGTGGCGATCTGGCGCCAGGGCGAGGATTTCGCCGTGGTGGACAGCGCGGGCGAGCGGATGCACTCGATCGCGCCCGACCGCACGGGCGGGCTGGTGCACGTCACCGGCCGCGCGGCAGGGGCGGCGGCGTCGGGCCTGGTGTCGCTGCTGCAGCCCTGGCCCGAACTGCGCAGCCGGGTGGTTCTGGCCGAATGGCGCGGCGAGCGGCGCTGGGACCTGCTGCTGGTGAACGGCACGCGCGTGGCGCTGCCGGAAACCGATGCGGCGGCGGCGCTGGCGCTGCTGGGTCAGATGCACGAGGGCGGACGGGTGCTGGATTCCGGCGTGCGGCGGATCGACCTGCGCGATGCGGGCGCGGTGCGCATCCTGCCGGCGCGCGTGCGCGACGGAGACCCGACATGAGGCCCCAGCCTGCCGACGCCGCCCGTCTCGACGCCGGCCGCCCGGATGCCGGGCGGGCGGGGCGCCAGCCTGCGCGCGGCGGCATCCATACCGTGCTGGACATCGGGGCGACCCGCATTGCCTGCCTGCTGGCGGTGGACGATCCGACCATGGCAGGCGCGTTCCGGCTGGCGGGCTTTGGCCAGTCGCGCCCGCTGGGCTTTTCCAATGGCGTCGTCACCGACCTTCAGCCGGCCGAACGCTCGATCCGGCGCGCGGTCGCCGATGCCGAGCAGATGGCCGGCCTGCGCGCGGGCGAGGTGCTGGTGTCGGTCAGCGGCCCGCAGCTGCGCGGCGAGCGGGTGGAAGGCGATGTGGCGGTCCGCAGCCAGCGCATCGAAGGCCAGGACGTGCTGAACGCCATCCAGGACGCCCAGCGCCGGCTGCGGCTCGAGGGGCGCAAGATCCTGCACGTCACGCCGGTCGGCTACATGGTTGATGGGGTGGGCGGGATCCAGGACCCGCGCGGCATGGACGCCCACCGGCTGGCGGCGGGCCTGCATGTCATCACCGCCCCGGCGGGGCTGGTTGCCAATCTGGAGCGGGTGGTCCAGCTGGCCGACCTGGTGCCACAGCGCTTTGTCGCCGCCCCCTATGCCGCGGCGCTGGGCGCCATCGTCGAGGACGAGCGGCTGAACGGGGTGATCGTGATCGAGTTCGGCGCCAGCGCCACTTCGGTCTGCGTGTTCGAGCACGGCCACCTGCAGCGGCTCGAGGTGCTGCCCGAGGGCGGTGGCGACGTCACCCGCGACCTGGCGGCGGCGCTGAACTGCACCCTGCCTGCGGCCGAGCGGGTCAAGCTGGCGCACGGCTCGGCGGTACGCCTGACGATGCACGCCGACGACCTGGTGGAAACCCCGCGCACCGGCGATGACGGCCGGCTGACCAGCGGCAGCTCGCGCCGGGGCGAGCTGGCCGAGATCTGCGCCCAGCGGGTCGAGGACATCCTGTTCAAGATCCACCATCATCTGGTGGCCTGGGGCTGTGACCGGCCGCGCTCGCGCCGGGTGGTGCTGACCGGCGGCGGCGCGGAGCTGCCTGCCATCAAGGAGGTCGCCGCCCGCATGCTGCAGCAGCAGGTGCGGGTGGGCTCGCCGCTGCGGCTGAACGAGGCGGGCGGAGAGGGCGCGCGCCCCAGCCTCGCCGCCAGCGCGGGGATGCTGCGCCTGGCGATCGACCCTCCGCCCGAGATCGCCCGCGGCCCGGTGGCGCGGCCCCGCCCCGACGCCCCGCGTGACATGCTGCGCCGCGCGGCCGACTGGCTGCGTGACTTCTATTGAGTCGCGCACATGGTTAACCCTTGCGCAAGCGCACATGGGGCAGCATGAATCCACTGTCGGTCCGTTGCGCCGTCCACGTGGAGCCGTTTGCGGTTCCGTGGGTTTGCGTGTCGGACGACCCCTGGGAGCGCCGCATCCGATGTACCCCACCCACAACGCCGGACTGGTCGAGCAACGCCCCCGCATCGTGGTGCTGGGGGTCGGCGGCGGTGGCGGCAACGCGCTGAACAACATGATCGAATCCGGCCTGCAGGGGGTCGAGTTCGTCGCGGCCAACACCGACGCCCAAGCGCTGACGCGTTCGCTGGCCCCCCACCGCCTGCAGCTGGGCTCGGCCCTGACCCAGGGGCTGGGCGCGGGGGGCAAGCCCGACATCGGTGCCGCCGCCGCCGAAGAGAGCCGTGACGACCTGCTGCGCATGCTGGACGACGCGCACATGGTGTTCGTCACCGCCGGCATGGGGGGCGGGACCGGAACGGGTGCGGCGCCGGTGATCTGCCGGCTGGCGCGCGAGCGCGGCATCCTGACCATCGCGGTCATCACCAAGCCGTTCAATTTCGAGGGCGACCGGCGGCGCACCAATGCCGATGACGGCATCGACGCCCTGCGCGAGGTGGCCGACACGCTGATCGTCGTGCCCAACCAGAACCTGTTCAAGGTGGTCTCGCCCGGCATCAAGGTGTCCGACGCCTTCCGGCTGGCCGATGGCGTGCTGGAAGCGGGCGTGCGCGCGGTCACCGACCTGATGATGAATCCGGGCCTGATCAATCTGGACTTCGCCGATGTGAAGACCGTCATGGAAGGCATGGGCACCGCCATGATGGGCGCGGCCGAGGCCGAGGGGCCGGGCCGGGCCCGCGCGGCGGCCGAGCACGCCATCCGCAATCCGCTGCTGGCGGACGTGTCGCTGGCCGGGGCCAAGGCGGCGCTGATCAACATCACCGGCGGCGAGGACCTGTCGCTGGGCGATCTCGACGAGGCGGTCAGCCGCATCCGCGAGACCGTGGCGCCGGGTGCGAACATCATTTTCGGCTCGTGCTACGAGAACGACATGGAGGGGCGCATCCGGGTGTCGGTGGTCGCCACCGGCATGGAGCCCGCCGACGACCTGCTGGTGTCGCCGCCGCCGGCCGATTTTGCCCCAATGGCCCGGCCGCCCGTCGCGCTGCCCACGGCGGTGCGCCCGACGCCCGAGCCTGCCCGACCTGCGCCCGCAGCGCCGGTCGCAAATCATCCGCCCGTTGCAAACCATCCGCCCGTTGCAAACCATCCGCCCGT
>DBAV01000252.1:3409-3612 GCA_002291875.1 Hyphomonadaceae bacterium UBA1001
CCGTTGCAAACCATCCGCCCGTCGGCACCGGTGCGCCGGTGGTGCGCCCGCTGGGCCAGCCCGTGGTCCAGGGTGTGTGGAACCCGCAGGGCGCGCCGATCAGCGGCGGCTTTGGCCCGGCCCCGCGTCCGGTCCAGCTGGGCGCCCCGCCCCATGACAACGACGATGATGACCTGACGGCCCGCACCCCGCGCGCCGAGCCG
>DBAV01000070.1 GCA_002291875.1 Hyphomonadaceae bacterium UBA1001
AAAAACTCAGTGGCAGGTCACTGTGCGCCGACTTGTTGGCCAATGCAGAGCGCCGATTTGCCCAGGGTCGGCACGATGATGCGATCGCACGCCTCTATCGCCTCTACGAAGCGGTCTTTCAGACGCGTCTGATGCAAAAGTACAAAATCGACAGCGCTCGGATCGAACCCGCACAGCTCCCGGAATTTCTCCGTCGCAAGCAAGATGAGAAAAGGGACCGTAGAACTGGCGAAGTCTTTTTCCAGTTCGGCCTGCAGCAGCAGGTCAGCCTGCTCGATCACCTCGACCCTCAGGATCCTCTGGTGGCGGTGCACGGCGAGTGGGGCCCCGAATGGCTGAGCCGCCGCAATCATTCGGTGCTGGCGCACGGTTATACGGCGGTGAATCAAGCGGCCGCAAAGGCGGCCATGGACTGGGTACGCGAAAAGCTTGTCCTTCCCGGACATGTCGATCGCGCCGTGGCCCTGCCCGTTTCGCCCGAGGCCGACTGATCCGACACTGCATCGCGTTTGTGGGTATCTGGGATAACGAACGGTGCGTCGGCACAGGCTCCGCAGCGCCCTCTGCCCAGGGGCCACAAGCTTGTGGCCATTGCGGCGCCCTGCCCCGTCGTGATGTTTCCAGCGTGTCGGCAATCAGCCGTCGCGCGGACCCTTCCCCATGCGCACCCTCGTGCTCGCTGCCTATGACATCGCGTGCCCGCGACGGCGTCGGCACGCCCTGAACCTTTGCACGGGCCTGGCCTCGGGCGGGCAGAAATCCGTCCATGAATGCTGGGTCACGCCGGCTGAACGCCGCCACCTCGAGGCTGGACTGGCGTCGATCTGCGATCCGCGTCGTGATCGCTGGATGGTGAGCGACCTGGGTCCCGCGCCGCTGGTGCGCACATTCGGCCGCGCCCGTCCGCCCCGTCGGCCATCGCCCGTGATGGTCTTCGGCTGAGGAGATTTCGCCATGACGACCGTGTTCATCGATCGCCGCGACGCCCAACTGTCGCTGAAAGGCGATGCCATCGACATCCGCGCCGGCGATCAACGGATGACGCTGCCGGTCGGCCAGATTGAACGTCTTGTCATCCGCAGTCCCGCCACCGTCGATACCAGCCTGCTCGCACGCTGCTGGAGCCAGGGAACAGGTGTTCTTGTGCTGTCGGGGCGGCGCGGAGAGGCTACGGCAAGACTGCTGGGCCGCCCCTCGAACGATGCGGCCCGCAGGGTAGCACAGGCGCTGGTGGCCGCCGACGCCGCTCTGGCACTCCAGGCTGCGCGTCCAATCGTCTCTGCCAAGGTGAGCGCACAGGTCCGCACACTCGAGCGACTTGCGCATGGCAGACCGGCAGTCGCGGAGCACGCGGTGCGCTTCCGCCATGCGTTGAAAGACATCACGACGACCATCAATGCAGCTGTGTCGCTCGACGCCCTGCGAGGGATCGAGGGAGCGGCGGCACGTGCCTATTGGGCCGGCCTGCAGCCCGCGTTCGCTCCGTCGCTGGGGTTCGCTGGCCGCAACCGTCGCCCACCCCGCGACCCCGTGAATGCCACACTCTCGCTGGCCTACACCATCGCGACGTTCGAGGCGGCTACACGGGCACAAATCGCGGGCCTTGATCCGATGATCGGCACGCTCCACGCCCTGTCATTCGGACGAGACAGCCTGGCGTGCGACTTGGTCGAGCCGCTGCGACCGCGGCTGGACCTGTGGGTGAATGGCCTGTTCCGCGAACGTCAGCTTCGCGTCGAACACTTCAGCACCAACGAAGAAGGGGCGTGCCTTCTGGGCAAGGCGGGGCGGGCAGCCTTTTACGAGGCGCTCGATCTGGCATTGCCCGCATGGGCTCGATGGCTCGATCGCGCCGCCCGCCAGCAGACGCGTGCCTTCAGACTGTTGGCGGCAAACAAAACACCCATGTTCCTCGAGGAGAACACCCGATGAAGTCGGCGATTCACTTCGATGCATCGCGCGAGCCAGTGCGCGTGGACCGGCTGGCGGAAGCGCTGTTGGTGTCCATCGGACATGCATCGCCCGAATTGCTGCCCCTGCATCGCATAGGTCGTATCGAATGCCGCGGGGAGGTCGAGTTTTCGGGCGCGGCACTCGCCGCACTGCTGCGCGCGGGTGTTGGTGTGACCTGGTGGCACGGCCTCACGCCGCTTGGGCGTCTGGCACCCGAGCACGACCGGGGCTGCGACCTGGCACGCACACTGGCGCACGCCGGCGAGCATCCCGACTGGACGAGTCGGGTGACGGCTTGGGAAGAAGCCTTGCGCACCAACGCGATGCGCGAGGCGCTGACAGCGTTGCGTCTGGGCTCGACCCGCGACACGCCGGTGGCCGAAGAGCGTGCACGGCTGCGCTTGCATGTGCGGACGGCCTGCGCTCCCGTTGGCGGCGGGGCCGCGCGACGCCTTCTCGAAGGGATGTTGATTGGCGCGATCTCTTCTGGCCTCGAGCAAGCGGGAGTGACCGCCACATTGCGCCTGCCGCTGGGCCCGTCGCTGGTCACCTGCATGCGCCGAACCTTGGGCGATCTTGTCTCGCCGGTCCTGGTCCGTTTGTGCGAGTGCGAGGCTGGCCGGGTGCGCCGAAAGTGCCCTGAAGGCTGGACTGGATCAGCAGGGCGCGCCCGTTGCGCCATGGCCTTCGCGGCGATCGAAACCCGCCTCCAGGTGCATCTGCGCCGCGCCCTTGTGACCCTCGATGTCCTGGCCCGGTCGACGGTCGAGGACCTCTGACCAATGTGGCTGGTGTGCTTCGACATTCGCGCGCCCAGGCGCTGGAGAAGGGTCACGCGCGTGTTGCGCGGCGTCGCCCGGCGTGTGCAGTGGTCTGTGTATCTGCTGTCCGACACCGAGGATGTCGACGCGTTGTACGCGCGCCTGTCAAGGCTGTTGAACCCGCGGGAAGACGACCTGCGAATCTATCGGCTGGTGCGTGGTCGGAACATCGAGATGCACGGCCGTGCGCTCCATGTCAGAGGTGTACACTTGGCTCGGCCGACACCGAGGCACCGCAGCGTTACGTTCGACTGATCACTGGCGCCCAAGAATACGATGGGTCATGGTGCTCTTGTCTTGGCACCAATTTCGGGGCCAGGGTTTGCGGGCCGCGCGGATCAGAGTCATCGTCATTCCTTGGCGCCAGATGTATCCTCACGACAG
Organism: Hyphomonadaceae bacterium UBA1001; assembly: GCA_002291875.1. GTDB lineage: Bacteria > Pseudomonadota > Alphaproteobacteria > Caulobacterales > Aquidulcibacteraceae > UBA1001. The sequence goes on from DBAV01000070.1 coordinate 3,159, forward strand.
TCTGGCGCGGGGTGACACGGTCTACCGAGGCGATTGGCACCGGGCGACGACCAAGGGTCTTTGAAATCGTTGTAGAATGGCTATCGCCCTCCCACCCCAGGGGGTCAGCGTCGCAGGCGATGCCCGGAATTGGCAACGACCCGACGAAACCGCGGGTGCACAACAGTTTTGGAACAGGAGGAGCCTGAACACTTGCCCCGAACCAAAGGGGATTAAGACTATCATAGAAGTCCTGAGTGATGGGGCCGGGGGCCTGAACACTTGCCCCGAACCAAAGGGGATTAAGACCAAACTCCGCGCACTCTTCAACGAAACCGTCAAGCCTGAACACTTGCCCCGAACCAAAGGGGATTAAGACGCTCGCGGCTGGAGGCGTCAGGCGGGCGGGCGACGGCCTGAACACTTGCCCCGAAC
>DBAV01000071.1 GCA_002291875.1 Hyphomonadaceae bacterium UBA1001
GCCTGAACACTTGCCCCGAACCAAAGGGGATTAAGACTCTGCCGCCTCAACGTAGTGGCGGTGGGTGTCTAGCCTGAACACTCGGCCCGAACCAAAGGGGATAAAGACATCAGCGTTTGCGCGACGTCATCAGTCCACTGGGGCCTGAACACTTGCCCCGAACCAAAGGGGATTACGCTGCCTACCAGTAAACGCGGATACTGCTGCACTCGGGACGTGACGCACCGGACGCCGACGAGGAGGCTTGAGGCCAGGGGGTTAACCTTTTTCAGTTCCGATCGGAAAAGGTCGCGGAGCGGACCGCTGCTGCTTGGGCGCACGCGCTTTCTCGGCGGTGGACTGTTCGAGCCTTGCGCCCAGCCGTTGGCCGATCAGACTTGAACCGCTGATCGGTCCCTCGCGCGCGCAGCGCCGCCAAGGTCTTCCTCCGCGCCCTGCGCCCCGGCCGACATGGCCGGCCGGGCTGCGCCGCGCCGGATCGGCGCCTGTCACCCCGAATGTCCCTGGTGACCGGAATCCCCCAGCGTTGGGGCGCAATCGTTATTGGAATACCGGCGCCGCGGAGGCGGCATGCCGGCACAGCGATCCTCGGCTTGCCGGCGGCGCCGCTCATGGCAGCCAGGGCAAGGGCCGCAGGCTGACTGTCCAGACGGTGTCCTCTCCTTCTCGCAGCATGAAGCTGTAGCTGCCGCCGCCGCGGGGGTGGTGCAGGTCAGGCAGGAAGAGTGGCACGTTCGGCCGCAGGCGCGAGGTGAAAAGCGGCTGGGGGACAAGCAGCGGGGGACGTGGCGGTGGGCGGGCCGTGCCGCCATAAGGCACCACCTCGGGCGCTGGCAGGTGGAACTCGGCCACCACCCGCCGGTCGTCCGATCGCCAGACTCCCACGCGGTCGCAATATCCGTCGACGGCCAACCGCGCGATGGTCTGCCCCACCGCCTCCAGCCGGGCCTCCGGCCACCCGCGCGGCGCCGGCACGCCGGTCGGCAGGGGGAGGCAGGCACCTCGATCACCGTTGACGGCGGCGCCCGATGCGCGGGCGGCGTGCCGGCACCCGTTTCGCCCTGCACGGCCGGCCCGGCGAGGGCGGAGGTGCCCATGAGGAGCGTGGCGAACAGTGCGGACATCATGCGATCACAAGCTCCCCGTTCGGCCCGTTGTTCACGTTTCCGCCCGCCTCAGGATCGGCGGGATGCGGGTCGCGAGGGTTGAGCGCCGGAGGGTCAGTCAGCGAATGGCCGGCCCAGGAGTCAAGAGTCTCGCGAGGCGCAAGGCCCGAGAGCCCCAAAGCCGCCGCCTGTGCCCGAGCCATGTCATTCGCCAGACACTGCGGTTCTGTCCGCCCCAGCCTCTCGGGGCCTCCCTTGTGCCTCGGATGATGGGGCCACCGCTGCTGCGATCAACCTCACCGGTCGGCCGCCTGACGGAACGCGCCCTCTGCAAAGCGCGCAGTCCACGCGTGCGACCTGCTCGCAAAGTTCGAGGCCACCATGACCCGCGCTCCGGCCGATAGGACCCGGAAACCGTCTGCCGGCAGCCCATCAAAAGCTTCACGCATCGCGTCGATCTGCGCCTTCCGCTTCGCCACCCGTTCCAACTCCTCCGGTGTCGGGTTCTCGAACATCAGCGCAATTTCAATCACAGCCTCGTCCGGAAGGGTCCGGGATCGACCGGTGGCAAGCCAGTATCCCCACCGCCGCGCGCCATGAACAGCTCCAAGGGCATAAGCGTGGAGGACGGCAACGGGGGAGGCTGGAGGACCTTCCGCGGCGAGCCCGTGGGCGAGCCGTTCCGGCAGTTCCTGGGCCAGCACCAGCGCGATTACATGCAGAGTTTGAATCGAGAGTATGGTCTCGATTTCGGGGACGGGAGCCAGCAATGACGGAACGGGAACGCAAGCTCAGGGTCACCCTGCAAGACCTGCGCGCGCTCGAGACCCGAGAGGATTTCGGTCCGTTGGTGCGGTACCGCCTCGTGGGGCGCGGCGATCCGCTGCCGGACAGCATCCGCACGGAATGCCTGGCAGACGGCGAGGACCCGCCGCCGGACGACACGCACTGGGCGATGGGGTTCCACCGCGGGCGCGACTGGCTCTACTCCGCGATCGCCGAAACCCAGCCCCTGTCCCACGCCGCCCTGATGGCCGGGTCGGACCTCTACCTGCTCGTGTCCGACGACCGGCGGGGGGTGTTCCCGGGATGGCGCCCGATGGCGTGGTACACCGAGGTTGCGGGCCGGATGGTGCGGCTGAACCTCGGCGAGGTGTTCCAGCTGCGCACGCCCGTACCGCCCTGCGCGCTGGTCGAGAAGGGCCCGCGCGAACACCGCAAATTCCTCGACGCGCGTGACTTCCTCGGCGACGCGCTGGCGCTCGCGTGGTGCTCCTTCGTCAAGGGGATGGATGTCGAGACAATGAGGGGTCGTGTATTCAACGGCGGCTACGGCCTGCCTGCGGGCGCGGCGCTCGGCCGTCAGGCGATCGACCTGATCCTGGCGGGCGTGCACGGCGCGCCGTTCCACCTGCCCGCCGAGCGCCAGCGCAAGCTCGCCGCGCGCGAGCTCGCGCTGCTGCACGACACCTACGGCTTCCGGCGCGAGGGCAACTGGCACGGCCGCCGCGCGGACCGCGACCTCGGGCTGACGCGGGGGCTGCGCTGCTTCATCGAGACGTCACCGCTGGTGGACCGCGCCGCCCCGCACGACACGGTGCTGGTGCAGACCCCGCACGACCGCTCGATGGTGCGGCGCGGGCCCGACGGCGAGCCCCTGCTCTACCTCGTGCGCGACCACCGCTGGGACGACCTGCAGGTGCTCACCGACCCGGCGCGCGCGATCGACGCCTACGTCGCCCACACCCTCACCGACCCCGACACCCGCTTCGACTTCTCCCCCTGGTGCCGCCCCGCCGAACGCGCGTCAGGGCCGGATCATGGCCATCCCGAAACAGGAGGCGGATGGGGCCCGGCCCTGCGCTGCGCTTCGGCCGGGATGACGGCTGTTACGTGAAAAAAGGAACGTCATCCCGGAACCGGTGAGCGGCGCGAGGCGGTGTCCGGGACCCATCCCGAAAGGGCGTTCCAGCTGCTGAACAGCCGCCGCCAGCCGGATCCGTCACCCAGACCCGGGCCGAACGATCGATCGGAGGGGGAAAGCCGCGCGCCGTCCGCGCCCCGCGCCTCCAGGCCGGAAGCGGGGGCCCCTTCGTGCGCCCCTCAGGTATTCATGCTCTGGAAGAAGTCGTCGTTGTTCTTGCTGCTGCGCAGCTTGTCGAGCAGGAACTCGATCGCGTCCATCGTGCCCATCGGGTTCAGGATGCGGCGCAGGACGTACATCTTGGACAGGTGCTCGCGCGGGACCAGCAGCTCTTCCTTGCGGGTGCCGGACTTGGTCACGTCCATCGCCGGGAAGATGCGCTTGTCCGACACCTTGCGGTCGAGCACGATTTCCGAATTGCCCGTACCCTTGAACTCTTCGAAGATCACCTCGTCCATCCGGCTGCCGGTGTCGATCAGCGCGGTGGCGATGATGGTCAGCGACCCGCCCTCCTCGAGATTGCGCGCGGCGCCGAAGAACCGCTTGGGCCGCTGGAGCGCGTTGGCGTCCACACCGCCCGTCAGCACCTTGCCCGACGACGGGACCGTGGTGTTGTAGGCGCGCCCCAGGCGGGTGATCGAGTCGAGCAGGATCACCACGTCACGGCCGTGTTCAGCCAGGCGCTTGGCCTTCTCGATGACCATCTCGGCCACCGCGACGTGGCGGGTCGCCGGCTCGTCGAAGGTCGAGGCGATCACCTCGCCCTTCACCGAGCGCTTCATGTCGGTGACCTCCTCGGGCCGCTCGTCGATCAGGAGCACGATCAGGAAGCATTCGGGGTGGTTGGTCTCGATCGACTTGGCGATGTTCTGCAGCATCA
>DBAV01000276.1 GCA_002291875.1 Hyphomonadaceae bacterium UBA1001
GGCGCGCGCGGGTCAGGGGGTGATGAGGGTGAGCCCCGGGAAGGCTGTGCGGTAGCGCCCGGCGTCGCGGGTCAGCAGCGGCCAGCCCTCCACAAGGGCATGGGCACCGATGAAGAAATCGGGCAGCACGCCGGTGCGCGCGCCGCCGCGCCGACGGTAGTCCCGGAACGCCTGGCCCGCGAGGAAAAGCGCGCGGCGGGGAATGGGATGGTCCGTGAGGCCGAAGGAACCAAGGAAAGCCTCGCAGTCGCCGACATCACCGAAGGCCACCGAGATCTCGGCGAAGACAACGGCGTTGATGAAGCGCGGCCCGCGCGAGCCGGCCTCGTCGAGTTCTGCCAGCGACCACGCGCCCCACGCCGACCGCGGATCGAGGAGATCCAGCAGGACGTTGGTGTCTACGAGGGTCACTTGCGCCCCCAATCCTCCCCGCGCGTCATGCGCATCACCTCCTCGGTGGACATGCCGTTGTAGCTGCGCGCAATCGACCGCAACGCTTCCAGCCGCGCGGCGAAATCCGCCGATGGTTCGGCGCGGCGCAGCGTGACGCGCCCATCCGCTTCGCGCGTGAACTCGACGCGGCTGCCCGGCCGCAGGCCCAAGTGCTCGCGCACGGCCTTGGGGATGGTGACCTGGCCCTTGACGGTGAGGGTGTGCGCCATGGCGGTAATACCTCCAGACCTCGATGTAATACCCGGGGCCGCCCCCTTCAACCGAAACCCGCCGCGCGGCAGCATCGGCGCGGATCACCGAGGATTCCCGCCTTGCCCGGCCTGCCCTGCCTCGCGCCCGAGACGCCCGACGCGCTGCCCCTCCACATCGTCACCCCCGGCGGCTGGGAGGCGCTGCCCGGCGCGGCGCTCGCCAAGGCCAGCGGCTTCGCGGCCAAGCCGGGCGAACTCGCCCTGCTGACGGATGGCACGAGGCTGACCGGCGCGCTGTTCGGGCGGCCGGACTCGCATTTCGGCTACGGCACGCTCGCCACCGCCCTGCCCGCCGAGCCGGTGTGGCGCTTCGCCGCCGACGCCCCGGCTGGCGCGCTGCTCGGCTTCTGCCTCGGCGCCTATCGCTTCGCGCGGTTCAGGAAGCCCGGCGCGCCGCGCGCGCGGCTCGTCGCCCCGCGAGGCCGGGAGGGCGAGCTGATCGAGGCCGCGGCCATCTGGCGTGCGCGGGACCTGATCAACACGCCCGCCAACCACCTCGGCCCCGCCGAGCTCGCCGCCGCCGTGGAGGCGCTGGGCGCGGAGCACGGCGCGCGGGTGACGGTCATCGAGGGCGAGGCGCTGGAACGGGGCTACCCGGCGGTGGCCGCCGTGGGCCAGGGCAGCCCGCGCGCGCCGCGCGTCGCGGTGCTGGAATGGGGGGCGGCGGATGCCCCGCTCGTCGCGCTCTGCGGCAAGGGCGTGTGCTTCGACACGGGCGGGCTCGACCTCAAGCCCTCCGCCGCCATGCTGCGCATGAAGAAGGACATGGGCGGGGCGGCAGTGATGATCGGCCTCGCCGACGCTCTCATGGCCAGCCGCGCGCCCATCCGCCTGCTGCTGCTCATCGGCGCGGTGGAGAACAGCGTGAGCGGCACGGCCATGCGCCCGCTCGACGTGATCGCCACGCGCGCGGGGCTGACGGTCGAGATCGGCAACACCGACGCCGAGGGCCGCCTGGTCCTGGCGGACCTGCTGGCCCATGCCGCCGAGCAGTCCCCGCGGTTGATCCTGAACGCCGCCACCCTCACGGGCGCGGCCCGGGTCGCGCTGGGGCCGGACATCCCGGCCATGTTCTGCAACCAGGACGCGCTGGCCGATTCGCTGCTGGCGGGCGGGATCGCCGCCGGGGAGCCGCTGTGGCGCCTGCCGCTTCACCCTGGATACGACAACTGGCTGGACAGCGCCGTGGCGGATCTCGGCAATGTCGCCACCAAGCCCATGGCGGGGGCGATCGTCGCGGGGCTCTTCCTCAAGCGCTTCGTTCCAAACGACATTCCCTGGGGACACCTGGACGTGTACGCCTGGAATGACAGTTCCCGGCCCGGGCGCCCGGAGGGCGGCGAGGCGACCGGGCTGCGGGCGCTGGCGCGTGGCATCGCGCGCCATCTCGGCCTGGCTTGACCGTTGGGAAAACGTAACGCCCTTCTCAAGGGTGGCATGACATGAATTTCTTGCAATTCTGCTTGCGATGCCCCCTAATGCGCGGGCGGTGGCATCCCTATCTCTGAGGTCGGGATTGTCACTCTCCGCGGCAGGCCGGGCGGCATCATGCCGAAGTTGTCCGCGGCAAGAAGGAAGGAAGCCATGTCGAGCCCGATCAACCCCGATCAGCTGGTGGGGGTGCTGCGCGACACGATCGTCGCGCTGGTTCGCCAGGACGGACCTGACCTCTCGGCTCGTCAGCTGGGGGTGTTCCTGACCGTCTATCTCAGCCCCGGCCCGCACACCGTGCGCGGCCTGGCGCAGGAGCTGAACGTCTCCAAGCCCGCGATCACCCGCGCGCTGGACCGCCTGGGCGAGCTCGATCTCGCCCGCCGCAAGGTGGACCCGATGGACCGCCGCTCCGTGCTGGTGCAGCGCACCCTCAAGGGCGCGGTGTTCCTGCGGGACCTGCGCAACACCATGGCCGAGGCGGAGGGCGTCATCACCGAGATGCCGCTGCCCGAGACCATGGGCGAGGAGCTGGAGACGGTCGGCCGCTTCGGCTGACCGCCCGGCTCAGTAGCCGGCGGAGAAATCCACCAGGTTGATGAGCGGCCGCCCCTCCCGCGCCCGGTGGATGTTCTCCACCACCTGCGGCGCGGCGCTGGAGGGGATGGTGATGCTGGCCGCGTGCGGCCAGACCAGCACCTTGGGATGCGCCCAGAAGGGATGATCGGCCGGCAGCGGTTCGGGCTCGAACACGTCGAGCGCCGCCGCCGCGATGTGCCCGGACACCAGCGCCGCCAGCAGGTCCTCCGCCACGAGGTGCTCACCGCGGGCGGCGTTGATCACGAAGGCGCCCTTCGGCAGCAGCGCCAGCGTGCGCGCGTTGATGACGCCGCGCGTGTCCGTCGTCAGCGGCAGCAGGCAGACCAGGATGTCTGTCTGGCGGAGCATCGCCTCCAGCCCGTCCGCGCCATGGAAGCACGTCACGCCGTCCCGCGCGCGCGGGCTGCGCGTCCAGCCCATCACCGGGAAGCCGAGGGCGCGGATCGCCTCCGCCGCCGCCCCGCCGAGCTCGCCCAGGCCCAGGATGCCGACGCGGCGCTTCGCCGTGTCGGGCGCGGGAAGCTCGTCCCACACGCGCGCGGCCTGCTGGGCGCGATACTCCAGGTCCTGCCGGTGGAAGCGCAGCACGTTGAGCAGCACCCACTCCGTCATGCCCTGGGTCAGCCGCGCGTCCTTGAGCCGGGCGACCGGCACGCCCGGCGGCGGCCCGGGCGGGCGCAGCAGATGGTCCACGCCGGCGCCCATGGAGACGAGGAGCTTGAGATTGGGGTAGCGGCGCAGCTCCATCATGTCGTGCTGGGTCCAGCACACCGCCGCCTCGATCCGCGCGGGGTCCCCGGCGTCGGGGAAGAGGCGGATGTCCAGCGACGGGTCCACCGCCAGCAGCGCCGCCTTCCAGTCGAGCATGGTGCCGGATTTGGTGGAAAGCAGGATGGCCATCAGGCGTGTTCCTCATGGAAGGAGCGGACATAGGCGCGCCAGTCGTCGCG
>DBAV01000060.1 GCA_002291875.1 Hyphomonadaceae bacterium UBA1001
ATGCGGGCCAGGCGAACTACGCCGCGGCCAAGGCCGGCCTTGTGGGCATGAGCAAGTCGCTCGCGCAGGAGGTGGCACCGCGCGGCGTGACCATCAACGTGGTGGCACCTGGCTTCATCGCGACGCCGATGACGGACAAGCTGGGCGAGACGATCAAGGCCGCGATGCTCGCGCGCATCCCGCTCGCGCGCATGGGGGAGGCGAAGGATGTGGCCGCCGCGGTGGTGTATCTGGCGAGCGACGAGGCCGCCTGGGTGACGGGCGCGACCATCCATGTGAATGGCGGGATGCTGATGCTTTGATCCGCCCTCATGCCCGCGGCCGCTGAAATCGCCTCGTGAAGAGGCGGCGTCGCCTTCGGCCGCCTGGCTCCGCCGCGCCGCGGCTGCGCGAGATGTGAAGACGCTTGGGCGGCACCGGCCGCCCGCAGCTGGCATGTTTGCCAGCGAAGGCAAACATGACACGGCCGGATACGGCGAGGCTGCGGCGGTTCTGCGCGCTCTGTCAGCGCTTCGCCTTCATCGCCTCCAGCTCGGCCTTCAAGGTCGCGTTTTCCGCCTTCAGCGCGTCCAGCTCGCTGCGCCCGCCGAAGGGGCTGAACAGGCTCATCGCGCGTTCCATCATCGCCATGTTCCGCTGGCTGACCTCTTCCAGGCTGAAGGGCTTGAAGGCCTGCTCCATGCCGCGGCGCATCTCCTCCTGCTGCCGGGCGAAGCCCTGCATCGTCATCTCGAGGTAGCGCGGCAGCACGCCCTGCAGGCTGTCCCCGTAGAAGCCGATCAGCTGGCGCAGGAAGCTCTCGGGCAGAAGGTGGCTGCCCTTCGCCTCCTCCTCCACGATGATCTGCGTCAGCACGCCGCGCGTGATGTCATCGCCCGACTTCGCGTCATAGACCACGAAATCCCGGCCATGGCGCACCATCTGCGCGAGGTCCTCGAGGGTGACGTAGCTGCTGCTCTCGGTGTTGTAGAGGCGCCGGTTGGCGTATTTGCGGATCACCACCACGGTGTCCGCGTCGTCACCCTCGCGCGCGGGGCCGGGACCCGGGCGGCGCGGCGGGGCGGTGGTATCGGATCCGGTCGGGGTCTTGGTCACGGGCTGACGGGCCTTCTGCGGACGCTCGCAAGCGTGGACGGGCGGGCATACACCACCTTGGGTTGATATTCCCCTTCGCGGGCCCGGGTTCAAGCGCAACAGCCCGGATCAGCAGGCGTTCCCGATGCGTCGCAGGTGCGCGCTGGCATGCCATGGCCCCGGTTGGCAAGTCGGTGGGCGTGTGCGACATGCCCCGCGCGCGCCCCGGGAGGGCCGGGCAGAAGCGCGCCACCAGGAGAATTCCCATGGCCGCCGTCATCGTTTCCGCCGCCCGCACCCCGGTCGGCGCCTTCTCGGGCAGTTTCGCGGCCGTGCCGGCACACGAGCTGGGCCGGACTGCCATCGCCGCGGCACTGGACCGCGCGGGCGTGGCGGGCGCCGAGGTGTCCGAGGTGGTGCTGGGTCAGGTGCTGACCGCCGCCCAGGGGCAGAATCCGGCGCGTCAGGCCTCGATGGCCGCGGGCGTGCCGCACGGCGTGCCGGCATGGGGGCTGAACCAGGTGTGCGGCTCGGGCCTGCGCGCGGTGGCGGTCGCCGCCCAGCAGATCGCCAATGGCGATGCCAGCATCGTCGTCGCGGGCGGCCAGGAATCGATGTCGATGTCGGCCCATGCGGCCCTGCTGCGCCCGGGTCAGAAGATGGGCGACCTGTCCTTCATCGACACCATGATCAAGGACGGGCTGTGGGACGCCTTCCACGGCTATCACATGGGCATCACCGCCGAGAACGTGGCCGAGCGCTGGCAGATCAGCCGCGACGAACAGGACCGCTTTGCCACCGCCTCGCAGAACAAGGCCGAGGCGGCGCGCGCGGCCGGCCGCTTCCGCGACGAGATTGCGCCCGTGACGGTCAAGGGCCGCAAGGGCGACACGGTGGTCGACACCGACGAATACATCCGCGCCGGCGCCACCATGGAGGCCGCCGCCGCCCTGCGCCCCGCCTTCCGCAAGGATGGCACGGTCACGGCCGGCAATGCGTCGGGCATCAATGACGGCGCGGCGGTGCTGGTGGTGATGTCCGAGCAGGAGGCGTCGCGGCGCGGGCTGACCCCGCTGGCGCGGATTGCGTCCTGGTCGTCGGCGGGCGTCGAACCCGAGGTGATGGGCTCGGGCCCGATCCCCGCCTCGCGCCGGGCGCTGGAAAAGGCCGGCTGGAAGGTGGGCGACCTTGACCTGATCGAGGCCAACGAGGCGTTCGCGGCTCAGGCGCTGGCGGTCAACAAGGACATGGACTGGGATCCCGACCGGGTGAACGTCAATGGCGGGGCGATCGCGATCGGCCACCCCATTGGTGCTTCCGGCGCGCGGGTGCTGGTCACGCTGCTGCACGAAATGGTGCGCCGCGACGCGCGCAAGGGCCTCGCGACGCTGTGCATCGGCGGCGGCATGGGCATTGCGATGTGCGTCGAGCGCTGACGCCATCCTGCCGGTGAGGCAGGGGCGGCAACGGGCGCGTAAAGGGCTCGAGTGATGCGAGGGGGGGTGACCGGCAGTTCTCCCACCCTGCATCCTGCCGCGCAAAGTCCGACCCTCCCTCACCAGGCTCGCGGATTCACTCATCGTCCGGGTCCTCGCTTCACATGCGCGACGCGGACACCTTCTCGCGGGCGAGACGGTCGGTTTTTGCCTGCAAAAACCGGGTTGAGTGGGTCGCCCGTCGTGCAGACACCAAAGTCCCGAGCGAGCCTGAAGCCGCAAGGTTGCGCCAAGCCCCTCAACCCATGTTTTGCTGTGCAAAACATGACCTTCTCCCCGAGGAGAAGGTGGTGCCGCTCGGGCTTTTCCGGGCGCGGCAAACGATGGTTGAAGCCGCCAGCCCTCACCGGGAGGGTGGCGCGTCTGGCGTCAGCCGGCGCCGCCGACGGTCAGGCCGCCGATCCGCAAGGTGGGCTGGCCGACGCCGACGGGCACGCTCTGGCCGGCCTTGCCGCACGTGCCGACCCCGTCATCCAGCCGCGAATCATTGCCCACCATCGAGATGCGCGTCAGCACGCTGGGCCCGTCGCCGATCAGGGTGGCATTGCGGACCGGTGCGACCACCTTGCCGCCCTCGACCAGATAGGCCTCGGTGCACTGGAAGACGAACTTGCCCGAGGTGATGTCGACCGAGCCGCCGCCGAAATTCACCGCATAGAGCCCGCGGTCCAGCGAGGCGATGATCTCGGCCGGGTCAAGGGTGCCGCTCTCCATGGTGGTGTTGGTCATGCGCGGCATCACGCGGTGGGCGTGGCTCTCGCGCCGGCCATTGCCGGTGGCGGCCACCCCCATCAGGCGGGCGTTCTGGCGGTCCTGCAGATAGCCCTTCAGGATGCCGTCCTCGATCAGCACGGTGCGCCCGGTGGGCGTGCCCTCGTCGTCGATGGTCAGCGACCCGCGCCGGCCGTCCAGCGTGCCATCGTCCACCACCGTCACGCCGGGCGCGGCCACCCGCTCGCCGATGCGCCCGGTGAAGGCCGACACGCCCTTGCGGTTGAAATCCCCCTCCAGGCCGTGCCCCACCGCCTCGTGCAGCAGCACGCCCGGCCAGCCGGGGCCGAGGACCACCTCCATCTCGCCGGCGGGGGCAGCGATCGCGTCCAGATTGACCAGCGCCACGCGCAGCGCCTCGGCGGCCAGCGCCTTCCAGCGGTCGGGCGCGATCCAGGCGGCATAGCCGTCGCGTCCGCCCGCCCCGGCCGAACCGCTCTCGCGGCGGCCGTCCTTTTCCACTGTGACCGAAATATTGATGCGCACCAGAGGGCGCACGTCTTCGCCCACCGAGCCGTCCGCACGCACGATCGCGATCGCCTTGTGCGAGGCCGCCAGCGAGGCCGAGACCTGGACCACGCGCGGGTCCTGCGCGCGCACCCAGGCGTCGATCTCGGCCAGAAGGTCGGTCTTGGCGGTAAAGCCGGGCGCCTCCAGCGGGTTCACATTCGAATACAGACGGCGGTTGGGTGCGACGGGCGCGGCGGCCAGCGTGCCGTCATGCCCGCGCCGGGCCGCCCCGGCGGCATCGGCCGCCCGCTTGAGCGCGCCCAGCGAAAGCTCATTGGCATGGGCAAAGCCGGTGCGCTCGCCCGCCACGACGCGCAGGCCGAAACCCTGGGTGGAATCATAGCTGGCCGATTTCAGCCGTCCGTCGTCCCAGCCAAAGCTCTCGGACGCGGTGCGCTCGACATAGATCTCGCCATCGTCCGCACCCGCGAGTGCGTCGGCCAGCACCCGCGCGGCCTCGGCGGGGGTAAAGTCGGCGGCGGCGAGGGCGGACGTCATCGGCAGTCTCCTGGGATCGGAACCCTCGATCTAGGCGTGTGCAGGCCCCCCTACAACCGTCCCGCTGGAGCCCGGGCTTCCAGGCCTGGTGTCGCGGCAACAACCGCGCTTTGAAGCGCGGGCTCCGGCGGGGCAAGCTGTGTCCAGGAATGTCCCGCGAGGCTGCCAGCACAGGAGCCCGGGCTTCCATGCCCGGTGTCGCGGCAACAACCGCGCTTTGAAGCGCGGGCTCCGGCGGGGCGCGCTGTGTCCAGGAATCTCCCGCAAGGGTGCCAGCACAGGAGCCCGGACTTCCATGCCCGGTTTTTTGCGCAAACGTGCGCGCCTGGAAGCGCGCGGTC
>DBAV01000091.1:0-1006 GCA_002291875.1 Hyphomonadaceae bacterium UBA1001
CGCCGGAGGGAGCCGGGCCCGCCGCCGCCGCCTCGCGCCGCTCGTCTCGCGCGCGCGCCTGACGGAACACCAGCGCCAGCCCGCCGCCGACCGCCAGCAGGCTCATGCCCCAGAAGATCAGATACATCATGGGGTTGTGATAGAACCGCACCGACCAGCGCGGCGGGCCCTCGCGCCCGCGCACCGGATCGCCCAGCGCCAGGTAGAGGTCGCCGTCGATGGCGTTGCGGATGCCCACTTCGGTCGTGGGCACCTGGGCGGCCGGATAGAACCGCTTTTCCGAGGTGATGACGCGGCCCTCGGGATCGCCGGCCACCGCGAACACGCCCCGATCGGCGTAGAAGTTGGGCCCCTCGACCGCCTTGACGTCGATCAGGGTGACGGTGCGGCCGCCGAACTCGACCGACTCGCCGATGGCCATCGGCACGGTGCGTTCGGTGCGGAACGAGGTCTGGGCGACGGCGCCGAAGATGAACACCGCCAGCCCCAGGTGCGCCACGCTCATGCCCCAGGTCGAGCGCGGGGCGGTGCGGATGCGCCGCAGACCGCCGGTCTGGTCCCAGACATGCGCCAGCGTGCCGACCAGCACCCATGCACCGAGGCCAAAGCCCAGGGCGGCAAGGAAGGTCTCGAGCCCCAGCGTCGCCAGGGTGATCAGCACCGCAAGGCCCGCAAAGGCGGCCGCGACCCACAGCCTCTGCATTGCACCCGCCAGGTCGCCGCGCTTCCAGCCGAGGAAGGGCGCGAAGGGCAGGGCCACCATCAGAACCGCCATCAGCGGCGTGAAGGTGAGGTTGAAATAGGGCGGCCCGACCGAAATCGCGCGGTCCGACATCGCCTCGACGGCCAGCGGCCACAGCGTGCCCACCAGCACCGTCCCGGTCGCGACGGTCAGGAACAGGTTGTTCAGGATCAGCGCGCTATCGCGCGAGATCGGATCGAACGCCGCGGGCCGACCGGTCAGGATGGGCGCACGCCAGGCATAGAGGCCGAAGCCGCCGACCGC
>DBAV01000091.1:1330-2785 GCA_002291875.1 Hyphomonadaceae bacterium UBA1001
AGAGGCCGAAGCCGCCGACCGCGATCACGCCCAGCATGCACAGGATCCACAGGCCCCTCTGGGGATCGACCGCAAACGCATGGACCGACGTCAGCACGCCCGAGCGCACGAGGAACGCCCCCAGCATCGACAGCACGAAGGCCAGGATCGCCAGCAGGATCGTCCAGGCCGCCAGCGTGCCGCGCTTTTCGGTGACGATGGCCGAATGCAGCAAGGCGGCCGCCGCCAGCCAGGGCATGAAGGAGGCGTTCTCGACCGGGTCCCAGAACCACCAGCCGCCCCAACCCAGTTCGTAATAGGCCCACCACGAGCCCAGCCCGATGCCGACCGTCAGAAAGCTCCACGCCGCGAGGGTCCAGGGGCGCACCCACGAGGCCCAGGCACGGTCGACCTTGCCCTCGAGCAGGGCGGCGATCGCCAGCGAGAACACCAAGGAAAGCCCGACATAGCCCAGATAGAGCAGCGGCGGGTGCGCCGCGAGCGCGGGGTCCTGGAGCAGCGGATTGAGGTCCGCGCCCTCGAGCGGGGCCGGATAGAGACGCTCGAACGGGTTCGAGGCGGCCACCACATAAAGCAGGGTCATCGCGCCCAGAAAGCCCTGAACGCCCAGTGCCCGCCATTGCAGGGTGGGGCGCAGCCGCCCGCCCCAGATCGCCAGCGCCGCCCCATAGAGCGCCGAGACGAGGCACCACATCAGCATCGAGCCCTCGTGGTTCCCCCACGTGCCGGCAATCTGATAGATCAGCGGCTTGGCCGAGTGCGAGTTGTTGGCCACCAGCGCGACCGAGAAGTCCAGCTGGAGGAAGGTCACGATCAACAGAACGAAGGCGATGGTCAGCGCCACCGCCGAGGCGTTGGCCGCCGCGCGCGTGGCCGCGCCCAGGCCCGCATCGTCACGATGGCCGGCGATCAGGCCGCACCAGGCCTGAAGCGACTGCAGCATCAGGGCGAGGACGGTGAGAAAAAGTCCGAGCTCGGGGATCACGGGCGGTCCTTGCGGGCAGGATCAGAACAGGTCGGCCGGCGACTGGCCGGTCTCGGGGCGCCATTCACCGGCCTCCTTGAGGGCCTCGGCGACTTCGCGCGGCATGTAGCTCTCGTCGTGCTTGGCCAGCACCATCTCGGCGGTGAACAGCCCGTCCGCGCCAAAGCGGCCCTCGGCCACCACCCCCTGACCCTCGCGGAACAGGTCGGGCGGATCATAGGGATAGCTGACCGGCACGCGCGAGACGCGGTCGGTGACCACAAAGGTGGTCGCGCCGGTGGGCGTGCGCACGATGCTGCCCTCCTCGACCAGGCCGCCGACCCGCACCAGGCGGTCGGGCGCCGGGCGGTCGGCCAGGATCTGGGACGCGCCGTAGAAATACACGATGTTGCGTTCCAGCCCCATCAGCACCAGTCCCGTGGCGCCGAGCAGGAGCACGGCGGCGGTGGCGATGACGGCGATGCGGGTCT
>DBAV01000168.1 GCA_002291875.1 Hyphomonadaceae bacterium UBA1001
CGGTGAGCAAAGCGAACCGGTATCCGGGACCCAGCCCCGTAAGCGCGGTGGATAGGTCCCGGGTCCGGTGCTGGCGCACCGGCCCGGGATGACGGTTGTTGCTTCAAGCAACCCTCTTGTACCGCAACGGGGGCGTGCCGCGCTCCGGTGTCGGGGGGCCGACCCTCGGTGGGGTGGAGGGTCGGATCACTCGGGTGGCATTTCCCGGCGGAATTCGTAGCCGCCATTGCGCGGGCCCCACACCTGTTCGCCGTTGAACCGCATGCCGCGATCCCAGGTGTAGAGCAGGTCGGCGGTGATGCGGGTGGAGGCGTCCAGGAAGTCCGCGCCGCGGAAGGTGTTGCGGCAGTCCTGGCCGTTCATGGTGCCGGTGAAGGTGTCGCCGGCGCGGCGCAGGGTCAGGGTGCACCCCTCGATCGGGGTGATGTCCTCGGGCGTCAGGGACGGCGTCTGGCCCCGCGCCGCACTGCCGGCCACGCGCGCGCGCGCCGCATCCGAGAGGCGGAACTGTTCCGAGCGCACCGTGCCGTCGGGCTGCGGGACGAGGCGGAAGACATTCTGGCGATAGGGTTCGCCGGGAATGTGGGCCTGCGCGCTCTCGACATAGAACCAGTGGCTGCCATCGGTGCCGCGCTCGGGCCAGATCGGGGTCTGGGCGGTGCGGATGTCCAGATAAGCGGGGTCGCGGCGCGCCTGGTCGTTCGAGCGCCAGATGCCCGCACTCCACCGCGCCAGCAGGGCCGCGTCGGCCGTCGCCCGTTCCAGCGGCGACGGGACGGCCATTGGCGGCGCCGTGATTTCGAGCGGGACCTCGGGCCTGGCCGGGGCCCGCTCCGGCGTGGCCGCGCAGCCCGCGAGCGCCCCCATCGCGATCACCAGCACCATCACCCTTGCCCGCATCACCCGTCACTCCCGATTGCCGAACGCGCCGCGACTGTGCGGCGGGCGCCGACGCGATGCAAGGCGCGAGGAGGGCTTGCAGCCCGGTCGCCGGCGGCTAGATCGGAGGCGGGTGCGTCAACCGGAGTGCGCCATGTCGATCGAAGCCGTCATCGAGGCCGCCCGGGTCAGATCACTTCTTTGAACGCCGGGCGCGAGGCTCGGGGGGCGGCACGGGATCGGCGCGCCCCGAAGCGAGTGCAATGGCTTCATTGTGCAGCGTGTTGAGGGCGTCGTCAGCGCCGATGCGACGCCTTGGATTCCACGATTTCATGATCTTGCGGACCTGAGCCAAGGTTGCCTTGCGGATGGCAATGCCGATGGCTTTGGCATGGCCCTCGGCGTGAAGCTGTCGCACCGCCGCGAGCGAAAGGGCAGGCAGCAGGCTCTTTGTCAGCGCGCCCCACAACCCCTTGTCAATCTGCGCCACATCTGTCGCAGCCAGCGAGACATGGTCCATGGCGGCGGAAATCAATCGGGCGTTGGCTTGGATCATGGCGGCGTTCCCTCGACTATTCGTGCGTCTCGATCAGACCGACGGCGCCTGCCACTGCACGCGCGCTTTCAAGCAGGGTGACGCCGGGTGCGCCCCGATACCGAGCTGCCCAGGTCTGCCGTCTGTTGCCGGGCCTGTGGGTATCCGGCGGCCCGGCAATCCTCAGGATCGCGTCACGGATGGAATCGGATTGCGGGATGGACGCATACCGGACATCGGGCTCGCCAGGTTCCTTGGCGTTGGACCCTGGTTGCGGAATGCTTGCGAAGGGTAGCGGCATGCCCAACGCTTTGACCTGATGTTCGCTCACGCCATCACTTGCCGTCATTGTCCACACCATGCGTGCGCGTCGCCGCATTGTCTCGACATCCATGACTTCCTGGATCTCGGCGCTTAGGACCGTCAGGCCGAGAACGGATATCCGGTCGGGTCGACAGGGCACCAGAAACAGGTCGGCCCCTTCTAGGGTACTGGCTGTCAGCACCGACACGCCCGGTGGCGTATCCACCATCACGACGTCAAAGGTTTCGCGCAGGGTGCGGAGCATCCGCTCGAACCTGTTTTCCCATTGCTGCCTGGGCCCATACTCGGCGCGCGATCCCAGAAGTTCGCGTTCCTTGCGCCAGTAATCCGGCGAGGTCGGAACCAGCGCGAAAGGAATCTCAACGTTGGCGTCGAACGGTTTGACGTTTCCAACCGTGAACAGGTTGAGTGCAGGCCGGTGTGCGCCGTGGAACTGATAGTTCGAAAGAGATCGCTCCAGCAGCGGCGCGCCCGAAAGCAACCGAAGCGGGTTTTCCGGGTCGATGTCGCCCAGCAACGCGATCGACGCGCTTGCCTGTGGATCGGTATCCACCACGCACACGCTCATGCCGAGCTGCTGATGGAAGGTGTGCGCGAGCGCGACCGTGCAGGTGGTTTTCCCAACGCCTCCCTTGCGGTTGCCGACGACGATCAGCTTGCCTTCATTCCGGCGCATGCACCCACCCTTCGAGACGCCGCTGAACATCAGAAGTGAGCCGTTTGGTGATGAACAGCTCGACGGCCTCGGCGCGCGCCTCCGACCGTCGTGCCTCGATCCTTACCGTCCAGGTCTGCAGGTCATCGGGTACCGTGAACTCGACCAGACCGACCCCGAGCCGGTTGCATTCGTCACGGACGGCGCGCCCGCCCTCATCACCGAGCGCGAAGCCGACAGCATAAGCGAAGTTCACCTGTCGCATGTGCGCGTAAGCCTCGTGAACCGCGGAAATGTTCAGCCGATTGTGGGCCTTGAGCTCGAAGCCATGAAGTTCGACCGCGCGAACATTGGTGAACCGCCATGATCGCACGGCCGCCACCGTGAAGTCGGGTCGTGTCCATTGCCCGGTCGGCCGGCCGCGGATCGAGGTGTCGACCACTTCCGCGCGATGGCCCTCTAAATCTGCGGTGAATCTCTCCCTCAGCCAATTTCCCAGATGCTGCATCAGCTCGGCTTCGCTCAGGTTCGCGTCGCCAGGCGAGATTGCCGGCGCGTCGGTGGTGCCGGCAAGCGCGAGCGTCCGCTGCCCGCGCATCTCCTGTACAATTTCGCGCCGTGTCAGAAGCAGGTCGATGGCCGCGTTCATTTCGTGTTCGGCAACGGCGCGGCCCATTCCGCGCCCGACGGCGGCCCACAGGGCGCTGAAGCGCCATCGTCCCTCTGCCGCGCGGAGGTGGTTCAGGATTTCAGTCTCAAGGTCGGAAATTCACGCCCTCCAACACCCGCCAACTTATCGGGGTGTCGGGATCGCGTAAACGGCGAATCCGCCCAGCATCGACATCCTTGCGGGGACTGTCCGGACTGCGGTCGCGACGGGTCGCGCGGGCGGCGTTCAATGTGTTTGCGCGATCGGTCCGCGATCAGTAGACATCGCACGAACTACGGAGTCCGCCATGTCGATCGAAGCCGTCATCGAGGCCGCGTGGGAGGATCGGGGGGCGGTCTCGCCGGCGACCGTGGGGGCCGTGCGTGATGCCGTGGGGGCGGCGCTGGCGGGGCTGGACGAGGGGTCGCTGCGGGTCGCCGAGCCGGCGCCCGATGGCGGGTGGCGCACCAATCAGTGGCTGAAGAAAGCGGTGCTGCTGTCGTTCCGACTGGCCGACAACATCCTGGTGGACCCGGAGGCGACGCCGCGCGCGGTCCAGCCGGCGGGGCGGGCCTGGGACAAGGTGCCGCTGAAGACCGCGCGCTGGAACGAGGATGACTTTCGCGCCGCGGGCTTTCGGATGGTGCCCGGGGCGATCGTGCGGCGCGGGGCGTTCGTGGGGCGCGATGCGGTTCTGATGCCGTGCTTTGTGAACATCGGCGCGCGGGTGGGCGAGGGTGCGATGATCGACACCTGGGCCACGGTGGGCAGCTGTGCCCAGATCGGCGCTCGGGTGCACATCTCGGGCGGGGCGGGGATTGGCGGCGTGCTCGAGCCGCTGCAGGCCAGCCCCGTCATCATCGAGGACGACGTGTTCGTGGGGGCCCGGGCCGAAGTGGCCGAGGGCGTGATCGTGCGCCGCGGCGCGGTGCTGTCGATGGGGGTCTATCTGGGCGCCTCGACCAAGATCGTCGACCGGGCGACCGGCACCGTCACGCGCGGCGAGGTGCCGCCCTATGCGGTGGTGGTGCCCGGCGCCCTGCCCGACCCGGCCGGCGGGCCGTCGCTGTACTGTGCGGTGATCGTCAAGACCGTGGACGCCCAGACCCGCGCCAAGAC
>DBAV01000180.1 GCA_002291875.1 Hyphomonadaceae bacterium UBA1001
GCCGGCCGCGCCGTCGCGGCCGCTGTCGGCCCTGCGGGCCGCCATGCGCCGCGAGCCGTTTCTGGGTCGGCTGCTGTTTGCTGACCTGATGCAGGGGTTTGCCGGCGGGGCCCTCGCCTCGATGCTGGCATTCTATGCGCTGGCACTTGGGGTGGGCGAGCGGGCCAGCCTGATCTTCCTGTGCTTCTTCGTGTCGGGCATCGTGTTCGTGCCGCTGTGGATCCGCGCCAGCTACCGGCTGGGAAAGGCGCGCACCATCGGCCTGGCTTCGCTGGTGTCGATCCCGCTGGTCGGCCTTCTGGCGCTGGCGCCGCACGGGAACCTTGTGGCGGTGTGCGCGGCCTTCGCCGCGTTTGGCAGCACCATGGGGGTCTGGATTTTCCTGATGCGCTCGATCCTGGCCGACCTGGTCGCACGCGAGGAGGCCATTGTCGGCGCACCGCGGGCAGGCCTGGTCTTTGGCCTGTTCGTGATGACCCAGAAGGCCGGCGCCGGGATTGCCACCGGCGTCTGTTTCTGGATTCTCGACCTGATGGGCTTTCGCCCGGGGGGCGAGATCGCCCCCTCCCACGCGGTGGCGATCGTGGCGCTGGCGGTGGGCCCGGCTGCGCTCGGTCACGCCGTGATGGCCTGGGTGACCTTGACCTGGCGCGGCGATGCCCCGAACGACGATGGCGGCGCCGCGCTCCGCGCACCCCCCGCATCCGCTGCGGGGGCCGGGCATGGTGGGGCCGGGCCGGGGGTCTGACACGCATGCACGCCTTGGAGCGCGAGGACCGCATCCGGCAGATGCTCGAGAGTCGCAGGTTCGTCTCGCTCCAGGACCTGTGTGACCGCCTCGACGCCTCTCCTGCCACCGTCCGTCGTGACCTCGACCGGCTTGAGCGCGCGGGGCGGGTCGAGCGGGTGCGCGGCGGGGTCAGGCTCAGCGCGGCCGCCGCCGCGGTTGCCGCCGCACGCCTGGCCGGCACGCCCTTCGATGCGAACCTGCACCGCCACCTTGCCGAGAAACGCCTGATCGGGGCGGCCGCAGCGGCCCTGTGCACACCCGGCGAGCCCATCATCATCGACGGCGGCACCACCACGCTGCAGATGTGCCCCCACCTTGCTGGCCTTGGCCTTCAGGTGCTGACCAACACGCTGCACATCGTCAACGAACTGCTGGACCAGGAGGGCACCCGCGTCTCGGTGCCCAGCGGGGCGATCTTCCGCGAACAGAACATCATCCTCAGCCCCTTCGAGGACGATGGCCTTGCGCGCGTGCACGCGGCCAAGATGTTCATGGGTGCGGCGGCGGTGGGCGCACGCGGGGTCATGCAGGCCGATGTCATCCTGGTGCAGGCCGAGCGCAAGCTGATGGCGCGCGCCGACGAGATCGTGCTGCTGGTCGACAGCTCGAAATTCCGCGCCTCGGCCAGCCTTCTGGTGTGCGCCGCCGACGAGATCGACACGCTCGTCACCGATGCGGGGGCCAGCGAGGACGACCTCGCCCCCTTCCGCAATGCCGGCGTGCGCGTGGTGATCGCCCGCTGATCGCGCGTTCGGACGCGCGCAGGCGCGCCTGCGCGGCCCAGCCCACACGCGCTGTCCCGCCCAAGGTCAGGCCTGGCCATGTGGATCGCCACCGGACCGCGCGGGCTGGCCCGGCGTCCCGCCCGGATTGCGAAGGGGTGCCCCGCGTTCAGATCAGGCCGGGCACGAGGCGATGGGTGCGGGCGGCGTAACGGTCGTATTCGTCGCCGAACTGCTGGCGCATCATCGCCTCCTCGCGCGGCAGGCGGGTGACGCACATGAACGCAAACGCCGCCAGCACCAGCGGCCCGCCGACCCAGTTGTGGATCAACATCGGCTGGGCAAGGGCTGCGAGCCAGATCGCCGCATACATGGGATGCCGGATGCGGCGATAGACCCCGCCCGTGACCAGCGTATGCCCCTCGCGCACTTCCAGGCCCGGGCTCCAGTTGCGTCCCAGGTCGGTGTGCGATCGCCAGAACAGCCAGAGAAACGCCAGCAGAAGGACCAGCCCCACCCAGGTGAACCCATCGGGCACGCGATAGTCGGCAAAGGCCAGGACAGGGGTGACAATGCTGATGAGGGGCAGGCCCATGGCGGTCAGGAACATTGCCGGCAACGCGATCCGCTCGATCAGGTCATGGCGGCGGCTGGCAATCTGGTTGGCGCGGCTGGCCAGGACGTGCGGCATCCGGATGGCGGTCTGCGCGACGAAGGCGCCAAGCCGGATCCATTCCGGCACGCTTGGGCTCTCGCGTTTCCAGAACATCGCACTGAGGGCGGACGCCAGCAAGAGCGTCAGGAACAGCAGCAGCGCGCCAAGCGAACTGCCCATGGTGCCCGCGGAAGATCGCGCGTCACGCATTGCTGGGCCCCGTGGTCATGGCCCGCCCGGGCGGTGCGGACGCGCGGCGGGGCGCGTGCTCGCGTGCCTTCGCCAGCCAGCCAAGCTCGGCGTCGATGCGCTCGATGAGGTCCGGGTCCGCGGGGATGGCGGTCACGGCCTCATTGCGCCAATGGCGCATGGCGCGTTCCTGTCGGTCCAGCCAGAGGTCGAGGTCGTTCATGGCCGCCCCCTCAGAAACGCTGCTCGAACGTGACCGCGATCCTGGCGCTGCGTCCGGGCTCGGGGACCCCGGCAAAGATCCGCTCGGCCTCGGCATCGGCCACATTGTCCACGCCGACATCGATCCGCAGCACCGCCAGCGGACGCCAGGTGGCATAGAGGTCAACCAGCGTATAGCCGTCGCGGCGCTCGGCGGCGATGGCCGTCCGGTCGAATGCGCCAGCGACTTCTGCCCGCAGGCCCAACACCAGGTCCGCCGGCTCGATCACATATCGCAGGTCACCAACCAGGCGCGGCGGGCTCAGCACCCCCACCGGCGCGCCGGTGCTGGCGTCACGCCCATCCACGGTCGAATAGACGCCGGTCAGCGACAATAGTCCCAAGGTATAGCCGATTTCCGCCTCGACCCCCTCCAGTTCGGCGTTCCGGACATTGCGGGATTCGGTGGTGCCGGCATTGCACGGCGAGAAGAAGGGCGGCACAAAGCAGGTCGCAACCGGCCCGCCCCCGATGACGGCGATGCTGATCAGGTCCTCGATGTCGGCATGCCACCAGCCCAGCTTGAACCGCAGCGTGTCGCGCGCGGCGAACACCCCATCGGCATCGACGCCAAGGCCGACCTCGAAGCTCTCGCTGACCTCGGGGCGCAGGGAGGGGTTGGGCACAAAGACATTGTTCGCCACACGCGGACGCCCCGGCGGACCCGGCGGCAACGGGATCGAGAAATGGATACCGTCCAGATAGAGTTCGTTGATCGACGGCGTGCGGAAACCCTGGGCCCATGACCCGTACACGAACAGCGGTTCGATCGGGGCGTAGCGCACGGCCAGGCGGCCCGAGAGGCGCTCGTCGCTGTTGCCGCGCGGGTCGCCGTCGGCGGAATTCTCCCACGAGTCCAGGCGTATGCCCGGCACCAGGGCCAGCGTGCCCGGAAGCCCCAGGGGCGCGCCGGTTTCGACCTCGAGCTGGGCATAGACGCCGGTGAACGCGCTGCGCCCATCGGGCACCCCGTCGCGGGTTCCCGTAGGCCCGGTAGTATCGCGCCCGACCTGTTCGTCGCGCCACCAGTCGGCGCCCAGCGTCAGCAAGGCATCGCCCCCCAGGAGGTCGAAGGCGGTGCGGTTGTCGATGCTGATGCCGGTGGTCTCGATATCGCGCACAATCCGGCGCGGGGTGCGCAATTCCTGTTCGGTCACGGCGCTGGCGGTCGTATAGGCCACGATGTTGGCATCCAGCCAGCCAAGTCCCGACGGGGCCAGCCGGCCGCCGACCCGCAGGGTCTGGCTGTGGACGACCTTCTTGACGTCCGCATCCAGCCCCGTGCCGCCGCCGATCCGCGCGTTCTGGCCGTTGTTGGGTTCGATGGCGACATTGCGGAAGCCCTGAAGCCCCACCCGCACCTCGCCCAGCCCCTCGACCGAGAAGCCGCCATTGGCCAGCCAGGTCGCGATGTCGTCGTCGGCGGGCAGGTCCAGCCCGTTCGCCAGCGCAATATCGCCCGAGCGCCGCCCGCCGAGGCTGACCAGCCCGTCGAACCCGCCGGCGTGTCCAAAGGCGGTGGCAACGCCAAAACGCTCGTCGGCGCCGTCCTCATGGCCCACGCGCAGCCGGTATCCGGCCGACTGGCCCTCCTCCAGAAAGTCGGCCGCACGCGCGGTGCGGAACGCCAGCACCCCGCCGACCGCGCCCGAGCCATAGAGCGCCGAGGCGGGCCCGCGCACGGCCTCCACCGACTGCAGCAGTTCGGGGTCAAGGAACACCCGCCCGTCATGGGCCGAGATGAAGGACTGGCGCGCCCCGTCGATCAGGATCAGGACGTTTTCCCCGCCCAAGCCGCGCATCGAGATGGTCTGGCCGGTCCGCCGCGGGCCGCCGCGCACATCGACGCCCGGCATGGCGCGCAGCACGTCGTCGAGATCGCCCGGCGCCAGCGTGTCGATGGTATCGCGGTCCAGCACCGTGACCTGACCGGGATAGCTGAAGGCAGGCCGGGGATTGCGGGTGGCGGTCACGGTGATGACCTCCTCGGCGACCATTTCGGCCGGATCGCTGGCACCGGGCGCGCCGCCCGCTTCGCTTGAGGCCGCGGGGACAGCCTGTGCCAAGGCCGGGCCCATCAGCCCGATCGCCGTTCCCATTGCCAGCATCGTCCTGGTGATTGTCCGCACCGTCACGTGAAACCCCTCTTGCAAATCACTCGCAGAAGCAGTTAGACACAGACCGCACAGAAACGCAAATGCGAGTCACTCGCAAATATCAGTCGGGAAGGATGACCATGCTTCATGCGCAGATGACGGACGACAGCCACGCCAACGGGTCCGGCACCGCGGCGGTGCGCGCGGCCTGGACGGCGCTGAAGCAGCGCACCAACGGCCTTCGCCCCTTTGACGCCGCGCGCGAGCTGGGGGTGCCCGAAGCCGCGCTGGTCGCCACGCTGGTCGGGACCGAGGCGCGGCGGCTGGACGGCGATTTTGCCGATCTCCTGCGGGCAATGCCGGGCGTGGGGGAAACCAAGGTGTTCACGCGCAACGCCCACTGTGTTCACGAGCGGGTCGGCACCTGGCAATCCGTCGAGATCATGCCGGGGTCGGGTGTGGTCCTGGGCCCGGAAATCGACCTGCGCGTGTTCATGGGTCATTGGCGCCACGGCTTTGCGCTCGAGCAGCCGGCGCGCGACGGCGCGAGGCGGCGCAGCCTTCAGTTCTTCGACGGCGAAGGCCATGCCGTGCACAAGATCTATCACGAGCCCGGCGGTGACGGTGCGGCGTGGGATGCGCTGGTGTCGCGGTTCACGGCGGCCGACCAGCACGATCGCCTAGACCCCCTCCCCTACCCCAAGGCCCCACCACCACGCCCGGATGCCGACATCGACGTGGCGGGCCTGCGGGCAAACTGGGCCGCGCTCCAGGACGTCCATGACTTCTTCGGCATGCTCAAGGATTTCGGTGTCGCGCGCGAGCAGGCCTTCCGCCTGGTCGGCGACGCGTTCGCGCGGCGGGTCGCGCCGGGTGCGGTCGAGGCCATGCTGCGCCAGGCTGCAGCGCAGGCGCTGCCGATCATGGTGTTTGTGGGCAATCGGGGCTGCATCCAGATCCACACCGGCCCCGTGTCGGACATCCGCGTGATCGGGCCATGGCTGAACGTGCTGGACGAGCGGTTCAACCTGCATCTGCGCCACGATGCCATCGCGACCGCCTGGGCCGTCCGCAAGCCGACGCGCGACGGCGTGGTGACCTCGCTCGAGGTCTTCGACACGGACTGCGCAAACTTTGCGATGTTCTTTGGCGAGCGCAAACCCGGCAAGCCCGAGCTGCAGGCCTGGCGTGACCTGGTGGCCGCACTGGAGCAGGCGTCATGATCGCCCGTCGTGCCGTCTTCGCGGCCCTGCCCGCTTTGGCCCTGCTACCCACGGCCGCCGGCCAGCCCGCACGACGACGGATCGTGTCGGCCGGCACGGACGTGACCGAAATCCTGTTCGCGCTGGGGCTGGGCAGCGAGGTGGTGGCGGTGGACTCCACCAGCCTGTTCCCGGTCGAGGCCACGCGCCTGCCACAGATCGGCTATCTGCGCAGCCTTGCCGCCGAGGGGGTGCTGTCACTGCGTCCCACCGACCTCGTGGCCTCGGGCGATGTGGGCCCCGCCTCGACCGTGGCGCAGCTGCGCGCAGCGGGGGTCAGTGTGCGTGTGCTGCCAAGCTCGCGCAGTTCAGCGGACGTGCAGGCCCGCATCGCCGCGCTGGGCGAGGCGTTTGCGGTCACCACGCGTGCGCGCGCCTTGGGGGCCGGGCTGGCCGCGCGCATGTCACAGGTCTCGCGTGAGGTTGCGGGCATGGGCGGAGCACCGCGCGTGCTGTTCGTGATCGCAATCAATACGGGCAGCCCGTCGGCGGCCGGGCGCGGAACCGCCGCAGACGCGATGATCGCCTTGGCGGGCGCGCGCAACCCGATCACCGGATTCGAAGGCTTCCGGCCGCTCTCGCCCGAAGCCGCGGCCATGGCGCAGCCGGACGTGGTCCTTTTGATGCAGCACACGCTGGACGCAGCGGGCGGGCTCGATGCGGTGGCGCGCAGCCCGGCCATCGCCCTGACCCCTGCCGGCCGTGCCCGGCGGATCCGGGTGATCGACGGGGCCTTTACGCTGGGCTTTGGTCCGCGTTTGCCCGAAGCGGTGCGCGACCTGGCGCGCCTGGTCCGCCTGTGAGGGCCCTGGCTCTGCCCGCGCCCGCAGCGGTGCGTCCCCGCCCCATCGGGGTGGTGCTGGCCTGTGCGCTGCTGGCGGTCGCGGCGGTGCTGGTGGGCCTGGGTCTCGGGCCGGTGGCCATCGCGCCCGCCGACATTGTCGCGATCCTGATGGCCCGGCTGGGGCTGGGCGATACCGGCGCGGTGGATGCGGTGCATGTCGCCGTCCTGGAAACCATCCGGCTGCCACGCGTGCTGCTGGGATTTCTGGCGGGTGCGGCGCTTGCCCTGGCCGGGGCCGCCCTGCAGGGGGTGTTCCGCAATCCACTGGCCGACCCGGGTCTGATCGGGGTTTCGGCGGGGGCGGCGCTGGGCGCGGTGACGGTCATCGTGCTGGGCGGGGGCATCCTGGCGGGCCTGCCGCCGGCCCTCGGCGCGTGGGGCCTGCCCGCGGCGGCCTTTGCCGGGGGGCTGATCGCAACCGGCATCGTCTATCTGGCAGCCCGCCATGACGGGCGGGTGGTGATCCCGACAATGCTGCTGGCCGGGGTGGCACTGTCGGCGATCGCCATGGCGGGCATTGGCTGGCTGACCTTTCTTGCCGACGACGCCCAGCTGCGCACCCTGACCTTCTGGACCATGGGATCGGTGGGGGGTGCCAGCCTGAGTGTGCTGGTTCCCAGCGCCGTGTTGATCGGCGCATCCGGGCTGGTGCTGCTGGGATTGGCGCGATCGCTCGATGCCCTTGCCATCGGCGAGGACGGCGCAAGGCATCTGGGGTTCGACCCCGGCCGCACCACCGCCATCGCCGCCAGCGCGGGCGCCGTCGCGGTCGGAACGGCGGTCGCCGCGTGCGGCGTGATCGGCTTTGTCGGCCTCATTGCCCCGCATTTGGTGCGGATGGCCGCCGGCCCCCGGCACGCTCTGGTGCTTCCGGCATCCGCGCTGGTGGGCGGGGCGCTGGTCGTGCTGGCCGATACGCTGGCACGGCTGGTGGTTGCGCCGGCCGAGTTGCCACTGGGCGTGGTCACCGCGCTGATCGGCGGGCCCTTCTTCCTGTGGCTGCTGCTGCGCGACAAGGCGCGGGGGCTCGCATGACCCTCTGCGCCATTTCCGCCACCGTGCAGCGCGGCCCCGCGCGGGTGCTGGACGCCATCGACCTTGTGCTCTCCCCGGGCAGGGTCACCGCCATTGTGGGCCCGAACGGGGCCGGCAAATCGACGCTGCTTGCGGCGCTGGCCGGCACGGCGCGCCTGTCGGCCGGTCAGGTTCGCCTTGATGACCAGCCCCTCGAGGCGCTGCCGGCCAGGATGCTGGCCCGGCGCCGCGCCGTCCTGCCACAGGATTTCCGCGTGGCCTTCGGCTTTACGGTCGAAGAGGTGGTCGGGCTGGGGCGCGCCCCGCACGCGGCCCACCCCGAACGCGACATCGTCCAGGGCGCGATGGCGCGGGCGGGGATCACCCACCTGTCCAGGCGCAATGTCCTGACCCTGTCGGGCGGCGAGCGTCAGCGCGTCGGGCTGGCCAAGGCCCTTGCCCAGGTGTGGCACCCCACCACGCCATCCGGGGCATGCTGGCTGCTGCTCGACGAGCCCCTC
>DBAV01000226.1 GCA_002291875.1 Hyphomonadaceae bacterium UBA1001
GAGGGTGGGGGACACCTCGTCGGTGACGTCCTTCTCGCCCCGGCTGACCACGGTGGTGATCACGAGGTCGCCGGTGACGTTCAGCGTGGTGCGGCACATGTCGAGGAAACGGTCCACGCCCAGGATCAGGGCGATCGCCTCGGGCGGCACGCCCACCATGCCCAGGATCATCGCGATCACCGGCAGCGCGCCCGCCGGCACCCCGGCCGTCCCGATGCCGCCGAGGATGCAGATCAGCATCACCATCACCTGCTGCTCGATGGTCAGGGGCACGCCGAAGAACTGGCACAGGAACAGCACCGTGACGCCCTCGAACAGGGCGGTGCCGTTCTGGTTGGCCGTCGCCCCCACCGTCAGCACGAAGCGCGAGATGCGCCTTGGCAGCTTCAGCACGGTTTCGGCCGTGCGCAGCGACACCGGCAGGGTGGCATTCGATGAGGCGGTCGAGAACGCCACCAAGAGCGGCTCGCGGATGTCGCGGAAGAACGCCAGCGGCGAGCGCCGGCCCAGCACCCACAGCACCAGCGGGTAGACCACGAACATGTGCAGCGCCATGGCGCCGATCGCCACCAGGGCGAAATTGGCCAGCCGCGCCAAAAGCTCCCACCCGAACAGGGCGGCGAGGTTGAACATCAGCGCCGCCACCGCGATCGGGGCCAGCCGGATCACGAGGTTGATGAGCTTCATCATCACCTCGAGCAGGCCGACAATGGTGCCCTGGAGCTGGTCGGTGAGCGGGCTGCGCACCATCACCAGCCCGATCCCGAACAACAGGGCGAAGATCATCACCGGCAGGACCTGGTTCTGCGAGGCGGCGGTGAAGACATTGCTGGGGATCAGGTTCAGGAAGAAGTCGCCGATCGAGACGCCCTCGGGCGCGCGGGCCACGATGTCCATGGCGCCCTCGGCACTCTCGGCCATCAGCCGCGCGGCCAGCTCCTGCGGCACGCCGGCACCGGGCTGAAAGACGTTGACCGCCACCAGGCCGATCACCACCGCAATGGTGGACAGAACCACCGTCAGGCCCAGCGTGCGCCAGCCGACCCGGCCCAGCGAGCTGAGATCGCCCATCTCGGCCACGCCGACCACCAGGGCCGCGAACAGCAGCGGCAGCACCAGCATGAACAGCAGGCGCAGGAAAATCTGGCCGATCGGTCCGGTGACATTGTCGGTCACCCACTGCACCCACAAGGTGTCCGAGCCGATGCCCAGATTCACCGCCAGGCCCAGCCCCGTGCCGACCACAAAGCCCAGCAGCAGCTGCATGTGCAGCGGAAAGCGCTCACGCCTGCCAGCCTGGTCGGCCGTGCCCGCACCCGTCATGTCTTCCCCCTCGCTCCCGTTCTCGTGAGCTTGCCTCGGGTTTACGGGCGCGTCGACGTTTACGCTGCGTTTACCATGATGGCCGCAGCGCGGGTGTCCGAGGACCGGGCAGCATGAGCATCGACGCCACCAGACACGCCCCCCACGCCACGGGTGCCCCGCCCGCCATCCAGGCCGCGATCGCGCGCGCGGCGCAGGCGACCGGGACCGATTTCGGCCTGATGCTGGCCACCGCGCGGCGCGAATCCTCGTTCGATGCCAATGCGCGGGCCGCCACATCCAGCGCGACGGGCCTCTATCAGTTCATCGAGCAGACCTGGCTGGCGACGGTGGGCCGGCACGGTGCGCGCCACGGCCTCGAGGGCGCGGCCGCCGCCATCCGGTTTCAGGACGGACGGGCGGTGGTGGACGACCCGGCGACGCGGCGTGCCATCCTGGCGCTGCGCACCGACCCCGAGATCGCCGCGCGCATGGCGGGCGAACTGACGCGCGAGAACGCCCAGGCCCTGTCGCGGGGGCTGGGCCGCGCGCCCACCGCCGGCGAGCTCTATGCCGCCCATGTGCTGGGTCCGGGCGGGGCGCTGGCCATGATCGCAGCCGCGCGGGACGGACATCCGGCAACCGCGGCGGCAGTGCTGCCGGCAGCGGCGCGGGCGAACGAGGCCCTGTTCAGCCACCGCGACGGGCGGGCGCGCTCGCCGGCCGAACTGATGGCGCGCCTGGACGTGACGCCGGGCACAGCGCGCGGGCTGCCGGTCGCCGGCGCGGCCGGTGCATTGCCCCTCGGCGGGGCAATGGCGTCGGGCACCGCGCCGCAGGCATCGCCTCAAGGACCGACGGACCCCGCCGAGGCGGCCGCCATGGCGCAGCTGATGCTGCCGACCCTGCGCGGCATGCTGGACGTGCTGCTGTCGTCGTCGGCCGAGCGCGATCGCGAAGACGACCGCCCTTCGACCGACCTGCCCACGCCCGCCCAGGCGGCCGCCGTCTTTGCCGCCATCCGCGACACCGTGCGCACAGGGTGAACCGGTCCGGAACCACGCCGAGCAAGCCTTCCTTAATCCGCCGACGCCACAGTGCGCCCGCCAGAACCGGGAAGCCGTGCGATGACCGTCACCACCATGCGATCCCGCCTCACCGAGGCCGACATCGAGACCTTCATCAAGGGCGGCACCACCGAGGCACGCGCCGCGGCCGCGATGAAGATCGCCCGCGCGGTCGATCGCGAGCTGACCGACGACGAACGCGCCTATGCCGAGGAAATCGTGCGCCTGATGGCCCGCGACGCGGCAGCCCTGGTGCGGCGCGCGCTGTCGGTGGCCCTGCAGAACTCGCCCCGACTGCCGCACGACGTGGCCGTGCGCCTGGCGGCCGACATCGACGCCATCGCCGAGCCGGTGCTGCGCAATTCGCCGGTCCTGACCGACGAGGACCTGATCGCCATCATCGAGGCCGCCCCGCCCTCCAAGCAGATTGCCGTCGCCGGCCGCACCTTCCTGCCGCGCCCCGTGACCGCAGCCCTGACCGAAAAGGGCGCCCCCGAGGCGGTGATGACCGCCCTGCGCAATCGTGGTGCGGCCTTTGGCCCGGCCGAGCTGGGCATGGCACTGGACCGGTTCGAGCTGAACAATGAGGTGGGCGCCGAGGTGGCCGCCGCCATGGTCGATCGCGACCGGCTGCCGGTATCGATCGCCGAGCGGCTGGCATCCAAGGTGACGGGCGTGGTGTTCGATCGCCTGGTCAACCGCCACGAGCTGCCGCCCCAGCTGGCCATCGACTTGGCCACCTCCGCGCGTGAGCGCGCGACGCTGGACCTGGTCGACCAGGCCATGCGCCAGTCCGACCTGCCGCGCTTCGTCCAGCAGCTGAACCTTTCGGGGCGGCTGTCGCCGTCACTGGTGGCGCGGGCCGCGTGCATGGGGCGGATGCGCTTTGTCGAGCACGCCCTGGCCGAGCTGGCCGGCATCGCCCACCAGCGTGCCTGGCTGATGATCCATGATGCGGGGGCGCTGGGCCTGCGGGCGCTGGTCGAGCGCGCCGGGCTGCCCACGCGCCTCTATGCGGTCCTGCGCGCCGCGGTCGATGTCCATCACGAGACCGAACTGGACGGCGGCCCCGAGGATCGCCGCCGCTTTACCCGCCGCATGATCGAGCGTGTGCTGACCCAGTTCCAGGGCGTGCCCTCGGACGATCTGGACTATCTGCTGGAAAAGCTGGACGCCCTGGCCGACAGACCCGCCCGCGCCGCCTGACCGGCGCGGCGACACATAGATCGAGAAAATGGCTCATATGAACTTGTTTTCTGGTTCGGATGACCTAAATCGAGGTTTCTGAACGCAGGGAGCGCGCCGTGAGCATGCTGTCCCCCACCGTTGATGCACCCGACGTCCAGGGCGTCGCGCTCAAGGCCTATGGGCGGATCGCCGAGGCTTGGGGCCTGACCGTGCGCGAGGCCGCGGCGCTGGCAGACATGTCGGAATCGACGTGGAAGCGCGCGAAGGCTCCGCAGTTCGCCGGCGCGCTCACGCGCGATCAGCTTTTGCGCCTCAGCGCGCTCGTGGGGCTCTACAAGGCGCTGGAACTCTATTTCGACCCGCCCTTGTCGCACGACTGGCCAACACTGCCCAACCGGGGCCCCAATTTCGACGGCCAGCGCCCGATCGATGTCATGATCGAAGGCGGGCTGCCCGCGATCCTGCGCGTGCGCGGCCATGTGGATGCGCTCCGGGGCGGGCTTTGAAGCTGACGCCGGTCAACGACCGGGCCCTCGTACGCCTCATCCCCGCCACGCGCCACAAGCCGCCCGTCCTGAGAGGGCTGGTGGACACCGACGCCGAGGCCGAGGTTCTGGCCGAACTCGAGGGCCGCACCAGCGCGCGGCTGATCGCCGAGCGTGACGGCAGTGCCGCCCTGGACCGCCGCGAACTGGCGTTCGCGCG
Source organism: Hyphomonadaceae bacterium UBA1001 (assembly GCA_002291875.1). GTDB lineage: Bacteria > Pseudomonadota > Alphaproteobacteria > Caulobacterales > Aquidulcibacteraceae > UBA1001. The sequence continues at coordinate 4,263 of DBAV01000226.1, forward strand.
CCGGACGCGCGACCTTCGCCTCTACGGCGAAGCCCATGTGAATGCGGCTTTCACCTACACGCGTGCCACCGGCAATCGCTTCAACGGGCCCGGGCGCGGCGCGTGGTATTGTGCGTGGGAGACACTGACGGCCGCCACCGAGGTGGGGTTCCACCGCACGCGTGAGCTGGGCTTTGTCGGACGGTTCGAAGGCCAAGTGCGCCATGTCGAACTGCTGGCGGACTTCATCGGCGACTTCCCCGACCTGCGCGACACGCCCGATCACCCGGCCCTCGATCCCGAAGTGACGGTCGGCTATGCGGTCGGACAGGCACTGGCGGGCGAGCTGCGGGCCGAGGGCCATCGCGGACTGGTCTATCCCTCGGTGCGCCATCCGGGCGGGCGCTGCTTCGTGGCCTTCGATCCCGGCATTGTCCAGAATGTGCGACCGGGGGCGTCGTGGACCCTGGAGTGGCGCGGCACGCCGGCGTTCTCGATCGTTTCAGGCTGAAATGCCGGTGTGCGGCGGTGCGGCCCGAACGAGGGTGTCGCCCGGGGTGGTGGGCCACCAACGCCGCGCCTTGACCCGCTTGACCCCCTCGCGCACGGTGACCACCTCCAGCCCGCTGTCGCGGACAAGGGTTGCCACCTCGGTCAGGGCCTCGGGCGTGCAGCCCCAGGGGGACGGGTCGGTCTCGACCTCATGGCCGAACAGGATCAGCCAGCCGCGCCGCCGCCGCGCCGCCTCGATCCAGCGGCCGATCCGCGCGGCGTCGAAATTGCGTCGCTCGATGCCGACCGCGCGCAAATGGGCAAGGTCGATGCGGCCGACATTCAGGCCCGGCTGCACGCCGCGGCACGAGGCGAACCGCTCGCCATAGAAGCGCTTGGCGGCCGGTCCGATCCGGCCATAGGGCCAGGCAAAGCTGTCTGCCGCATTGCCGGTGCGCTCGCGCAGCCACTCGCCATTGCGCGCATGGTCGGCCGCGCGGGCCGCATCGTCCAGCCGCGGGGTTTCGGCGTGGGCCCAGGTGTGGCAGCCGATCTCGTGACCCGTCGCCAGAAGCGCGGCAATGTCGGCGGCCGTGTGCTGGGCGCGCCCGTCGCACTGGGTGCCCTCGCGCGCGCCGGACACATAGAAGGTCGCGCTCATGCCAAAGCGATCCAGGATGGACGCGCCCTGGCGCGCCGCCGAGGCCGCGACGTCATCGAAACTGAAGCTGACCAGGCCGTGGGGCAGGTCCACCCGGACCGGGCGGACGGCAACGAACGCGGCCAGGCGCTGGCGGAAGGGGCGTGCGATCAGGTCGAGCATCAAGGTTCCGGCCCACCGGCCCCGACCGCGCGCGATGGCACGCGATGACCCGTCGGGCGGCAGGGCACGCACGCCCATCAAGAACCGTGCCGACGGTTTCGCACGGGTTACGCGGACGTGCCGATAGGCTAGGGCCATGGCCATGCGACAGGCCACGCTCGTGCTCCAGCTCTCGGACCCGCATGTCGATGGCATGGCGCGCGCGGGCGAGGCCGACGATACCGGGGCGCTGCTCGAGCGGGCCTTCGAGCGCGTGCGCGAACTGGCGCCCATGCCCGACCGCATCCTGCTGAGCGGCGACCTTGCGCGCGAACGCGGCACCGCGGCCGACTATGAGCGGCTCAAGCTGGCGCTCTCGATGGCGCAGGCGCCCGTGCGGCTGATTCCCGGCAATCATGACGAGCGCGCCAATCTGGCCCGCGCCTTCCCCGAGCAGCCCTGGGGGCGCGATGCCGACGCGGCCGCCCACCTGTCCTGGGTCGAGGAGGTGGACGGGCCGGGCGGGACGCTGCGCCTGGTGGGGCTCGACTCGTGCTCGGGGCGCGGGGTGATGGGGGGCTTTGGCGCGCGGCGCCAGGCCTGGCTGCGCCGGACGCTCGAGGCGGCACCCGAAACCCCGACCCTGCTGGCGATGCACCACCCGCCCTTTGCGACCGGTGACCCCAAGACCGATGCCATGAGCCTGTCGCCCGTCCAGGTCGAAGCGCTGGCGGCCATCCTGCGTGACCATTCCCAGGTGCAGCGGGTGGTGTCGGGCCACATCCACAAGCTGTGCGTGGGCAGCATCGGCGGCGTGGTGGCGATGACCTGCCCCGCGACCTGCTGGCAGTTCCGCCTGTCACCGGGCCTCGAGGGTCCGTTCACCGTGACCGGCGAGGCATCGGGCGCGCTGCTGCACGCCCTGACCCCCGGCAACCCCATTTCGACCATCCACATCAATTTCGGCCGCGCCTGATACCTCCCGCCACTTTTTTCAACAACACTCAAGCCCGTCATCCCGGGCCGGTG
>DBAV01000204.1:0-167 GCA_002291875.1 Hyphomonadaceae bacterium UBA1001
ACGTGCTCGGCGTCTGCGGGGGCGTCGAGGGCGGCGACGCTGCGCCGCCGCCCTCCGCGGCGACAAGGGCGATCACGGCGTTGACCTTCACGCCCTGCGTGCCGGCCGGCACCAGCAGTTCGGTGACGACGCCCTCGTCGACGGCCTCCACCTCCATGGTCGCCTTG
>DBAV01000204.1:497-2545 GCA_002291875.1 Hyphomonadaceae bacterium UBA1001
CCTCCATGGTCGCCTTGTCGGTTTCGATCTCGGCGATCACCTGGCCGGGTTCGATGCGGTCACCCGGCTTCACCAACCATTTCGACAGCGCCCCTTCCTCCATTGTTGGCGAAAGGGCAGGCATCAGGATCTGGATCGTCATCGGATGGCTTCTCAGCGATAGCAGACGGCACGCGCCGCCTCGACGATGCGGGCGACGCTCGGAAGCGAAAGCGCCTCGAGGTTGGCAGCATAGGGGAGCGGAACGTCCTGCTGGTGCACGCGCAGCGGCGGCGCATCCAGATCGTCGAAGGCCTGTGCGGCAACCAGCGCGCAGATTTCCGCGCCGACGCCCATGCGGCCCCACCCCTCCTCGACCGAGACGATGCGATGGGTCTTGCGGACGCTGGCCAGGATCGTGGCCTCGTCCAGCGGCCTCAGCGTGCGCAGGTCCACCACCTCCGCCTCGATCCCCATGGCTGCCAGTTCGTCGGCGGCCTGCAGGGCGAGCTTCACCATCCGCGAATGGGCCGTCAGGGTGACATGCCCGCCTTGGCGGCGGACCAGTGCCTGCCCGATGGGGACCACGAAATCGGGGTCATCCGGCACGTCGTGGACATCGCCATAGAGCATTTCATGCTCGAGGAATACGATCGGGTTGGGGTCGCGGATCGCGGCCTTCAACAGTCCCTTGGCATCGGCCGAGTCATAGGGCGCGATGACCTTGAGGCCCGGCACGTGCGCGTACCAGCTGGAATAGTCCTGGCTGTGCTGGGCCGCGACGCGCGCGGCGGCGCCATTGGGCCCTCTGAACACGATCGGACAGCGGATCTGCCCGCCAGACATATAGAGCGTCTTGGCGGCTGAATTGATGATCTGGTCGATCGCCTGCATGGCGAAATTGAATGTCATGAACTCGACGATGGGGCGCAGGCCTGCCATCGCAGCACCGACGCCCAGGCCCGCAAAGCCGTGCTCGGTGATTGGCGTGTCCACGACCCGGCGCGGCCCGAACTCGTCCAGGAGGCCCCGGCTGACCTTGTAGGCGCCCTGATACTGGCCGACCTCCTCACCGATCAGAAAGACGCTGTCATCGCGGCGCATCTCCTCGGCCATTGCGTCACGCAGCGCATCGCGCACCGTGGTCGCGATGACCGGACCGCCCGGCATGGCGGGCGCCCTGACAAGCGCGGGCGCCGCCACTTCGGCGCGGGGCGCGGGAGGCGGAGCGACTGAAGGGGCTGCGGTGGTGACCATGGCCGGTGCCGGGGCCGGTGCTGGGGCCGGCGCCGGCGGACTGGAGGCGCCGCCCCCCAGTCGTGCGATCGGGGTGTTCACCGCCACATTCTGAGAACCCGCGGGCACAAGGATCGCCTCGAGCACACCTTCGTCGACCGCCTCGACCTCCATGGTGGCCTTGTCGGTCTCGATCTCGGCAATCACCTGCCCCGGTTCGATCCGGTCGCCCACGGCGACCAGCCATTTCGAGAGGGTGCCCTCCTCCATGGTCGGCGAGAGTGCCGGCATCGTGATATCGATGCTCATGCCGCGCTCTCCTGATAGACATCGGTGAACAGCTCGTCGACAGGCGGCTCGGGGCTCTCTTGGGCAAAGGCGGCGCTGTCGGCGACGATCTCGCGCACCGCCCGGTCGATGTCCTTCAGCGACTCTTCTGTTGCCATGCCGCGTTCGATCAGCAGCGCCTTCAGGCCGTCGATCGGGTCGCGGCGCTGTTTCATCGCGTCGACCTCTTCCTTGGTGCGGTACTTCGCGGGATCGGACATCGAATGGCCCCGATACCGATAGGTCTTCATCTCCAAAAGGACAGGGCCACGCCCGGTGCGGGCATGCTCGAGAGCCTTTCGGCCCGCCTCGCGCACGGCAAGCACGTCCATTCCGTCCACGGCCTCGCCGGGGATCTCGAACGACAGGCCGCGCTTGTGCAGCTCGGTTTCCGCCGAGGCCCGCGCGACGCTGGTTCCCATGGCGTACTGGTTGTTCTCGATGATGTAGACGACCGGGAGCTTCCACAGCGAGGCCATGTTGAAGCTTTCATAGACCTGGCCCTG
>DBAV01000204.1:2862-3062 GCA_002291875.1 Hyphomonadaceae bacterium UBA1001
AGCTTTCATAGACCTGGCCCTGGTTGGCCGCGCCGTCCCCGAAATACACCACCGCAACCTTGCCGTCCTGGCGGTAGGCATTCGCGAACGCCAGGCCAGTGCCGAGCGACACCTGCGCGCCGACGATACCGTGCCCGCCGTAGAACTTATGCTCGACGCTGAACATGTGCATCGAGCCGCCCTTGCCCTTGGAGATGCCG
>DBAV01000029.1:0-269 GCA_002291875.1 Hyphomonadaceae bacterium UBA1001
TTCCGATCTTCGCGTGCGCCCGTGGTGTTCGCCCCCGCCGGCGTGCTGGGCTTTTCGGCCCAGACCCCTTTTTCGGCCGAGGGAATCGCCGCCTCGGCGCCGGGCTATGCGGTGGTGTCGCAGGGCGGGGACACCTTTGAGGTGCGCGACGGCGAAACCCTGCTGCTGACCGTCGAGCGTGCCAGCTGGGGCCCGGCCGTCGACCGGGTCTGGAGCGAATCCACTGCCGTGACCGGGCCTGGCGGGGGGCGGGTCGGGGCGCCCCTCGG
>DBAV01000029.1:587-21908 GCA_002291875.1 Hyphomonadaceae bacterium UBA1001
GGGGTGCGGATCGGGGCGCCCTTCGGATCGGTGCCCGAGCCGCACGCCAGCCACTGCACGCGCACGCTGGAGACCGAATGGGAGTGTTCGGACGGCGCCAGCGGCGAGGTCAGACTGACCTTTGCCGGCGCTGCCGCCGAACCGGACATGACGCGACCGGGCGATGCGGTCTATCCGGCCGCATCGGCCCGGCTGGTGCGGATGACCTTTGTCACCGCCGAGCCCGAGGGCAGCGGCCAGGAACCCTGATGGGCCCGACCGGCACCAGCCTCATTCAGCGGGCGTGCGGCGTCGGCCGAACCCGGACATCCACCACCCGGCGGTGTCGGCGACAAAGCGCTTGATGTCGCGTCCGATCATGTAGAGGCACGCGGTCAGCAACAGCGTCACGGGCATGCACAGCAGCACCCCGAAGGCCAGCGAGATCACCATCGGCTTGAGGAACTGGGCGTTGGTCGAACGCTCCAGCATCAGCGGTGCGGTGCCCACGAACTCGGTGATCGAGGTCAGGAAGATCTGCCGGAAGCGCGATATGCCCGCCAGCATGATGCCCTCGCCCGCATCCAGCCCCTGCTCCTCGCGATAGATGTTGCAGCGGTCGATCAGCACGACATTGTCATTGACCACGACCCCCATCGCAGCGACCAGCCCCAGCCACGAGAACAAGGCGAAGGTCGCGCCCATCAGGGTGTGGCCGAACACCGCGCCGACAAAGCAGAACGGAATGGCCGAGAGGATCAGGATCGGCTGGACATAGCTGCGGAACACCACCGCCAGCATGCCGTACATCGCCAGCACCGCCATCAGCAGATAGCGGCTCAGCTCGGACATGAACTCCTGCTGGGCCAGGTCCGACCCGCTGGCGCGGCGGTTCACCTCGGGGTGGGCGGCGTTGAAGGTCGTCCAGAAACCCGAGGCGTCAAGGTCGCGGCGGATTTCCGCCAGGCGCTCGGACGTCCCCTCGGCGGTCACCACGATGGCGCGCTGGCGGTCCGAGCGGAAGATCTCGGTGGTACCGGGACTGAACGAGACATCGGCGACCTCCGAGAGTGGCACCTCGCGCCCGTCGGGCGTGCGCACCCGCAGGGACTGAAGGCTGTCGAGCGTACGACGGTCCTCGGCCGGCAGGCGCACCCAGACCTGCAGGTCCTGGCCGTCGCGCGGGATGCGCTGGACCTGTTCGCCGAAATAGGCCTGACGCACCTGGCGGATGACCTCGGCCTGGGTGAGGCCAACCTGCTGGGCCCCGGGGCGCAGGGTGATGTTCAGCTCCTGGACGGGGGAATCCTCGCTGTCGGACACGTTCCAGGTGCCGTCATACCCGCGCAGTTTGGTCTTGAGGTCCTCGACCGCCCGGCGCAGGTCCTCGACATTCTTGGAATAGAGGATGATCGCAAGGTCGTTGTTCCCGCCGCCGAAGCCGCCATCGGTCGAGATGCGTTCGGCGTCCGGCACCTCGCCCAGCAGGCGCCGGAAGCGGTCGCCGATTTCGCGCGTGGTCTCGTCGCGGACTTCGGGCGGGGTCAGGGTGATGAAGGCCTGAATCTGCCGGTCCGAGGTCACGGTGTACCAGTTGACGATCACCCCGCGGCTGCCGTTGTGGGCCATGGCAGCGGTTTCGGCCTCGAGCGCAGCGCGCGCCACCTCGACCTGTGCGGCAACCTCGCGGGTGCGCGAGAACGGGGTGCCGGCCGGCATCTCGATCTCGACCTGCATGAAGTCGCCTTCGACATCGGGAAAGAAGGACTGCTCGACCCGCCCCGATGCGAACCAGCCCACCGCGGTGGCCATCACCACCAGGAAGGCCGCCAGGGTCGCATAGCGCCAGCGCACGCACACCCGGAGGAAAGGCCCATAGATGTTCTCGGCGAACCAGATCACCCCATTGGCGGTGACCTGCTGCCACCCCATCAGCCGGGCGTTCAGGCGGGCCGTCGCGCTGGCCCGCCGTCCGGTGACGGCCTCCTCGGCGTCAAGGTCTGCCAGCGTGCGCGGCAGTCGGACCTTGGCCAGGTGCGCGGGCAGGATGATCAGGCTCTCGATCAGCGAGAACACCAGGGTGGACATCACCACGATCGAGATTGCGCGGGTGAACTGCTGCACTTCGCCAGTCAGGAACATCCACGGCATGAAGGCGAACATCGTCACGAACACCGACGCCATCAGCGGCTTGAGCACCAGCTGGGTGGCGAAGATGGCAGCGTCGGCCCCGGTCTCGCCGCGCTCGATCCGCTCATAGATGGCCTCGCCGACGATGATGGCGTCGTCCACCATGATCCCCAGCACCAGCAGGAAGCCGAACACGGCCATGAAGTTCAGCGAGATGTCCAGATAGGGCAGGATGATGAACGAGCCGGCGAAGGCGGTGATCACCCCGGCCGTCGACCAGAACGCCACCTTGGGGTGCAGCGTCAGCAGCAGCAGCACGAAGATCAGGGCAAAGCCCTGGATCGCGTTCGAGAACAGGATCTCGAGCAGGCCCTCGTAATCGCCCGACTGGTCGGCCACGACCGACAGCCGCACGTCCTCGGGCAGCCACCGGTTCGCCTCGACATAGGCGGCCTTTCGCTCGGGGTCGCGTGCGACGTCCGGGGGCACCACCACGCCCTGGTTGGCGATGTAGGCGCGCACCCGCGCGGCCACCGCCGGCAGGTCGAAATTCTCGCCGGCATTCGTGGCGATGATGATCGAGGGCTCGCCGTTCTGGAATTCGTTGACATTGACATCGACAAAGCCGTCCACCACGCGCGCCACGTCGCGGATGCGCACCACCGCCCCATCGGCGGTCTGGCGCACCACGATGTCGCCGAACGACTCGCCCTCGCGCATCAGCGCGCGCGTGCGCAGCTGATAGTCGCCCGTGGGCGTGCGCACCGACCCCGCCGAAAGGTCGATCGAGGCAGAGCGCGCGGCCTGCGCCACATCCGAAAAGGTCAGCCCATATCGGCGCAGGGCCTCTTCGGACACCTCGATCGAGATTTCCTGCGCCCGCCCGCCCCACAATTCGGTCAGCGCCGCGCCCGGCAGCAGGGCCACCTCGTCACGCGCCCGCTCGGCGGCCTCCTTGAGGGTGCGTTCGTCGGCGGTCGGGCTGGAAACCGCGAACAGGATGGCGAACTGGCGGAATTGCTGGCGCGTGACGCGGATCGGTTCGAGGTCGGTGGGCAGGCCGGTGATGGCGTCGACCGCCGTGCGCACCTCGTTGAACACCTCATCGCCCGAGCGCGAGGGGTCGATTTCCAGATCGACATTGCCAAAGCCTTCATTCGCGGTCGAACGGACCCGGCGCAGCCCCTCGATCTGGGCGGTCGCCTCCTCGATCCGCAACAGCAGCTGGCTTTCGACATCCTCGGGCGAGGCGCCGGGCCACACCGCGTCGATGCTGAGGTTCAGCGACTGGGCGCCGGGAAAGTATTCGCGGTCCATCCGCGAAAAGCTGACAAAGCCCAGGATCAGGCAGGCAACCATCAAGAGGTTGCCGGCGACCGGATTGCGACCCCACCAGGCGACGATGCCGTTCATCAGTGCGTTCCTCGCGCTCGGGGGCCGCGTCTCGGACGCGGATCAGGATGCCTTGCCGGGTGTGGCGGGGGGCGCGGCGCCCGCGGGTGCCGCCGTGTCGGCCGGGGACGGCACGCTGCCGCCCGGGCCGATGATGGTGATGCGATCGCCGTCATTGGCGTCGGCAAGGGCCGAGGTGACCACCCGCTCGCCCGCGCTGACCCCCGATCGCAGGAAGGCCCCGTCGGCGCCCGACTGGGCCACCTCGACCGTGCGGACGTCGACCACCCCCTCGGCATCGACCACGATCACCTCGTCCTCGCGGCGCAGTGCCTCGCGCGGGATGCGCACGAAGGTGTCGGTTCGCGCCGAGGCGATGTCGGCCACCACAAAGCTGCCCGGCGCAAGCGGGGCGCCCCAGCGCGGCGAGAACGGATCGCGTACCTCGACAATGGCGAACACCTGGCGGGTCTGGGCATCGATGGCGGCGTCGGTGCGGATCACCCGGCCGGTCCAGCGCCGTTCGGCACCTGCCACCGTGTCGGTCAGCACCACGCGCGGACCGCCCTCGCCGCGCGCCACAAAGCCCGGCGTCAGCGACAGCGCCGCCAGGTCGGCATCGGTCAGCGGCAGGCGCACCTCGGCAACGTCGGTGGCGAACACCCGCGCCACCGGGGTGCCCGGCGCAACATACTGGCCGACCCCTACCCGCCGCTCCAGCACGCGGCCGGTGAAGGGCGCACGGATCGCGGTCCGCTCGAGGTCCAGCTGTGCCGAGCGCCGTGCGGCCTCGGCCGCGGCCAGGGCGGCGCGTGCCTGGGCCAGCTGGGGTTCGCGCAGCACCAGGGGGCTGGGCTGGCTGCCATCGCCCAGTTCGGCCCAGTCCTGACGCGCCAGAGAGGCTTCGGCCTCCTCGCGGATCAGCTGCTCGCGGGCGCGGGCGACCTCGCTGGCGGCGCGGGTCAGGGCCAGCTCATAGTCGGCGGTCTCGAGCCGGGCCATCACCTCGCCGGCGCGAAACGCCCCGCCTTCGCCCAGGCTGGGCGACACCCAGATCACGCGACCGGCGACCTGGGGCGCAAGGTCGGACTCCTGGCGTGCCCGGGTCAGGCCCTGGGCCTGCACCGCCAGCGCGCGCGACACCGTTTCGGCCACGGCCACCTGGGCGGCGGGCATGCGGGCCTCTTCCTCGCGGCGTTCGGGCTCGGGCCGCGTGGCCATCAGGGCGACCGGGATGCCGACCATCGCGCCGACCAGGGCGATGGGCACCGCGACCATGGCAAGCCGTCGTCCCGCGCCTGCGGGACGCGTTGGCGCGTCCTCTTCGATACTGGTGGCCGGAACCGGGCGACCGGAAGCGAAATCCGGCCTGTGCGGAGCGTTCACGAGGGGTCCCCCGATGCAGCCTGAGGAAATGGATCGGCGCCCAGGGCGACGTGGTAGTCGATGCGGGTGGACAGGCGCTGCGCGCGCACCGCGATCTCGAGGCGCTCGGCGTCCAGCCGCCGCGCCGCGGCATCCAGCACCTCGAAAAGGCTGATCAGGCCCTCGCCATACTGGCGCACGGCCAGCACCTCGGCGGCGCGGCTCTCGTCGGCGGCGCGCACGATCGCTTCCTCGCGGCGCGCCAGCAGGGTGTCGGCGGCCAGGGCGTCCTCGACCTCGCGCCATGCGCCCAGGGTGGTGCGCACATAGCCGGTGACCGCGATGTCGCGTTCGGCCTGGCGGCGCTCGATTTCGGCCCGGCGGGCGCCGCCGTCCAGCAGCGGCGCGGCCAGGCTGGCGATCAGGCGGGCGGCGATCCGCTCGGGGTCGATCAGGTCGGCGATCTCGTCGGTGTCGGACGACACGGTTCCGGTCAGACGCAGTGACGGCAGCAGCGCGCGGCGTGCCGCCCGCACTTCCAGCCCGGCCGCCGTCAGGCGCACCTCGGCCGCCCGCACGTCCGGACGCGCCGCCAGAAGGTCCGAGGGCGTCCCGGGCGGCGGAAGCGGTGCGGGGGACACCAGCACCCCCTCGAGCCGTGCGCTGGCGCCGGGATAGCGGCCCAGAAGCACTTCCAGCGCGCGGGCGGAAAACCCGCGCACCCGCTCGGCATCGGCTTCGGCGGCCTCAGTCGAGGCCACCGACGAGCGCGCCGTGCGCAGGTCCAGCGTGCGCACCAGCCCAGCCGCATAGCGCCTCTGGGTCAGGGCCAGCACGCGCTGGCGGGTTTCGGTCTCGGTGCGCGCCAGCACCAGCGCGGCATCTGCCTCGGCCAGGTCGACCGCCGCGCGCGCCACACGCCCCGCCAGCGCCACGCGCGCATCCATCAGATCCAGCCGCGCAGCGTCGGCACCCAGGCGCGCGGCGCGTGCAGTGTCCGAGAGCCGGCCCCACAGGTCTGCCTCCCACGAGGCCGTCAGGTCCAACCCGAACGCGTTCGCCCCCACCCGGTCGGTGCCAGCAGGCGTGGTGACCGGCAGGTCGGTGCGGGTGGCACTGGCGCCCGCCTCGAGAGAGAGCGCACGGGCCGAGGCCGCCTGACGCGACAGCGCCTCGGCCTGACGGACGCGTGCCGCGGTTTCGGCCAGGTCCGGGCCAGCTGCAAAGGCTTCCTGCACCAGGGCTGCAACCTCGGGCGCACCCAGCCTGGCGATCCAGCCCTCCTGGGCACGCACGCCGGCCGCGTCCTCGGGCGTGGCGGCAAAGCGCGCCGGTGCCGCCGGGGTGCGCGCGACCTCGCCGGTGGTCTGCGCGGAGGGCGCGGTAGCGCACGCCCCCAGTGTCAGCCCCCCCGCGGCCGCCGTTGCCAACAGCAATGTCCTCAATGCATCCATCGCGCCCGGACCTACGCCTCACAGGTTCGTGAGTCAAACGGAATTATCGATAAACAATAATCCATGTGGATCGCTGCCGCGCGTTTCGTTCCAGCCCGAACGCGCGGCCGACCCGCTGCCTGCGGTGCGTGGATGGATGACATCGCCTGCGCATCCCGATAGTCGCCAACCATGCCCGCCCTGCGCAATGTCCTCGTCATCTTCATCGCCATGGGCCTGCTGCAACTGGCCAACGGGCTGCTGGGCACACTGATCCCGCTGGCGATGAAGGCGGACGGGCACGATGCGGGCGGCATCGGCTTGGTGGGGGCGGCCTATGCGGCGGGCTTCATGCTGGGTGCGGCGCTGGCACCCTTGGTGCTTTCGCGGATCGGCCACATCCGGGTGTTCGCCAGCGCTGGGGGGATCGCCTCGGCGGCGACCCTGATGGTCTGGGGGCTCGACCCGCTGGGCGCATGGATGGCGGCGCGGCTGGTCACCGGGGTGGCGGTGGCGATGATGTTCGCCGCCGGAGAGAGCTGGCTGAACGGCGCCCTCACGCGAGAGACGCGCGGCGGCACCATAGGGCTCTATATGGTCAGTGCGCGCATCGCGCTGGCGATCGGTCCGTTTCTGGCGGCCGGCGCAGTGGCCGGCGACCCGGCCCCCTTCATGATCGCGGCCGGCGCGATCGCGCTGTCGCTGGTGCCGCTGTGCGCCACCCAGCAGGCCCAGCCGGCGGCCCCCAGCGCCGCGTTCTTTTCGGTTGCGCGCCTGACAGCCACCGCACCGGCCGCGGTGATCGCCGCCTTTGCCGCCGGCTTCATCAACACAGGCGTGCTGACCCTGGCACCGATCTGGATCGAGCAGGCCCTGGGTCCGGCCTCGATCGCCATGGTGATGGCAGCGATCTGGCTGGGATCGATGGTGGTGCAGTTTCCCGCCGGGCGCCTCTCGGACCGCATCGACCGCAGGCTGGTCATCGCGCTGCTGTCGGGGACGGCGGCGCTGTCCGCCGGCGCCATGCTGGTGCTGGACTGGCAGGGATTGCTGACACCGGGCACGGCGCTGTTGCTGGCCGCGATCTGGGGCGGGGGCGCGTTGTCCTATTACGGCGTGGCCGCAGCGCACATGGCGGACCGCACCGAACCGGCCGAGATGGCACGGGCCACCGCGGGCCTGCTGTTCGTGTGGGCGGGGGGCAGCGTGCTGGGGCCGGTGGCGACCGGAATCCTGGCGGCCACACCCTTGGGCTATGACGCGGTGTGGTGGGCCGGCGCGGTGGGCGGCAGCCTTCTGGTGTTCGCCATGGTGGGGCGGCGGCTGGCCCGTGCCGAGGTGCTGGTCAAGCGGGTGTTCCGCCCCAAGCCCGAAACCTCGGTGGCGGCGGCCGAGATCGCCTTTGACCCTGACCCGGACCCGGGCAGCGGCGACGCCGGCCACCGGGGCGGCCGCGGCTGACCCGGCGCCATCCGGGCCGACCCGGGCCAACTCCGTCCGACCCGGGCCGATCCCGGTCCACGGTTGACTTCGCCCGCGCGGCGGGCGCAAGCGCGCGGCCGGAGACCACGCCATGCCCCTGCCCGACGACCACCTGACCTACCCGCACCGTCGGCACGGCATGGACCAGACCCGGCATGGCTGGGCCCCGCGCCCCGAGGGCGCCCGCTGGCATCTGCCGGACGGTCGCAAGGTGGCGGTGACGATCGTGGTGCCGCTGGAATGGCACATGCTGAACCCGTCGGGGAAACCCTTCCGCCACCCCGGCGCGATGCAGACGCCCTATCCGGACCTGCGCCACTTCACCACGCGCGACTATGGCAACCGGGTCGGGGTGTGGCGGCTTCTGGAGGCGCTGGAGCGGGCCGGCCTGCACGCCACCTTTGCGATCAACGCAGCGCTGCTGGGGCGCGTGCCACCACTCGTCGAGGCCATCGTCGCAGGCGGGCACGAGGTGGCGGCCCATGGCTGGGACACCGACTCGATCCATCATGGAGCGCTGGACGAGCCGACCGAGCGGGCCATCGTGGCCCGCACGCGCGCGGCCTTCACCGCTGCGGGCCTGACGCCCACCACCTGGATGAGCCCCGCACGCCAGCAATCCTTCCGCACGCTGGACCTGATCCGCGAACACGGCTTCACCACGTGCCTGGACTGGGAAACCGACAGCATTCCCTTCACCCTGGCGACGGCGGCGGGGCCGGTGACGGGTGTGCCACTGCTGAACGAACTGGATGACCGGCATCTGCTGGTCACCCAGCGCCAGACCGAAGAGGAATGGCGACGCCAGATCCTCGAGGCGGCGGCCATGATGGTGGCCGAGTTCGCGCGCTTTGGTGCCCAGGCGTTCGGCTTTACCCTGACCCCCTACATCAGTGGCCAGCCCTTCCGCATCGCGCAGGTCCGCGCGCTGCTGGACGCGCTGGCCGCCGACCGCGACCTGATGGTGGCCCCCGCCAGCCACCTCCCCGCCCCGTCTGCCGGCGGGGGGTGAGAGGCGCGGCGGCCGATGGGGGACATTGCGGGGCCGCCAGGGCCCTCACTTCCACGTGCGGCACACCAGGGGCGGAGCAGGAGGCCGGGGCACCGCGGCGCGGCTTGCCGAGGCGGGGGTCATGGGTACACTCTGGCGCACGACCCACTCCCAGGAGACCGCGATGGCATTCGACGGACAGGCGGGCAGCGTGCGGGCCTGCATCATCGGTGCGGGATGCTCGGGGTTCACCACAGCCAAGCGGTTCAAGGATTTCGGGCTGGCCTTCGACTGTTTCGAAGCGTCCGACGACATTGGCGGCAACTGGTACTACCGCAACCCGAACGGCATGTCGGCCTGCTATGAGAGCCTGCACATCGACACCTCGAAATGGCGCCTGGCGTTCGAGGATTTTCCGGGACCGGCGGGCTGGCCCGACTTTCCCCACCATTCGCTGCTGCTGCAGTACTTTCGCGACTATGTGGATCATTTCGGCCTGAGGCCGCACATCACCTTTGGCACGCGCGTCGAGCACGCGATGCGCGACGATGACGGGCAGTGGCAGGTGCGCCTGTCGGATGGCCAGACCCGCACCTATTCGCACCTGGTGGTCGCCAATGGACATCACTGGGACCCGCGCATGCCCACCTATCCGGGGCAGGAAACCTTTGCGGGGCCGATCATCCACAGCCACGCCTACAACGACCCGTTCGATCCGATCGACATGCGCGGCAAGCGGGTGCTGGTGGTCGGGGTGGGCAATTCGGCGATGGACATTGCGTCCGAGCTGTCCCAGCGGCCGATCGCCCGCCGCCTGTTCGTCTCGACTCGGCGCGGGGTGTGGGTGTTTCCGAAATACATCAACGGCCAGCCGGCCGACAAGGCACTGCTGCCCCCCTGGATGCCGCCGGCCATGGGGCGCGCGCTGGCCCGCGGCATGCTGAAAAAGACCATCGGCCGGATGGAGGACTATGGCCTGCCGCGTCCCGATCACGAGCCACTGGAGGCGCACCCGTCGGTTTCGGGCGAATTCCTGACCCGGCTGGGGTGCGGCGACATCGCCGTCAGGCCGGGGCTGGAGCGGATCGACCAGGGTGGGGTTCAGTTCACCGACGGCACGCGCGAGGACATCGACGTCATCATCTATGCCACCGGCTACAACATCAGCTTCCCCTTCTTCAGCCAGCCCCGCTTCCAGGCGCGCGACAACGTGCTGGCGCTGTGGAAACGGATGTTCATCCCGGGCGTCGACAATCTGGCCTATGTCGGCCTGGCCCAGCCTCTGCCGACGCTGGTGAACTTTGCCGAACAGCAGTCCAAGCTGGTGGCGCGCCTCTGGGCGGGCACCTATGCCCTGCCATCAGACACACAAATGCAACGCACCATCATCGCCGACGAGAAGCGTCATCTGGGGCATTTCTACGACAGCCCGCGCCACCGCATCCAGGTCGATTTCGCCGCCTATGTCGCCGATATGCAAAGGGAAATCCGCCAGGGCGAACGACGCGCGAAACGGCCGGCAAACGCCCGCTGATCCTTGAAAAACCGGCTGACGGACCCTATATTCCGACCATCAATGGGATGTACCAGAGGGGGTCGAATGGGCATCGTTATTCCTGCCACAATGATCGAGGAGCGCCGGCCGTCTGCCGGGTCGGACCCGGCCAAGGACCTGGTGTTCTGCCGCCTCAGCGTCGAAGATGTTGCGTGCGCGCCCCTGGACGAGGTGCTGGAGCGTGTCGGGGTCGATCACCGCTTCATCCAGTTCGCGTCCCTGCTGCCACAGGTATGGGCCGTGGTGCTGTTCCCACAGCCCGTTGAGGCGGACGACGCGCTGATGTCCTTTCAGCCGCGGCTCTTCCCGACGGTGCTGTTTTCAGGCCTCGAACACGTGCCAGACGATCCTCGCTTCGTGACCCGCCGGTTTCTGGCCATCGCCTTCGGCTCGGCGCAGATCGCCCGCCGGGTGGCGCCCCTGCATCCGGTCCTGACGACGGCCCATGCGGCTCTGGACCGCTGTGATGCCGAAGGCCACTGGGTGGTACTGGCCGATCGCCCCCATCTGCGTCTCCACTGAAGCCATCGCAGAGGCACTCACCACCGCCCGTCATCCCGGGCCGGTGCGCCAGCATCGGACCCGGGACCTATCCCCTCACGCTGGGTGGATGGGTCCGGCTCTGCGCTGCGCTCTGGCTGCGATGACGGCTGGGGCGGTTGAGGGCGTGAGGCGGGCCTAGGCCGGTGAGCGGGGGGGAAAACCGCCCGCTTTCGCCACCCGCGACGGCACCGTGCGCCCCAGGGGGCCCTGCAGCCAGTGCGCGGTCTGGATCAGCCGGTCGAGGTCGAGCCCGGTCGCAATGCCGGCGCGCTCGAGCATGTAGACCACGTCCTCGGTGGCGACATTGCCGGTGGCGCTCGGGGCGAAAGGACACCCCCCAATGCCCCCGCACGAGGCATCGATCACGCTGGCGCCGGCCTCGAGCGCGGCGAACACATTGGCCAGCGCCGCCCCGCGCGTGTCGTGGAAGTGCGCCCGCAACACCACGCCGGGCGCGGCAGCGCGGGCGGCCCGGAATGCCATCGACACCTGCCAGGGATCGGCCACGCCGATCGTGTCGGCCAGCGCCACCTCGCGCGCGCCGGCCGCGGCGGCCCGGCGCACCAGGTCGGTCACCAACCCTGCATCCACCTCGCCGTCAAACGGGCAACCAAATGCCACCGACACCGTCGCCGAAATCGGCACACCGTCATCGGCGGCGAGCGCGGCGATCGCCTCGAAAGAGCGGATGGAGTCCTGCGGCGACTGGTTCTGGTTGCGGCGCCCGAACCCCTCGCTGGCCACCAGCACCAGGTTGATCTCGTCGGCGAGGGCGGCGTGGGCGCGCCGCCAGCCCTTCTCGTTCAGGGCCAGCGCGATGTAGCGCGTACCGCCCTGGCGCTCGACCCGCTCGAACACGGCCGCGCTGTCGGCCATCGCGGGCACCAGGACGGGGTTGACGAAGCTGCCAGCTTCCATCCGCCGCACCCCGGCTGCCACGAGGCGGGCGATGAAGTCGAGCTTGGTGTCGGTGTCCAGCAGCACCGCCTCGTTCTGCAGGCCGTCGCGCGGGCCGACCTCGACGATCTCGATCGCGCGCGTGGTCACAGCGCCCTCGCGGGGGGCGGTGGTGGGGTCGGCGCGAGGGCATCGGGTGGCGATGCAGCGCCGGTCCGGGGCAGCACATTGCCGGCGATGACGCGCACGCGGTCCCCGCCATTGTAGTTGAATGCTTCCAGCACCACGATGTCGGGGCGCGGACGGAACCAGAGGCCGCGGACGGCAAGCCCGGCCTCGAAGGCGGCCCGCTCGCGGTCCTCGACAAGGGCCCGCTGGCCCAGCTGGGCCGCCGCTGCGGCCGTGCTGCCGGGCAGCATCACGGTGTCCGTGGCGGTCTGGAACACAAGGCTGGGCTCGTAATGGCCGACCGACAAGAGCGGGCCCGGGCCGTCCAGCGCCTCGGCCATGCGGGCCATCGAGGTGGACGGGAACAGCGTCGCCGGCGCTGACCATTTCACCAGGAACAGTGCCAGGAAGCCAACCGCCAGCACGCGCATCAGGCGCACCGACGTGCCGCGCATCGCCCCGGCCGACAGCAGCCACCAGTGCGCCCCCAGCACCACGGCCACGACCCCGGCCGCCAAGGCGGCGGGCAGGCCCAGTCCCTCGCCCTCGAACACCTCGAGCCCGCCCGTGCGAAAGCCGAAGAACACGGTCAGAAGCGCGGTCGCCGCCAGCCCCGCCAGCAGCGCCGAGCCCCAGCCGAACCGGTCCGAACGGTTCACCGCCGCCCCGATCAGCAGGCACAGGGCGGGATAGATCGGCAGGGTGTAGTGCAACAGCTTGGTGGGCGTCAGTTCCATGACCACAAGGGTCGGCACGATCCACGCCACGAGAAAGCGGATGGCGTTGGCATTCTCGGTGCCGATCGGGTTGCGCACCGCGCTCCAGCCCAGGCGCAGGCCGGGAATCAGCCAGATGGTGGCCGGAAACAGCAGCAGCGGCAGCAGCATTGTGTGATAGCCGGGCCAGCCATGATGGCCCTCGTCCGCGCCGGTCAGCTTGGGCTTGAAGTCCCCGGTGACGGCCTCGACCAGGAAGGCCCCGTCGGTCGCCGTCTGCACCGCTACCAGCCACGGCACCACCACCAGCGCCATCAGCAGCGGCCCCGTCACCGAAACCAGCGGGCGCGCCCAGGGCGCACGCCGCCCCTCCCAGAGCCACAGCACCAGAAGTGTCAGGAAGGCCACGAGCGGGGTGATCGGGCCCTTCAGCAGGATGCCCGCGCCGACCGCGAACCAGAACAGCAGCGCCGTCCAGCGCCCGCCCTCGCCCATCCTCAGCCGCGCCAGACACGCCACTGCCAGCGTCGTCATCCCCGCCAGCATGGCGTCGGTCTTGGCGATGTGCGCCTCGGTGGACATCAGCACCGTCGCCCCGAACAGCGCGCTGCCGATGAAGGCGGCGCGCGCGCCCACCAGCGACCGCCCGCCCCAGAACGCGGCAAGCACCGCCAGGATGGCGCCAAGCGTCGAGACGATGCGAAAAGCCCAGATTTCACGCGCGGCCGGGTCGGACAGCACGGACACAGCCGCCGCCTGAAGCCAATAGATGCCTACGGGCTTGTTGTGGCGGGCCTCGTCCTGAAAGCGGATATCGACGAAGTCGCCGGTTTCCAGCATCTGGACCGTGGCCTGGGCGAACCGGCTCTCGTCGCGGTCCAGCGGCGGCAGGCCATAGCCGAGCAGTGCAAAGGCGGCGGCGACCGCAGCCAGCACCAGCCAGGCAAAGCGGGACCGCGCCAGACGGTCGAGGCCGTCGACGGGCGGCGGGACGGCCAGCGACGGCGCAATCGTGGGTGTGTCGGTCATGCCGGGGGTTCCTAGCGCGCCGCACGGGCGGGCGCTATGCACGCCCTCATGATCGCAAATGCCCCCCAACCGGTCCCGACGATGACGCGCGCGCCCAATGCCGGCGCGCTGCCCGCGCTGGAAATCAGCGTCGTGGTGCCGGTGTTCAACGAAGCGGGCAATGCCGCCGCCCTGGCGCGCGAGATCGCGGCCGCACTGGACGGGCGCTCGTTCGAGATGGTGTTCGTCGACGACGCCTCACGCGATTCCACCCGTGCCGAGCTGGCCGCCGCCAAGGCCGAGCTGCCCATGCTGCGCCTGGTGTCGCACCGCACCAATGCCGGCCAGAGCCGCGCGATCCGGACGGGCGTGCTGGCCGCGCGCGGAGCGATCGTGTGCACGCTGGACGGCGATGGCCAGAACATCCCGGCCGACCTGAACCGCCTGATCCAGAAACTCACCCGCCCGGACGCCCCGGTGGGGCTGGCCATGGTGCAGGGCCGGCGCACCACGCGGCGAGACAGCAACGCCAAGCGCGTCGCCTCGCAATGGGCCAACCGGGTGCGCAAGTCGCTCTTGCGCGACCACAGCGACGACTCGGGCTGCGGGATCAAGGCGATGCACCGCGAGGCCTTCCTGCGCCTCCCTTATTTCGATCACATGCACCGCTACATGGCCGCGCTGATGATCCGCGAGGGCTATCGGGTCGAGTTCGTCGATGTCGGCCACCGCCCGCGCGGTGCGGGAACTTCGAAATACACCAATCTGGGGCGGCTGTGGGCGGCCATGACCGACCTTCTGGGGGTGATGTGGCTGAACGGCCGGGCGCGCCAGAATGGCGGCTGGGACGAGATCTGAGCCAGGCGGCGGCGGGCACGGGCAGGGCGACAGGCTCGGGCGCGCGAAGCGGCACGGGCGACACCTGCCGTGCACGCCCCATTGCATTCCTCAGAACGTTTTCTTATATTTCGTTTCTGAGGAACAATCATGCCCCGCGCCATTACCCGCCTTCCCACCCTTGTCCGGCCGCAGGACGCGAGCCTTGCCGACGCCGAGTCGCGTGTGCTTTCGACCGCGGTGGCTCAGGTCGCCGATGCGTGGGATCTGACCAATGCCGAACTGGCATCGGTGCTGGGAATCTCGCCCGCCTCGGCCTCGCGCCTGCGGGCGGGCACCTACAAGCTGCGCAGGGTCGAAAAAGCGTTTGAACTGGGCCAGGTGCTGGTCCGGGCTTTCCGCGGCCTGGACGCGCTCACTGGCTCGGACGACCGAGCAGCGCGCTCCTGGCTGCGCACGCGCCAAGTCGATCTCGACCCGCGCCCGATCACCTTGATAGCGACAATCGGGGGGTTGATGCGGGTGGCGGACCTGATCGATGCCTACCGCGCCCGGGTCTGACCTGCCCCCGATCCCGGCCCCACACCATCTGATCGCCCATGCGGGACGGATTTGGCGCGTGGTCGAGGGCCAGCACCGCATCGCCACCGTTCGACTGACCGACAGCGTTGCCGATCAGGCCATCCTGGAACGACTGGTCGAAGAGGCCAAGCCGCCCCTTCCACCTTCGGCCCGGGGCCTGCCCTGGCTGCTGGCTTCGGCGTTTCGTTATGGTCACGCCACGGCCTCGCGCTTTCGCCGGGCACACCAGCGCCCGGGCGTGTTCCATGCAGCAGAACGCCTGGTGACCGCCATTGCCGAGGTGGCGTGGTGGCGCCTGGCCTTTCTGGCGCGTTCGCCGGGTATGGCGTGGCCTTCGGCGACGGCCGAACACACCGCAATCAGCGTCGAGGTGACGTGCACGCGGGCGCTGGACCTGACCACCAGCCCATTCGACAGCTTTGGCGCGCTGTGGATGCACCCCGATGATTACGGCCCCTGCCAAGCGCTGGGCGATGCGGCACGCGCCATCCACACCCAGGCGATCCGCTATGCCTCGGTGCGCGACCCGCCAGAGGGGCGCAATCTGGCGGTGTTCGACCCCGCCGCCCTGGATGGCACCAGCCTGCGCCACGAGCGAACCCTGCTGATGCGGTTCGACCAGCCCGCGCTGAGCGTGGTGGCCGCGTTCCCGGGCGAAGAGCGCCTGCGGTTCACCATGGCCGATTTCGGGCTGAGCTGAGCCCCGTTGCGCGCCCGTCGCCAGCGCCCCCACACCGCCGCCATTTGACCTCCCGACGGTTAACGGCGAAAGAGGACGGGCGGCCGGAAGCCGGAGGGGAGCGCCACCATGGGGACGATTTTCAACATCTTTCCGCTGCTCAGCATTTCGGTGCTGATGTACAATCTGATGGCGATCGGGGCGTCACAGGAACAGGTGCTGGAGCGACTGAATTCGGCGGCACTGACGGTGCCCATGACCTCGGGCGTCACCTGGTCGATGTCGTGGGGGGACGTGCTGATCCTGCTGTCGCTGCTGCTGCTGTTCGTCGAGCTGCTGAAGTCCACCTCCACCGGCACCACCGCGATCCTGAACCATGCCCTGTCGATGCTGCTGTTCATCGTCTGCCTGGTCGAGTTCCTGCTGCTGCCGGGCTTTGCGACCTCGGTGTTCTTTCTGATCATGGTGATGTCGCTGCTGGACGTGCTGGCCGGGGTGGTGGTCACCATCGTGTCCGCGCGGCGCGACGTCGCGGTGGCCGAACCCGCCAATCGCTGAGACCCGGGGCGTTCAGGCCTCAGGGCGTTCCGGGCTCGGCCGGTGTGATCGCCTCGGGTCGGACGTCGGGTGCGGGCGCCTGGGGTGACAGGGCCGGCGGTGGCGGGCCAGCCAGGGGGCCGCGACCCTCTTCGCCCACCGCACCCAGGCCCATCCGCCGGATGAACAGCGTACGCGCCACCGCCGCGCGGTCGGCCGGCGACATGGCGGCCATGGCATCCAGTAACGCACCCGAGAAGGCGGCGGCGACCTCGCCGTCCAGCCGGCGCACCTGCGCCAGCTGGGCCTCGATGGCAGCGCGGTCAAAGGTCGGAGCCGCGGCCAGCGCGACCAGGCGCTGACGCGCATCACGCGCCGTCACCCTGAGGTCCGCCGTGGCCTCGAACCCCTGGCGGGCAGTGCGGCGCAACAACTCGCGCTGCTCGGGGCCAAGCTTGTGCATCAGTTCGGCCCGCCCGCCCTCGTCGGCGCCGCGCTCGAAGGGCGGCGGGCCGTGCGGTCGGTCCAGCCGCACCCCGGCGGCCAGCGCGCCCGCGACCGCGCCCACCAGCACCAGGTTCAGCGCCAGCGACGCATAAAGGCCCCAACGCATCACACCCCCTCCCCGAACGCTTCGCCCAGGCTCTCGACCACCGTGGCGTCATCCAGTGCCGGGCCCGGCAGGGTCTGCGCAACCGCCAGCCCCGAACCGACCCCCAGCAGCAGCGACAGCACCAGCCCGGCCCCGCCCGCGCCGGACAGCCGCACGCCGCGCGGCCGGCGGGCCAGGATACGCGCCTCAAGGCCTCCCGGCGCGGCGTCGAACGCCCCGCGCGCCAGCAACAGGTCTGCTGCCAGCGGATCGGGTTCCATCTCAAGGAGCGGGTCAGGCTGAAGGATCATCGCCGGTCTCCGTATCCAGAAGGCGCGCACGCAGCGTACGCCGCGCCCGTGCGAGAAGGCTCTCCAGCGCCTCCTCGCGGATTTCCATCAGCCGGGCGGCCTCGGCCTGCGAAAGCCCCTCCTGATGGCGCAGCACGATCGCCACACGCTGGCGGTCGGGCAGGCCCATCAGCGCCCGCGCCACCCGCTCGGCCCGTTCGGCCGCCAGCAATCCCTCCAGCGGATCGGCACCGGGATCGGCAAGGGCGTCCAACGCCTCGGGGTCGGCGACGGGCCGGCGGCGGCGCAGCCGGTCCAGGCACAGCCGCGTTGCCACCGTCCACAGCCAGGTCTCGACACGCGCGCCCTCCGAGCGCCAGCGCGATGCACGATCCCAAAGGCGCATGAACGCCTCCTGGGCGACGTCCTCGGCTTCGGCCGCGTCGTTCAGCAGGCGCCGCGCCAGGCCGACAAGGCGGGGAAGGCGACGGCGCACCAGCTCGGACGCAGCGCGCGCGTCGCCGCGTGCGGCCCGCGCCAGAAGGTCGGCGTCGATGTCGCCCGCAGCCTTCACCGCCCGTGGTCACCACCCGCCTTCCCCATGACCTCACCGCGGGCCGTCGCCGCGGGCCTGGCGTGCAGCGATCAGCTCGGCGCGGGTGACGCGCCCGTCGCGATCGGCGTCCAGACGGTCGAACATCGGCAGGCGGGCCATGAACTCGTCCCGGCTGACACGGCCATCCGCATTGGCGTCGAGCGGCGCGCCGCGCGCTTGGTTTCGCGCTTCGGGACGCCCTTCCGACCGGGCATCGGCACCCGGCGCCGGACCACCCTCGGCGCCGCCGCGACCGCGATGACGGCGCATCTCGGTGGCCAGGTCGATCGCGCCATCGGCATTGGCATCGAGGCGCTGGAAGGTGGCGGCGCGCGCGGCGACGGCCTCGGCACGGCTGATGGCACCATCATTGTCGGTGTCGGCGCGCTCGAGCATGTGCGCGCCGCGTCCGCCATGGTCATGCGCGATCGCGGGCGCGGCAATCATCGTGAACAGCACCGCAGCGGCGGCAAGGGGGGTTGCGGAAGGCATCAGACGCATCGGGGTCATCCCTGGGCGGGGCGCGGGGTATCCGCGACCTCTGGGGGTTGCACGCCGCCCACAGGCGTTTCCGTTGCCAGCATCGCAGCGACATGCAGTGCGGCGCGGCTGCACACCGCGTCCAGGACCCGCTGCGCATCAGCCAGGTCGGGCGCATTCAGCGTGCGCGCCAGAAGGCCGGCCAGTGCCGCCGGCGCCGCCGCGGGGTCGAGCGGGCCCTCGATCGCCAGGTCCAGCACCTGGCGCGCCGCCGACAGCCGCGCCAGCGCGCCGCACAGCGCGTCCGCGCCCTCGGCTTCCAGCCATCCGCCTGCCCGCAGCTGCTCCAGCGCGCCGGCAGTGTCGGGACGGATGGCTTGCAAATGCGGGGCATGCAGCAGCTGCCCCACCTGAGCGGCAAACTCGATGTCAACCAGCCCCCCTGGGCGCCGCTTGAGGTCCCACCCCCCGCGTGAGGGTTTCTCACGCGAGAGGCGGGCGCGCATGTCTGCCGCATCACGGCGGATCAAATGCGCATCGCGCGGGACCGTCAGGGCCGAACGGACCGCCGCAGCGACCCGCCCGGCCAGCGCAGGGTCGCCGACGACGGGGCGGGCCCGCGTCAGCGCCATCAGTTCCCAGGTCCAGGCCTCGGCAGCGTAATACCGCTCGAAACTCTCGATCCGGACGGCCACCGGGCCCTGCTTGCCCGATGGGCGCAGCTGCAGGTCGACCTCGTAGAGGATGCCCTCGGCGGTGGGCGCCGAGAGCCCTGCCGTCAGGCGCTGGAGAAAGCGCGTGAACCAGTCGCGCGCATCCAGCGGCATCGGCCCGTCGGACCGGGCGCCCTCGGCGGCATCATAGACCAGCATCAGATCGAGGTCCGAGCGCGGGCCGATCTCGCGCCCGCCCAGCTTGCCCAGTGCCACCAGCACCCAGCGCCCCGGAGGGGCACCGGCCGTGCGCCCCAGTTCGGCGACGGCGGCGCGTGCGACCGCCTCGACGCATGCCTCCGCCAGGCGCGACTGGGCCTTGGCGGCCACGTCGGCACCGATCCGCCCCTCGAGCACCTGAAGCCCGATGCGGAACCCCTCCTCGCGCCGCAGGCGCCGCAGCCGGTCCAGCGCATCTGCAAAATCGCCGGCCGCAGACACCTGCGCGCAGGCGGCCTCCAGGATGGCGGTGTCGGACTCTTCGGACACCGGCAGCGCCATGCGCGGATCCAGCGCCGCGTCGATCAGATCGGGCCGGCGCGCCAGCACATCCGCCAGGCGCGGGGCCACCGCCAGCAGGCGTGCCAGCGCGGCCAGCGCCTCGGGGCGGGCTTCCAGCAAGGCCAGCGTCTGCACCCCTGCATTCAGTCCCGAAAGGAACTGGTCGAACCGCACGAAAGCCTGGTCGGCCCCGCCGGTGTCGGCCAGGGCGCGCAACAGGCGCGGCTTGATGGCGGTCAGGATTTCGCGCGCGCGCGGGGTGCGGGTGGCCCGGATGCGGCCATGATGCCAGCCGCGCACCGTCTGGGTCACCCGGGCGGGCTCGCGATAACCCATGGCGCGCAAGGTCTGAAGGGTCTCGGGGTCGTCCTCGACGCCGGTGAACACCAGCGCGCCGCCAGCACTGTCGCCCAGCGGCTGGGCCCCGCCAAAGAGCGAGTCCACCGCGTGCGCGACGCTGCGGCGCGTTGCCGAGAGCCAGGTGTCGAACGCCGCGGCGTCCGGCAGGCCGCAAAGGGCCGCCAGATCGGTGCGCACGCCCGCGTCGGCGGGCACGCGGTGGGTCTGCTCGTCCTCCAGCATCTGGATGCGGTGCTCGACCGCGCGCAACACGCCATAGGCGCGCGCCAGTTCGCCGCGCACATCGTCGGGCAGCGCGCCGGCCGACGTCAGCGCCGCCAGGGCCTCGAGCGTGCGCGGGCTGCGCAGCGAGGGGTCGCGCCCACCGAGGATCAGCTGCTGGGTCTGGACGAACAGTTCGATCTCGCGGATGCCGCCGCGCCCCAGCTTCACGTCGCACGCCGTCTCGTCCAGCGTACGCCCTGCCCCCCCGCCCAGGATCTGGCGGCGGATCGAGGTGATGTCGGCGATGGCGGCGTAATCGAGGTGTCGACGCCATACGAAGGGCACCAGCCCGGCCAGGAAGGCCGACCCGGCCTCCAGGTCACCGGCCATGGGCCGCGCCTTGATGAGCGCCGCCCGCTCCCAGTTCTGGCCGACGCTCTCATAGTATCGCTCGGCCATGCCGAACGCGACCGCCGGCGCGGTCGAGCCCGGATCGGGCCGCAGGCGCAGGTCGGTGCGCAGCACATAGCCGTCTGCCGTGCGCCGTTCCAGGATGGCGACCAGCTGTTCGACCACCAGCAGCGCGGCGCGGCGCGGCTCGACGCACGGGCGCACCGGCAGGGTGGCGGAATCGTAAAAGCAGGTGAAATCGACATCGCTGGAATAGTTCAGCTCGAAGGCGCCGGCCTTGCCCATGGCGATCAGGCACAGCCCCGGCTGGGCGCCGGCCTCGTGCGGGTCGACCGCCAGCTGGCCCTTGTCGGCGGCATGGGTCCAGGCGTGGGCCAGTGCGGCCGCGATGGCGGCGTCGGCAAAGCGCGTCAGCCCCCCGGTGACGGCATCCAGGTCCGCCTCGCCCGAAAGGTCGCCCACCGCCAGCGCCAGATGACACGCCGCCTTGGCCCGGCGCAGGCGCGCCATCACCGCGGCCTCGGATTCCGGTTCCGCAGCCGCGGCCTGGGCGAGGGCAATGGCGTCTTCCGCCACACCAGACCAGCCCTGCGACCGGATGGCGCCCACCAGGTCGGGCCGCGTCCGCCCCAGGCGCATCAGATAGGGCGCATGGGCGAAGGCGGTGACAAGGGCATGGTCGATGGGGCTGTCGGATGCGCCGCCGGCCAGCAGCAGGGCTGCGGCGTCGGTGCGGCCGCCCGGCAGGATGCGCGCTGCCGGCAGGGCCTGCGCCCGCGCGACCGTCATGCCGGTTCCGTGGTGACCGGCGGAGGAGGCGGCGGCACTGCAGGCGGCACTGCGGGCGGGACCGCGGATGATCCGGTGGCCGCCGGCGTCGA
>DBAV01000190.1 GCA_002291875.1 Hyphomonadaceae bacterium UBA1001
CCAGGCGCACCATCGCCTTCTTGTAGTCGGAGCGCTGGCCGGGCATGCCCTTGAAGCGCTTGGTCTTGCCCTTGACGCGGATGGTGTTGACCGCCGCGACCCGCACCTTGAACAGGGCCTCGACGGCTTCCTTGATCTGGGGCTTGGTGGCGTCGAGCGGCACGCGGAACACGACCTGGTTGGACTCCGACAGGATGGTGGTCTTCTCGGTCAGCACCGGGGCGATGATGGTGTCGTAGTGACGAAGGGCGATCTGGGCGGCCATCACGCGGCTTCCTTGGCTTGGACAAAGCGTCCGGCGATGCCCTCGACCGCCGCGCGCGTCAGCACCAGGGTGCGGCGGCGCAGCACGTCATAAACGTTGAGGCCCTGGGTGGGCAGCACGTCGATATTGGGCAGGTTGCGCGCGGCGAGCGCGAAATTGCGGTCGACCTCGGCGCCGGCGACGATCAGGGCGTTGGTGACACCAAGCTTTTCCAGCTGGGCACGCAGCGCGGCCGTGCGGGCCTGCGACAGGACCGCGTCGTCCAGCACGATCAGCGACTTGGATACGACCTTGGACGACAGCGCATGGCGCAGCGCCATCACGCGGACCTTCTTGTTCAGGCTGTGCGCATGATCGCGCGGCTTGACCGCGTGGGCCATGCCGCCGCCCCGGAAGATCGGCGCGTTGGCCGAGGCGTGCCGCGCCCGCCCGGTGCCCTTCTGCTTGTACATCTTGGACTTCGAGCGGTTGACCTCGGAGCGGGTCTTGGCCGACTGGGTGCCCGCGCGGCGCTTGGCCAGCTGGTACTTGACCATGCGCTGCAGGATGTCGCCGCGGATTTCGGTGATGCCGAACACCGCATCGTCCAGCTCGATCGAGCCGGCCTTGCCTGCGTCCAGCGTGGTGACGTCGAACTTCATGACGCGATCACTCCGCAGTTTCGGTCTGGGCCGCACCCGCGGCGCGGAACGCCGCCGGCACAGCGGCCCCATCCGGGCGCGCCACCTTCACGGCGTCGCGCACCTCGACCCAGCCATCGTCCGATCCGGGGACCGCACCGCGCACCAGGATCAGCCCCCGCTCGGCGTCGACACGCACGACCTCGAGGTTCTGGGTGGTGACGCGCTCGACGCCCAGATGGCCGGCCATCTTCTTGTTCTTGAACACCTTGCCCGGGTCCTGACGCTGGCCGGTCGAGCCGTGCGAGCGGTGCGAGACCGACACCCCGTGGCTGGCGCGCAGGCCGCCGAAATTCCAGCGCTTCATCGCGCCCGCAAACCCCTTGCCCACCGTGGTGCCGGTGACGTCGATCTTCTGGCCGGGCACGAAATGGTCAGCGGTGATTTCGGCGCCGACGGGCAGCAGCATGTCCTCGGCGACGCGGAACTCGACCACGCGCGACTTGGCCTCGACATTCGCCTTGGCGAACTGGCCACGCTGGGGCTTGGGGGTGTTCTTGGCCTTGGCGCGACCCGCGCCCAGCTGGACCGCGGTGTAGCCGTCACGCTCGGCCGTGCGCTGGCCAGTGACCTGGCAGCCTTCGAGCGAGAGCACCGTGACCGGCACGTGGGCGCCATCCTCGGCGAACACGCGCATCATGCCCATCTTCTTGGCGAGAACGCCGGTGCGTCGGGAAACCGTCATGGGATCAGCTCATCACCTGGATCTGGACGTCGACGCCGGCCGAGAGGTCCAGCTTCATCAGGGCATCGACGGTCTGGGGGGTGGGATCGACGATATCGAGCACGCGCTTGTGGGTGCGGATCTCGAACTGCTCGCGCGACTTCTTGTCGACGTGGGGCGAGCGGTTGACGGTGAAGCGCTCGATGCGGGTCGGCAGCGGCACGGGGCCGCGCACGTTCGCGCCCGTCCGCTTGGCCGTGCTGACGATCTCGCGCGTCGACTGGTCGAGCGTGCGATGGTCGAACGCCTTCAGCCGGATCCTGATGTTCTGTTGGGTCATCCCGAAACCTGTCTCGCCAGCGGCCTCGACCGGGGATCACCCCCGAACGACGTGAACTTGAACCGTCCGGAGGCCGCCAGCACTGCGTGAGAAGGTTCCGCCAAGCACGCGCGGCCGTGGGACGGCGACAAGCCACCCCCCGGCCGATCAAGCAACCCGGCCGCGCCGGGACGATGAGCGTGTTTCGACGGACCGCGTCTAAGCAGGGCTTACAGCCGGTCCAAACGAGAAGCGGTGCCGTTACCGATGAGTCCCCGCCGCGTCAAGCCGCAACGTGCAAGAGCCGCCCGGCATCCGCACCCTGCCCCGCCCGGCCCCATCCTGCCGGTCGCCGGCCGCGCGGGTGGCCCCCTGCCACAACCTGATTTCCGCGTTGGGCGCGTCCGCGGGCTGGCCACCCGGAGCCATCTTACGCACTCGTGAACCCTTGGGGATCGATTCCGCGTGACCGAAATGTGGCATCGTCTTGCACCCGCCCTGCCCGCGCCTTACACCCCATCACGACAGGTGACGGATCGTTACGCCGCGTCAGAATGGCCGCCGGTCCTCTCGCAAAGATAGGGAAGACGATGACACAGCCTCGTTTCGACGTCGCTCGCTCGCGCCGCACCATCCTGCAGGCACTCTTCGAGGCCCGTGCCGCCGCTGGCGGCAAGACCGAAATCCTCGAGGACGCAGACCGCGCGCCGATCACCTTCGACCGCCTGGCGCTGGGCACCTTCGTGCTGGGCGAGGCGATCAAGCCGATCGTCAGGAACCAGACCCATGTCGGGATCATGCTGCCCTCCAGCATCGGCTGCACGGTGGCGTTCTTTGCCACGCACGCGATCGGCCGCATCCCCGCAATGCTGAACTTCACCGCCGGCGCGCGCAACATCCGCGCGGCATGCAAGATGGCCGAGGTGCGCACGATCCTGACCTCGCGGCGCTTTGTGGGGCTGGCCAACCTCGAGGGCCTGGTGGCCGACCTGGGACGCGATTTCCGGGTCGTCTATCTCGAGGACGTGCGCGAGAAGATGTCCGCACTGACCAAGATCACCGGCGCGCTGAAGGCCAAGCTGGGTGCGGGTGCGGCCCCCGCCCGCACGCCCGACGATCCGGCGGTGGTGCTGTTCACCTCGGGCACCGAGGGCGCGCCCAAGGGCGTGGTGCTCAGCCATGCGAACCTGGTCGCCAATGTCGAGCAGGCGCTGGCGCACGTGCCGTTCCAGCCCGACTGGGTGTTCTTCAATCCGCTGCCGATGTTCCACTGCTTCGGGCTGACGGCGGGCACGCTTCTGCCGGTGCTGTCGGGCCACAAGACCTTCCTCTATCCCAGCCCGCTGCACATCAAGCAGATCCCCGAACTGATCCGCCAGTCGGGCGCGAACGTGATCTTCGCCACCGACACCTTCCTGAACCAGTACATCCGCGCCTCGGGCCCCGATGACCTGCGTCAGCTGCAACTGGCGGTCTGCGGTGCCGAGAAGGTGCGCGAGGAGACCCACCGCATGCTGGCGGCCAAGTCGCCCGGCATCATCCTCGAGGGCTATGGCGCGACCGAGGCCTCGCCGATCATCGCGTGCAACAAGCCGTCGATGAACAAGGTCGGCACGGTGGGCGCGATCTTCCAGGGCATGGAGTACCGCCTCGAGCCGGTGCCGGGGCTGGACCCCGAAATGGGCCGGCTGCTGGTGAAGGGGCCGAACGTGATGCTGGGCTATCTGCGCCACGACAATCCGGGCGTGCTCGAGCGCAATGAAAGCGGCTGGCACGACACCGGAGACGTGGTCACCATCGACGCCGATGGCTGGATCGCGATCAAGGGGCGGGTCAAGCGCTTTGCCAAGATCGGCGGCGAGATGGTCAGCCTGGCGGCGGTGGAAACCTATGCCCACGCCATCTGGCCCGAGAACAGCCATGTCTGCGTGTCGATCCCCGACCAGCGCAAGGGCGAGCAGCTGGTGCTGGTCACCGACCGCAATGGCGCCAAGGTCGAGGCTCTGCACTCGTGGGCCAAGGAGAATGGCGTGCCCGAGCTGCAGGTGCCCAAGAAGATCGTCGAGGTGCCGGAAATCCCGGTCCTGGGCAGTGGCAAGACCGACTATGTGTCGGTGCAGAAGCTGGTGCAGGACCGCTCGCAGCAGATGGCGGCCTGACCATCCACACCAGGCGCCCCGCAGGGGTGCGAACGGGGCCGGTCCGCGGGTGCGGGCCGGCCTTTTTCGTGCGCGCTCAGCCCCGGCGCGGGATGGCGCACCAAAGGTCGAGGTCGAGTATGACCGCCGGGTCGTACGCGCCGGCCGGATCACGGTCGGGAAAGTCGGCGCAGGGGCGGTTGCGGGTGGCGACATGGCGCACCCGCAGCGCCCCGACCGATGGTGCCAGCACTGCGGTCTCGAGGATTTCCGACCAGGCATGAACCGTGTCGCCAGCAAACAGCGGGGCGACATGGCGTCCGGCATTCAGTCCCAGCACGATCCCCGCATTGGCCAGCCCGTTGAAGGACAGGGCGCGCGCGGTCGAGATTGCCACACCGCCATAGATCAGCCGCCGGCCAAAGCGCGAGCTGGCCTGGCCCAGGGCGTCGAAATGCACCCGGGCCGTGTTCTGATAGAGGCGGGTGGCAATCTGATGCTCGGCCTCCTCGACCGTCATGCCGTCCACATGGTCGATTCGCTGGCCCACGGAATAATCCTCGAGACGCAACGGCGAACCCGACAGCGCATCGTCGTGACTGGCAAAATCGAGGCCCTCGGGCACTGCAAGGTCGGCGGCAGCAAGCGCGGGCGCCAGGCGGGGCGGGGCGGCTTCGGGGCCAGGCGCGGGTGCCGCCGGATCGCGCTTGTTGACCATCACCCAGCGCACATAGTCCAGGACCGTCCGATCATGCTGGTCGAGGCCGCGGGTGCGCACATGCACGACGCCGGTGGTGCGGTTCGAGTTTTCCTTCAGCCCGATCACCGTGCTCTGGGCACGCAGGGTGTCGCCCGGACGCACGGCACGCAGGAACCGCCCCTCGGCATAGCCCAGATTGGCCACCGCGTTCAGCGACACGTCCGGCACGCTCTTGCCGAACACCACGTGGAACACCAGCAGCGGGTCCAGCATTCCCCCGGCCAGGCCGATCGATTCGGCGAAGGTGCGGGCACTGAAGGGCGCATGGCGCGCACCGGTCAGGGCGATATACAGCGCCGCATCGGCATCGGTCAGGGTGCGCGGCGTGGCGTGGATCAGGGTCTCGCCGACCCGGAAATCCTCGAAGAACCGGCCCGCGGCCGGGCGGTGGGTGGTGGTGGTGTCCATCCGTGTCCTTTGGCCGTCCCCGCCCCCCCGCGCAATCCGCCTTCCTCCCCATCCGCCACCTTCTCCGCGCGGATAGGGTGGCTGTATGCGCCCCGCCCGGTGACACCGTCTGCGCGATCAGCCGGTGCGGGGGCATTGACGGGGCGGGGCGGGGCGGCGATGCGCGGAGGCGATGCCGCCAGCCACCATTCCCCATGCCGCGCCCCTACCGCCCATCCTCAGCCTGGTCGTCGCGCGCGGACGGAATGGCGTGATCGGCCGCGATGGCACCCTGCCCTGGCGCGTGCCCAGCGATCTGAAGCATTTCCGCGCCGTCACCATGGGACGGCCCGTGCTGATGGGGCGGCGGACGTGGGACTCGATCGGTCGGGCCCTGCCAGGGCGCGACAATCTGGTGCTGACACGCGCCACCGACCGCACCACGCCGCGCGGATGGTGCTTTTCGGACCTGTGGGCCATGGTCGCCGCAGGGCGCGCGATGGCGGCCGTGCGCGGCAGCGACGAGGTGTGCGTGATCGGCGGCGCACAGATCTACGAGGCGCTGATGGGCGTGGCCGCGCGTATCCACCTGACCGAACTGGACCTGGCGCCCGAGGGCGATGCGTGGTTCAAACTGCCCGGCGCGGGCTGGCACGAGGTGGCGCGCACCCGTTTTGAGCCCGCCGAGGGCGACGAGTGCGGCGGCGCCTATGTCACCCTCGAGCGTCTGCCATGAGGCATGACCGGGACAGCTTCCTGGGTTGGCTGGACGCCCAGGGCATCGCTCACGTCACCCACCGCCACGCGCCCGTGTTCACGGTGGCCGAGAGCGAAGGCATCAAGCTGACCATGCCGGGGGTGCACACCAAGAACCTCTTTCTCGAGGATCGCGGCGGAGCGCTGGTGCTGGTGTCGGCGGCCGCCGGCACCCGTATAAGGGTCAATGCACTGCACCGCGTGCTGGGCTGCCAGAGGCTGAGCTTTGGGGCGGCCGAGCGGATGGAGGCGAGCCTGGGGGTGAGGCCTGGCTCGGTGACCGCCTTCGCCGTGATCAACGACAGCGCGCGGGCCGTCACGCTGGTGCTGGACCGCGCCTTGTTCGAGGCCGAGCCGGTGAACTTTCACCCGCTGCTGAATGACGCCACCACGGCGGTGTCCCATGCCGGTCTGATGGCGGTGTTCGCCCATTCGGGACACCGCCCGTGGCGCATCGGGTTCGACGCCGACGGAGAGCCGGTCATGGTTGAACCGCCGGGGGCATGGGCGGTGTGATCCGGCCGGGGGAGGCCCCAGAGGTCGGAGGGGGCCTACCAGGGCAGGCGCGCACCGTCGAAATTCCAGAAGCCGCCCGAACGGTCGGGCCCGGCCGTCTTGAGCAGGTCCTGCTGGGCGCGCGCGCTGTCATCCACCTCGACGGGCGCCGAAGGGCCGCCCATGCGCGTGCGCACCCAGCCCGGATGCAGGGCGAGCACCTTGATGCCCCGACCCGCAAGGTCGCGTGCCAGCGAGCGCGTCACCGCGTTCAACGCCGCCTTGGACGCGCGATAGGCATAGTATCCGCCCGACCCATTGTCCTCGATCGAACCCATGCGGCTGGACTGGAGGCCAATCACCTTCAGCTCGGACGCGGCGACCTGGTCGGCGAACGCCTCGGCCAGCAACAGCGGCGCCAGGGTGTTGATCTGCAGCGTGTCTGCAAAGCCCGCCGCGTCCACGCGCCCCAGGCTCTGGCCTTCGGGGCCATAGATGCCCGCATTGGCCAACAGGATGTCGATGGGCACGTCCCCGACCGCGGTGCGCAGGTGGGCGGCGGCGTCGGGGTCGCGGGCATCATAGGTCAGGATGTGCAGGCGCGTGTCATAGGGGCCCGTCAGCGCACGCAGGTCGGCGGCCGAGTCCGGGTCACGCACGCCGGCATAGACGGTGTCGCCCGCCTCGAGTGCGAGGCGGACATGCGCGAGGCCGATTCCGCGATTGGCGCCGGTGATCAGCTGGGTGGGCATGGGGACATCCTCTCTGTGGTGACGGTGGTCAGACGCCGAACGCCCGCGCCCAGGGATCGGCTGCAAATCCGACCAGCACACCGCCCGGATACGACACCACGGGCCGGCGGATCAAAGTGGGGTGGGCCAGCATCAGGGCGCGCGCGCGCACGGCATCAAGGTCGGCGCGATCCGCCTCGGGCAGGCCGCGAAAGGTGGTGCCCGAGCGGTTCAGCAGCCGCTCCCAGCCAACAGCCGCCATCCACCCGTCCAGCAGGGCCGCCGGCAGGCCATCGCGCCGCACATCGTGAAAGCGGTGCGCCACGCCGTGCGCGGCCAGCCAGGCGCGGGCCTTTTTCACGGTGTCGCAGTTGGGAATGCCGTGAACGGTGACAGCCATTGCAGCGGCCTCAGCGAGCCGGGGCCGTGGTCGGGGCGGCGAGGCGTCCCTCGCGCGCGACGCCCTCGCGCCGCGGGTCCGCACCGCCGAGAAAGCCGCCCGGCACGATCCGGACCGCATGGATGCCCGACTGTTCGCCCTGCCCTTCGCGCACGGTATAGCCGCGCGCCCGCAGGGCGGCCAGCAGGCCCGGGTCCATCCGCGCGCTTTCGACCGAAACCACGCCGCCGCGCGCGATGATATTGGGCAGGTCGATCGCCTGCTGCGGGGTCAGCCCGAAGTGCAGCACGCCCACAAGGGTCTTTGCGACATAGGCGATGATGGCGTTGCCCCCGGGTGATCCGACCGCCAGCACCGGTTCGCCCGCGGCATCGAACACGATGGTGGGCGACATGGACGAGCGCGGGCGCTTGCCGGGCTCGGGGATGTTGGCAAAGGCGCGGGCCTCGCCGCTGGCGGCCTTGGCAAAGTCGGTCAGCTGGTTGTTGAGGAAAAAGCCCCCCGTCATCCGGCCCGAACCGAACGGCCCTTCGACGGTCGTGGTCATCGAGACCACATCGCCCCACGCATCGATGATGACGAAGTGGCTGGTGCCCTCGACCAGCGGCGAACGGTCGCCGGCCCACACGCCCAGGCGCGGCCCGGCTGCACCGAAGGCGGCCGGGTCGCCGGGCGCCGCGCGACTGGCGGCGGTCGGGTTCATCAGGGCCGAGCGGACATTGATGTAGGGCGGATGGAGCAGGTCGGGCACCTCGACGAAGTCCGGATCGGCCACCCAGTAATCGCGGTCCGCATAGGCCAGCAGCGAGGCATTGATGAACCGCTCCCACACGCCGGCTGCCTCGGCGCTCTGGGCGCTGGCGGGCACGGGCGGGGTGCCGGCCGCGTCGAACAGGGCCAGGATCTGGAGCACGGCGATGCCGCTGGAGGGCGGCGGTGCCGAGCATACCCGCCACTGGCGGAAGGGGGCGCACTGGGGCTCGCGCACGACCGGGCGGTAGGCGGCAAGGTCCTCGGCCGTCAGCACCGAGGGACGCGGGCCGCGCGCGGCGGCTGCCAGGATGCCGGCCCCGATCTCGCCGCGCAGGAAGGCGTCGGCGCCGTCGCGTGCGATGGTGCGCAGGGTGCGCGCATAGGCCGGATTGCGGACCAGCGTTCCGGGCGGCAGGGCCTGGCCGCGCGCGTCAAAGAACATCGCGCGCACGTCGGGGTCGTCCTCGAGGTCGGTAACCGCGGCCACGCGCCCCAGCAGCATGTTCAGGCGCGGGCCGACCGCCCAGCCCTGCTCGGCCAGCCGGATCGGGGCGTCGAACAGCGTGGACCAGGGCAGGCGCCCATGTTCGGCCTGGGCCAGCCCCAGCATGGCGACCACGCCGGGCACGCCGGTGGCGACACCGGTCCGCGCGCCCTCGAAATAGCCCAGCGCCTGGCCGTCGGGCTGCTGGAACGCATCGGGGCGCTGGCCGGCTGGGGCGGTCTCGCGCCCGTCGAAAAACGTCGTGCGCCCGCTCTCGCGGTCATGGTGCAGCAGGAATGCGCCTCCGCCAATGCCCGACGACTGGGGCTCGACCAGGCCCAGCACAGCCTGCACCGCAACGGCAGCATCGACGGCCGAGCCGCCGCGCGCCAGCACCTCGAGCGCGGCATC